>NZ_JACCQC010000002.1:0-528254 GCF_015712225.1 Burkholderia sp. 9775_39 | reverse complement strand
CCGTCACCGCGAGGCAGACACGATGACGCTCTCCGCTCCCGGCCGCGGGGCGGCCGGGAGCGGAGAGCGTCATCGTGTCTGCCTCGCGGTGACGGAAGGCGCGTGGCCGTAACGCCGTGCATACGCCTTCGCGAAATGGCCGAAGCCATGGATGCCGTGCGCGATCAGCACGTCGGTCACGCTGCGCGCGTCGCCGCGTTGCAGTGCCGCATGCACGGCGGCGAGCCGACGCTCGCGCACGTACGCGGCCGGCGTGGTGTGCAGGAACGCGCGGAACGCATGCTGCAGCGTGCGCGGCGCGACGCCCGCGACGGCCGCCAGCGCGGCGAGCGCGAGCGGTTCGCCGAGATGCGCATCGACGTGATCGCACGCGCGGCGCACGTGCGCGGGCAGCGGCGGCGTGCCGCGCAGCAGCGCGTCGCTGTACGCGTGCGGCAGGTGTGTGAGCAGCAGCGACATCAGCCACGCGGTGAGGTCGGCGCCGAACACCGGCGAGGCCGTGCCGACGCCCGGCTGCGCGCCGAGCCGGCACAGGTACTCGAAGGTCGGCAGCACGAGCGCGGCGCCTGTGCCGCCGGCCGCGAGGTCGAATTGCAGCGGCCGCGTGAGCGTCGCCTGCAGCATGTCCTGCAGCTTGCATTCGAGCGCGCCGCGTTCGAGCCGCAGCACGAGGTTGCGGCAATCGGGGCTCGTGCGCAGGCGGCTCGCGAGCGCGGGCGACGACACGGTCAGCTCGCCGGGCCCGGCGCGTGCGACGACGCTGCCGGCCTGCAGCTCGCATGCGCCCGCGAGCGTCAGCCGGAACAGGAAGTGATCGGCATCGTCGCCGAAATCGATGCGTGTCTCGCGGCCGTAGCAGAGTTCGAGCAGCGCGCCGTGATGCAGCGGCACCTCGTACAGCTCCGCGTGAAACGGATCGCGGCCGGACGCGGCCATCCGGTGCGGCCCGAGCCGGTGCGCGACCGCGCGTTCGACTTCGTCGGGCGCCTGCAGCGTGCCGAGCCGGTTCGGCGCATGGCGGGAAAGGGCGATGTCCATGCCTAGACCTCGTGGCGGATACGGGAGCGCCGCGGCCTGCGCATCGCCGCGATTGCGTTGCGCGAACGGGCGCGTCGTTGCGCGTTTTGAAGCGACGCGGCGCGGGCGGCCGCGTAGTCTCGGACATACTCGATCACCGGGAGAAAACGATGAAGGTATGTGTTCTGGGCGGCGGCCACGGTTGCCATGCGGCGGCCATCGACCTGCTCGAAAAAGGCCACGACGTGACGTGGTGGCGGCGTGATCGCGAGCCGCATGCGCGGCTGCGCGAGCTTGGCGTGCTGAACGTCGCCGACTATCGCGGCAAGCGTTCGGTGCCGCTCGGCGATGCGCCGGGCGCGATCCGCCTGACCGACGATCTCGCCGCCGCGCTGCGCGGCGCGCAACTCGTCGTGGTGCCGCTGCCGGCCACGTCGCACGACGCGCTCGCCGCGCAGGTCGCGCCGCTGCTGGAGGATGGCCAGGTCGTGTTCCTGCCGCCCGGCACGTTCGGCAGTGCCGTGTTCGCCCGCGCGGCGGCCGATGCCGGCAACCGTTCGCGTGTCGCGTTCGCCGAAACGGGCACGCTGCCGTACCTGGTGCGCAAGCACGGCGACAACGACGTCGTGATCAGCGCATACGCGACACGCCTGCCGACCGGCGTGTGGCCGGCGAATGCGGCGGGCTGGGCGTTCGACGTGCTGCGCGCCGGCTATCCGTCGGTCGAGCCGGTCGAGGATGCGTTGTCCGGCGCGCTGATGAACGCGGGCCCGGTGATCCATCCGCCGCTGATCCTGATGAACGCCGGCCCGCTCGAACACTTCGACGCGTGGGACATCCACAACGAAGGCACGCAGCCGTCGATCCGCCGCGTGACGAACGCGCTCGACGCCGAGCGCATCGCGGTGCGCGAAGCGCTCGGCTACCGCGCGCCGCATTTCCCGCTCGCCGATCACTACGCGACCGACGGCGACGAGTGGATGTACGGGCGCGGCGCGCACGGCAAGCTGACCGATAGCGGCGACTGGCGCGAGAAGATCGATCTGCGCGCGCATCGCTACATGCTCGAGGACACCCGGCTCGGGCTGTCGTTCATCGTGTCGTGCGGGCGTTGGGCCGGCGTGCCGACGCCCGTCGCGCAAGGGCTGCTGAGCATCGCGAGTGCGGTCGCGGTGCGCGACCTGTATGGGGAAGGCCGCACGCTGGAGCGGCTCGGGCTCGCGGCGCTGTCGAAGGACGCGCTGCGCGCGCTGCTCGACGCGGGGTATTCGGCATGAAGGCGGCCGCCGATGTGACACGCATTCACGTGCTCGGCGCGGGACGCATGGGGCAGGGCATCGCGCTCGTGTTCGCGTTCGCGGGCCTCGACGTGACGCTGATCGACTTCAAGCCGCGCGACGTGCACGCGTGGCGCGCATTCGAGGGCCGCACGCGCGACGAGATCGTGCGGCCGCTGCACGCGCAGGTCGCGCTCGGCCGCATCGACGCCGCGCAGGCCGATGCCGTCGTCGCGCGCATCGCGCTCGTGGCGCGGGACGGCGGGGCCGACGCGGTACGCGATGCCGACATCGTGTTCGAGGCGCTGCCCGAAGTGCTCGATGCAAAGGCCGACGCGCTGTGCTGGCTCGGCGAGCACGTCGATGCGCACGCAACGATCGCGTCGACCACGTCGACGTTCGTCGTCACCGAATTGCAGCGCCACGTCACGCACCCGGCGCGGATGCTGAACGCGCACTGGCTGAACCCGGCGCTGCTGATGCCGCTCGTCGAGGTCAGCCGCAGCGAGGCGACCGATCAGGCCGTCGTCGACGGGCTCGCGGCGCTGCTCGAACGCGTGGGCAAGAAGCCGGTGATCTGCGGGCCGGCGCCCGGCTATATCGTGCCGCGCATCCAGGCGCTCGCGATGAACGAGGCCGCGCGGATGGTCGAGGAAGGCGTGGCCAGCGCCGAGGACATCGACACTGCGATCCGCACCGGCTTCGGCCCGCGTTTCGCGGTGCTCGGGCTGCTCGAATTCATCGACTGGGGCGGTTGCGACATCCTGTACTACGCGTCGACGTACCTGGCCGGCGAAATCGGCCCGCGCTTCGCGCCGGCCGCGAGCGTCGTGCGCAACATGGAAGCCGGCCGCGACGGCGTGCGCACGGGCGCCGGCTTTCACGACTATGCGGCGGTCGACGTGCCCGCGTACATGCGGCAGCGGCTCGGCGAATTCGCGCGGCTGCTCGACCATCTCGGTCTGGCGCCGGCGTTCGACCGCGCGCGGCGCGACGCCGGGCGCTGAGCGGCGCGCGATCATGCCGGGTCGCCGCGCGAACCGGCGGCGGGCGTGGTGCGCGTCTCGCGCATCACGCACAGCGTCGCGACGGTCACGAGGCCGAGCGCGATGAGGAACAGCGACACCGGCCACGACGCGTGATAGCGCGCGAGCAGCGCGGTCGCGATCAGCGGCGACATCCCGCCCGCGAAGATCGACGCCAATTCGTGACCGAGCGCGACGCCCGAGTAGCGCACTTCGGTGCTGAACAGCTCGCCGACGAGCGCGGGCAGCGTGCCGATCATCGCGCCGTGGCTCACCGCCGTGCCGACCGTCAGCGCGAGCCACACGAGCGGCGTCACGCGCGTGTCGAGCAGCCAGAAGAACGGAAACGCGCACGCGACGAGGCTCAGCGCGCCGATCAGGTACACGGGCTTGCGGCCGATCCGGTCGGACAACCGGCCCCAGGCGAGCATCGCGCCCATTTCGACGATCATCGCGATCATCACGCCGGTCAGCATCGTGCCATTCGGAATCCCGAGGTATTTTCCGTAGACGAGCGAGAACGCGAGGAAGATGTACGCGCCGCCGTTCTCGGCCACGCGCAGCCCCATCGCGAGCAGGATTTCCTTCGGATGGCGGCGGATGCACTCGACGATCGGCAAGTGCGTGTGCGCGCCGCGTTTGCCGGCCTGTTCGAAGTCGCGGCTTTCCGGCAGATGGCGGCGGATATAGATGCCGATCGCGAAAATGACGATGCTCGCGAGGAACGGCAGCCGCCAGCCCCACGCGCGGAACAGGTCGTCCGGCAGCGCCTGCGCGGCGAGGAACGCGATCGACGACAGCACGAAGCCGCCGCCCACGCCGAGCTGGCTCCACGCCGCGTAGTAGCCGCGCTGCCCGGGCGGCGCGTTCTCGCTGATCATCAGCACGCCGCCGCCCCATTCGCCGCCGGACGCGATGCCCTGCAGCAGGCGCAGCACGACCAGCGCGGCCGGTGCCCACAGGCCGATCTGCGCATAGGTCGGCAGCAGGCCGATCGCGAAGGTCGATGCGCCCATGATCAGCAGCGTCCAGACGAGCGACGCCTTGCGCCCGTAGCGATCGCCGACGTGGCCGAATACGATCCCGCCGAGCGGTCGCGCGACGAAGCCGAGCGCGAACGCCGCGAACGCGGCGAGGCTGCCCGCGAGCGGGGAGGCGCCGGGGGGGAAGAACACGTGACCGAACACCAGCGCCGCGGCCGTGCCGTACACGAAGAAGTCGTACCACTCCATCGCGTTGCCGGCGACGGAGGCGATGACGATCCGGCGCAGTTGCCGGTCGGCGAGCGGCGCGGCAGCGGCGCCCGGGGATTGCACGGTGTCGGTCGGGTACATGGCGGACTCTGAAGGGGGAGGCAGGCGCGTGCCGTCTTCGCGATGCATGCGGCACTGCGGGCTAGTGTTGTCGGCCCGCCGCTTCCCGGTCAAATCCGCAGAAAAAGGGGAGTGTCATCACTCCCGCAAATGATGGTCGGCGCGCGCTGCGGCGCTTTCCCGCAGCAGCGCGATCATCCGTTGCGCGAGCGGCGGCACGTACGCGCCCGCGCGGTGCATCGCGCCGATGCGGCGGTCCAGTTCGAGTTCGCCGGCTCGCAGGTCGAGCGTGCGCAGCCCGGTCACCTGGGCGAGCGCGTCGGCGCCGCCGACGCACAGCAGCGACGTGCCGCGCAGCAACTGCAGCAGCGACGTGTTGCCGAAATCGGTCTCGACGCGCAGGCGCGGCGCCGGCAGCCCGCGCGCGCGGAATGCGTCGTCGATCCGGTGCCGCACCGGGATCGTCGTCTCCGGCAGCAGCCATTCCTGGTCGGCGAGGTCCGCGAGCGTGAGCGCGCGCTTGCGCTGCAGCGGGTGGGCGGCATCGGCGAGCACCGTGAGCCGGTCGTCGAACAGCGCGATGGTGTCGAGCGCGGGGTCCGGCTGCTGCGGCTCGGGCGCCACCACCAGGTCGAGCTCGCCGGCCGCGAGCAGGTCGAGCAGCTCGCGTGCGAGCCGGCAGCGCAGCCGCAGCCGCGCGGCCGGCCGCTCGCGAATCAGTTGCCGGCACGCGCCGAGCACGAACGCGTTGGGCACGGTCGGCGAGTAGCCGACCCGCACGACGCCCTGTTCGCCGCCGCGGATCGCGCGCATCTCCTGCATTGCATCGTCGAATTCGAGCGCGATCCGCTGCGCGCGGGCGACGAAACGCGCGCCGGCCGGCGTCGGCGTCATCCCGTTCGCGGTGCGCTCGAACAGCGTCACGCCGACCTGCGCCTCCAGCCGCTGCACGGCCTTGGTCAGCGCGGGCTGCGACAGCCCCAGCGCGTCGGCCGCCTTGCCGATGCTGCCGTGCCGCTCCACGGCCAGCAGGTACTCCAGATCGCGGGTATCCATCAGAGGATTCCTGTCGGTTATGACTTTATATCCGGTAATGCATTGTGGTGATGCCTCGGCATCTTACAGACTGGCGGCACTGTTCGACCAGGAGAATCGTCTTGAGCTTCGCCTATTTCCTGCGGCGCGCGGCCCGCTACTGGGGCAGCCAGCCCGCCGTGGTCCACCGCGACCGCGCCGTCACGTACCGTCAGCTCGACGAACGTTCGACACGCCTCGCGAACGCGCTGCGCGGCCTCGGCTTCGCGCGCGGCGAGCGTATCGCCGTGCAGGCGCGCAACTGCATCGAGCTCGTCGAGATCGAGTGCGCGCTGTACAAGGCGGGTCTCGTGAAAGCCGCGCTGAACCCGCGCTTCACGGCGGCCGAGGCCGCCGACGTCGTCGGCAACTGCACGCCCGTCGCGTTCATCGGCGGGCGCGGCTATACGGACTACACGCCCGATTCGCCGGGCTTCGGGTCGGTCGAGCGGTTCGTGTCGCTCGACGGCGCGGTCTCCGGCTACCTCGACTACGAAACGCTGCTCGCGAAGGGAAGCGATACGGCGCCCGACTACGTACCGGCGGCCGACGATCTCGCGGTGCTGCACTTCTCGTCCGGCTCGACCGGGCGCATCAAGGCGGCGATGCAGAGCTACGGCAACCGGCTCGCGTCGCTGCGCAAGATCGTGCTCGGGATGGACCGTCCCGCGCAGCCCGGCGACCGGCTCGCGCTGATCGGGCCGATCACGCACGCGTCGGGGATGCTGATGCAGCCCTACCTGTTCTGCGGCGCGACGCTGGTGCTGTTCGACGCGTTCGAGCCCGCGCAATTCCTCGCCGAAGTCGCGCGCCAGCGCATCACGCACACGTTCATGGTACCGGCGATGGTCAACATGCTGCTCAACACGCCGGCGCTCGCGCAGGCCGACCTGCGCAGCCTGAAGGTGCTCGGCTACGGCGCCGCGCCGATGGCGCCCGCGCGGATCGAGGAAGCATGGGCGCGCATCGGCCCGGTGCTGTCGCAAGGCTACGGCGCGAGCGAATCGACGTCGGGCGTCACGCGGCTGGGGATCGCCGATCACGCGCATGCGCTGCTGCACGACCGCGAGCGGCTCGCGTCGTGCGGCCGGCCGCTCGGCGAAACGGAAGTGCGGGTGGTCGATGCGGACGGGCGCGAAGTCGAGGGCGATGCGATCGGCGAGCTGGTGATTCGCGGCGCGGACGTGTTCCAGGGCTACTGGAATGCGCCGGAGCTGACGCGCGAGGTGCTGATCGACGGCTGGCTGCACACCGGCGACCTCGCCCGCACCGATCGAGAAGGCTTCATCTACCTGGTCGACCGCAAGCACGACATGATCATTTCGGGCGGCTTCAACGTGTATCCGACCGAAGTCGAAGCGGCGCTGTACCGGCACGAAAGCGTGCTCGAGGCCTGCGTCGTCGGCGTGCCAGACGACAAGTGGGGCGAGGCCGTGAAGGCCGTCGTCGTGCTGCGTGCCGGCCATGCCGCGCAGGCGGCCGACCTCGTCGCGCACTGCCGCGCGCAGCTCGCCGACTACAAGGCGCCGCGCTCCGTCGATTTCGTCGCGGAGCTGCCGAAGAACGCGAGCGGCAAGATCGCCCGCAAGCTCGTGCGCGAGCCGTACTGGCGCGGCGTCACGCGTCGCGTCAACTGAAGGAGCCCGCCATGTTCGATCATCTGCAACGCCCCGAATTCGTCGCGCTGCGCGCGGCCGTGCTGCGCTTCGTCGACGACGAGCTGCGCCCGATCGAGCGCGAGCTCGGGCTCGACTCGGAAGACGTGTGGCCGCGCGACGTGCTGCGCCGCGTGTGGCAACGCTCGGCCGCGCTCGGCTTCTATACCGCGAGCCTGCCCGTCGAGATCGGCGGCCAGGGGCTGTCGATCGCCGAGGTGTGCGCGCTCAAGGCCGACCTGGCCGCCTGCGGCGCGGCGCTCGCGCCGCACGTGCTCGGCGAACTCGGCGGGCCGCCGCGCATCGGCAACATGCTGAAGTACGCGACCACCGCGCAACTCGACCGCTATTTCCGGCCGGTGATGCGCGGCGAGAAATCGACGTGCTTCGCGCTGACCGAGCCGCACTCGGGTTCGGATGCGATGAGCATCCGCACGACGGCGGTCGAGGACGGTGATGCACTCGTCATCAACGGCACGAAGCACTACATCAGCGGCGCGCCGTTCGCCGATTTCGCGATCGTGATGTGCGTGACCGATGCAACCGCGACGCCGCCGCAGATCACGGCCGTGCTGGTCGATCTCGACCTGCCGGGCGTGAGCGTTCAGCATGAGTACGTGCCGATGTCGGGCCAGCACATCGACGCGGACATCCGCTTCGTCGACGTGCGCGTGCCGCGCGAGAACGTGTTCGGCGGGGTCGGCAACGGCTTCCGGCTCGGCATGTCGCGCATCAACGTGAACCGGCTGCTGCATTGCCCGACGATGCTGGGCCTCGCGATGTCCGCGTATCGCGCGTCGCTCGACCATGCGCGCACGCGCCGGCAGTTCGGCGGCCCGATCGCGCGCTTCCAGGCGATCCAGCACATGCTCGCCGACATGGCGGCCGCGCTGTGGGCGTGCGAAAGCATGATCGCGCACACGGCGGCCCTCGCCGATGCGGGCGCCGACCTGCGGATGACGGCGTCCGCGTGCAAGCTGTACGTGTCGGAGCGGTGCTTCGAGGTCGCGGACAAGGCCGTGCAGATTCACGGCAACGTCGGTGTGACGCGCGGCCATCCGGTCGAGCAGACGTTCCGCAAGCTGCGGATGTTCCGCATCCTGACCGGCACGAGCGAGATCCAGCGCAACGCGATCGCGAAGGCGATTCTCGACCCGGCCGGCGCGGGGCGCGACGCATGACGACCCGCGGCACGCGCGGCGCGTGGCCGGCCGGCGACGATCACGCGCCCGCATGGTCGTGCCTGCGCGGCGTGCGGATCGTCGATGCCGGCCAGTTGCTGCCCGGCCCGCATGCGTGCGCGCTGCTGCGCCAGCTCGGCGCCGACGTGATCAAGGTCGAGCCGCCGGGCGGCGACGCGTTGCGGCAGTTTGGCGCCGACACGTTCGCGCAGTTCAACCGCGGCAAGCGCTCGCTCGTCCTCGACCTGAAGACGCCGGACGGGCGCTCGCGCTTTCTCGATCTGGTGCGCGACGCGGATGCGGTGGTCGAAGGCAACCGGCCCGGCGTGATGGCGCGGCTCGGGCTCGATTACGCGACGTTGGCCCGCGCGAACCCGCGCATCGTGCTGTGCTCGATCACCGGCTACGGGCAGGACGGTCCGTATGCGAACCGGCCCGGCCACGACCTGAATTTTCTCGCCGATGCCGGCTACTGGTCGGTGCCCGCGCAACTGCACGACACCGTTGCGCGGCCGCGCGTGCGGCTCGCCGATCATGCGGCCGCGATGCATGCGGCGCTCGCGCTGGCCGTCGCGGTGATGAGCGCGCGATCGAACGGGCTCGGCCAGCACCTCGACGTGTCGATTCACGATGCGATGTTCGCGTGGACCGCTCCGGCCGCCTGGGCGCTGCGCACGGGCCGCGATACGCCGGATGCCGCCCGCTGGGTGATGCCCGACAACGACCTGTTCGAAACCGCCGACGGGCGGCACATCGCGCTCGCGACGTTCGAGGACAAGTTCTGGGCCGCGTTCGCCGACGCGCTCGGCGATGCATGCCCGGCGCTGCGGGAGCCGCGCTACGCACGGCGTGCGGGCCGGCAGCAGCACCGGCACGCGCTCGGCGCGCAGTTGCGCGCGCTGTTCGCGACGCGTACGCAGGACGACTGGATGCGCGTGCTCGGCGCGCTCGGGCTGCCGGTGTCGCGCGTGCCCGATGCCGGCGAGCTGTTCGACGATCCGCAGGTGCGGGCTCGCGGCGTCGCGCGCGAAGTGGCGGCCGACCGCACGCTCGCGGTGCGCTTCCCGGTGAAATTCTCGCTCGGGCTGCCGGACGGCGACGACCGTGTGGCGGCGCCTGGCGAGCACGGCGGCGGGTAGCGCGACGCCCCGACCGCCCACGATAACGAAACAGGAGACAGCCATGACGAATGGTGCGCAGTACCGCCCCGGACGGGCGTGGTCCATCGCGACGATGCTCGCGCTGATGATGCTGGTGAATTTTCTCGACAAGGTCGTGCTCGGCCTCGTGTCGGTGCCGATGATGCGCGACCTGCATCTGAGCCCGACGCAGTTCGGCGTGATCGGCGGCAGCCTCAACTGGCTGTTCGCGGTCGCGGCGGTTGCGGGCGGCATCGCCGCGAACCGCTGGCCCGCGAAATGGCTGCTGTTCGCGATGGCCGCCGCGTGGGCGCTGCTGCAATTGCCGATGCTGGTGGCCGGCTCGATCTGGGTCGTCATCGCGTGCCGCGTGCTGCTCGGCATCGGCGAAGGCCCCGCGTCGCCGGTTGCGACGCACGCGATCTACAAGTGGTTTCCCGATACGCGGCGCAACCTGCCCGTCGCGCTGCTGCACCAGGGCAGCGCGCTCGGCCTGCTGATCGCGGGGTTGTCGATTCCGGTCATCACGACGCACTGGGGCTGGCGCGCGAACTTCGCGGTGCTCGCGCTGCTCGGGGCCGTGTGGTGCATCGCGTGGGCGGTGCTCGGCGAGGAGGGCACGCTGGCGCGGGCGCCGCGCGCGGCGGGCGGCGACCGCGTGCCGTACGGCCGGCTGCTGACCGACCGCACGGTGCTCGGCAACTTCCTCGGCCACTTCGCGGCGAACTGGATTCTCGCGATGACGCTCACGTGGATGCCCACCTACCTGCAGCTCGGGCTCGGCTTCGGGCCGCACGAGGCCGGCCGCATGTTCGCGCTGTTCGTCGCGGTCACGTCGCCGCTCAGCCTCGCGCTCGCATGGCTGTCACAGACCCTGCTCGCGCGCGGCATGCCGTCGCGCCACGGCCGCGGCACCTTCATCGCGATCACGCTGGCGGTCGCCGGCGCGATGCTGGCGATGCTGCCGGTGCCGGACGTCCCGCGCGCGGCCAAGCTCGTGCTGCTGACGCTCGGCAGCGGTCTCACCTTGACCATGTACTCGATCGGCCCCGCGATGCTCGCCGAAGTGACGCCGGACGCGCAGCGCGGCGGCGTGCTCGCGCTCAGCAACGGTTTCGCGTCGCTCGCGGGCCTGGGCGCGCCGGTCGTCACCGGGATGCTGATCGAGGGCGCCGGCGCGTCGGTCGCACACGGCTTCGAACAGGCCAGCCTCGTGTGCGGGGTCGTGCTGATCGCGTGCGGCGTGCTCGGCGCCTGGTGCCTCGATCCGCAGCGCTCGCTGCGGCGTCTCTCGGGCGAAGCGGCGCGCGCCGATTCGCCGGTCGGCGCGTGCGGCCGCTAGCGCCGCGCATCGCATCGGTTTCGGCGTGCGGCCGGCTTGCCGGTCGGCGCGCCTTTCGACGGCAGGCAGTACCACGATACGCCGCGCAACGACGCGGCAGGAGGAGACATGAAGAAGATGATCGCGGCGACGCTGGTCGGCGCGCTGTGTGCAAGCGCGCACGCGCAGTCGAGCGTGACGCTGTTCGGCCGGATCGGCGGCGGCGTGCGGTGGGTCAACGGGCTGCCGGGCGGCAGCCAGGTCGGCTTCAACAACAACATCATCGCGGGAAACGAGTTCGGCATCCGCGGCCGGGAGGATCTCGGCAACGGGCTCAAGGCGCTGTTCGTGCTCGACGGCGCGTTCAACAGCGGCAACGGCGCGCTCAAGACGTCGGGCACGCTGTTTTCGCAGGCGGCGTATGTCGGCCTCGCCGGCGATTTCGGCCGCCTGACGCTCGGCCGCCAGTTCAACGTCGCGGAGGATCTCGGCATCGCGCTCGATCCGCTCGGCGGGCGCGGCCAGTCGCTCGCGGTCGAGCCGGGCGTGCTGTTCGACGGCAACTTCTTCACGCTCGATTCGCGTTTCAACAACACGATCAAGTATCTCGGGCAGGTGGGCGGGCTGCGCTTCGGCGCGAACTATTCGCCGGGCGGCGTCGCCGGCCGCTCGCATGCGGGCACCAGCTATTCGACGGCCGCGATGTATACGTATTCGGACCTGATGGGCGGCGTGTCGTACGCGAAGACGTACAGCCCCGACGGCTCGCAATCCGCGCAGACGATCCAGGCGGGCGGCACGCTGCAACTCGGCCGCGCGCGCTTCTATCTGAGCTATGCGTCGCTGAACGTGCGCGCGAACAAGGCCGGCGCGCCGTCGCGACGCGACGATATCCCGTCGTTCGGCGTCGTCGTTCAGCCGCTGCCGTCGGTGCAGTTGAGCGCGGCCGCGTTCTACGATCGCGCGCGCAATCTCGGCAACGTATCGGGCGCGGACGGCCACAAGCTGACGACCTACGCGATCGCCGAGTATTTCCTGTCGAAGCGCACCGAGCTGTATGTCGAAGTCGACCGCAACGGGATGACGGGCGCGTACATGCGCGATCCGGCGACGATCGCGGCGCTGAACCTGCGGCGCGGCGCGAGCGCGACGACCGGCGTGTCGATCGGGCTGATGACGCAGTTCTGAAGTCTTCCCTTCAACGATTTTCAGGAGCGTGATCCGATCATGCGTACTTCATCCAGATTTACCATGGGGCTGCTGGTGGCAGCGTGCTGGACCTTGGCCGCCCATGCGCAACCCGATGCCGCGAGCGCGGCGATTCCAGCGTCATCGACTGCGATCGCACCGGAATCCGCGCAAGCGCAAGCACCAGCGTCGGCCGGCGTGCCGCCCGCGCAGCGCAAGGCGGCCGACCGCAAGCTGAAGCGCCGCGTCAGCACCGCGCTCGCTCGCACGAAAAACCTGAACGCGACACGCATCCTCGTGCGGGTGCGCGACGGCGGCGTGACGCTCGCCGGCTCGGTCACCGATACGACCCAGGTGAATCTCGCGGCGGTGGTCGCGCGGCGGGTCGACGGCGTGACGTCGGTATCGAACCAGTTGCGCATCGATGGCCAGCAGCCGTGATGTTGCGCGTATCGCGCGATCCTTTTCCACTACGAGGCATGATTCGATGCGAATTCATCGACGCTTTACCCCGACCCGGCGAGGCCGCCGGCTGGCCGGCACCTTCGCGCTGGCCGGCGGGCTCGCGCTCGCGGCGACGGTTGCCGTCGCAGCCGACGGCGCGGCACCGACCGGCATGATGCAGGGCTTCCCGCCGCCGGCCGACCGGATCGTCGACAAGGCGAACGCGTTCACGCCGGCCCGGTTGCGCTGGGCGTTGAGCAACACGCGGCTGCTCGCGCCGACGGCCGGCATCCGGCATGCGGCCGCGCCGATGCCGCTCCCCGAGCAACCGGCGTCCGGTCTCGACGCGCTGCCCGTGACGATCGGCGGCGAGACGCTGACGCTCGACGCGTACCTGCGTGCGACCCACACCGACGGGTTCATCGTGCTGCAGCGCGGCCGGGTCGTCTACGAGCGCTACTTCGACGGCTTCCGGCCCGACCAGCAGCATGCATGGGCGTCGATGACGAAATCGGTGACGGGGCTGCTCGCCGCGCAGATGATCGAATCCGGCGTGCTCGATGCGAATGCGCCGTTGTCGCGTACGGTGCCGGAGCTGACCGACACGCCGTTCGGCAGCGCGACGCTGCAGCAGAACCTCGACATGGAAGTGCCCACCGCCTATGCGCCGGGCATCCCGCCCGATCTCGGGCTGTTCGGCGCGGTCGGGCTCGTGCCCCACCGCGAAGGCGCGCCGGCGAGCATCGTCGATTTCCTGCTGACCGTGCGGCGTGTGCCGAACGCCGCGCCGGGCAGCGTATGGTTCTACCAGAACGGGTCGCCGGAAGCCGTTTCGTGGGCGATGCAGCGTGCGACGGGGCAGTCGTGGAGCGCGTTGGTCGAGCGGTGGCTGTGGCGCGATTTCGCGGAAGACGATGCGTACGTCGCGGTGGATCGCAATGCAATGGCGATGGCGAGCGGCGGGCTGTACACGACGCTGCGCGACGCCGCGCGCTTCGCGGAACGCGTGCGCACCGGGCTCGGCGGCGCGCGCGGCACGCTGCCGGCCACGACGATCCGCGCGGCATTGCAGCCGGCGCACAACGCGGCGCTGTTCGCGAAGGGCAACGTGGTGCCCGGCAAGGACGGCTACGCGTATCGCGACTACTGGTATCAGGTGAACGACGGTGATGGCTCGTTAGCGGCGGCGGGGCGCTTCGGGCAGGCGATCCTCGTCGATCCGAAAACCGCGCTGACGATCGTGAAGTTCTCGGCGTCGCCGGACTTCGCGCCGCGCGCACTCGATGCGCAGCGCGAGGCGACCCGGCCGCGCGCGGCGCTCGAGCGCGGCGATGCGCTGAGCGCGGTGGCGCGCGCGGTGGCGGAGAGGCTGCGGTAACGCGACGCCCGGACGCGCGATAAGCGGGCTATCGGGGAAAGCCGTATAGCCGCGTCGCGCGTTGCCGTTTGTCAGCTTGCTCATGCAAGCCATTCACGTCAGATCGAAGCGCGCACGGTCCAGCGGGCCTGCGCGCTTTGGCTTTTCCAGCAGCGTCTCCCGCGCCTGCTCACTTTTCGTCCATTCGCTGATAATGGCGTATTTCGAGGGTTATACGACCTTTGAGCCATTTGCGTCCCGTTCCATACTTCACATGAACGAGCAAGCCGGAGCCCGCACACAAACGCGATGACGCGTCGCATATCCGGCCTGATCAATCACGACATGAAAAGGAACGGAAGATGCGACTCAAGAGCAAATCGGCATTGATCACGGGCGGCACCAGCGGCATTGGTCTGGCCACCGCGAAGCTGTTCATTTCAGAAGGCGCGCGCGTCGCGGTGACGGGGCGCGACGAGGCCGTATTCGAGCGGGTGAAGGCGGAGCTTGGCGAGCATGCGATCGTGCTCAAGGGCGACGTACGGTTGCTCGACGACATGCGCGCGATTGCAGACGAGGTCAACGACACGTTCGGCGGCCTCGATGTCGTGTTCGCCAACGCGGGCTGGGCGTTCCCGTCTGCCGTCGACGACATCGACGACACGCTCTACAACGACATCATGGACGTCAACGTCAAGGGCGTGGTGTTCACGCTTCAGGCGGCGCTGCCGTACTTGCGCGAAGGTTCGTCGGTGATCCTCAATACCTCGTTCGTCGCGCAGACCGGCAAGCATGGCATCTCGTTGACCGCCGCAGCGAAGGCCGCCGTGCGATCGCTGGCCCGCAGCTGGTCGTACGAATTTCTCGACCGGAAGATCCGCTTCAACGCGATCGCGCCCGGCGCGATCGACACACCGCTGCTCTCGAAGTGGGGCAAGCCCGCCGAATGGGTGCGCGCCCGCAAGGCCGAATTCGCCGAAACGATTCCGGTGGGCCGCATGGGCACGGCGGACGACATCGCCTACGCCGCGCTCTATCTCGCCAGCGACGAATCGTCGTACGTCGTTGGCACCGAGCTGGTCGTGGATGGCGGCGCGTCGCAGCTTTAAGCCCGCGCGTCACGTTCCCCGAGCCCGGTAGGTCGTCCCGGCGCGTTCCCCTCCCGATTTCACGTCCGCCGCGCGGTTCGCCGTGGCGGTTATTTCATCCGGCCCGGCGGGGTTGCGCTCGCCCATGGGCCGAAGTGCAAGGAGCAATCATCTTGACCGACAGTAGCGACAACCATGCGCCCACCGGGCCACTCACGCGGGCAGGCCGTTCGCGCCGCGATGTCCTGAAGTTCGGCAGCGCCGCCACCCTCGGCGCCGTGCTGGGCGGCAGCGCGTTGCTCGGGCACGCCGCGGCTGCGCCGACACCGACAGGCAGCGCAGGGCTGCTTGCGCCGAACGAGCCGCTCGACATCCTGATCGTCAATTACGACGGCGGCACGCTGCTCGACTTCGCGGGCCCCAGCGAAATCTTTCACCGGCTGCCGAATACGAACGTTCGCTACGCGAGCCTCGATGGCGGCAACGTGACGCTCGAATTCGGCGTCGTGTACGGGAAGACCGAGCGATTGGCGGATATCGACAAGACCGACGTGATCCTCGTGCCTGGCGGGTCCGATTTGTCGGCGCCGATGCGGCCGGCGTATCAGGCGCAGATCCGGCGTCTGGCGGAAAGGGCGAAACACGTGACGTCGGTGTGCAACGGCTCGCTCGTGCTCGCCGCGACGGGCGTGCTCGAGGGCAAGCGCAGCGCGTGCCATTGGGCGTTCGTCAACAAGCTGGCCGAATACGGCGCGATTCCCGTTCCCGACCGCTTCGTCGAAGACGACAACGGCCGCTTCATGAGCGGTGGCGGCGTGACGGCGGGCATCGATTTCGCGCTGCGCGTGGCGGCGAAGCTGCGCGGCCAGCCGGCCGCCGAATACACGCAACTCGTGATCGAATACGATCCCGCTCCGCCGTTCCACTCCGGTCATCCGAGCGATGCACGGCCCGAACTCGTCGCGATGGTCGACAAGAAGCTGCCGGGCGCATCGAAGGGCCTCGCACGCATCCCCGGCGTTCGCTGACACGTTTGCCGGCGACCCGTGCAGGGTTGCCTGCCTCTTCAATTCAAACCCTATTCGGAAATCACTCGATGCGACAGATTCATCCGTGTACGGCTGCGCTTGCAGCCTGCGTGTCCTTTTTCGCACTCGCGACGCCGGCGCTCGCCGCAGGTTCGCAACGCCCGCCCGAAGCGGCCATCAAGGCCGAAAACGCGCGATGGGCGGATGCCTTTGCGCGAGGGGATTACGACGCGATCGGCCGCCTCTATACCGACGACGGCGCGCTCTTGCCGCCGGGAGGCGATAAAGTCACGGGCCGCCGCGCGATCACCGAGTACTTCACCAACGGGTATGCCGGATCGAAACCCGGCACCGTATCGTTCAGCCATTACGAGTTCTACGGCAATGAGCGGGTCGTGACGGAGGTGTCGGATGCGGAGGTTCGCGACGGTGATGGAAAGCTGAAGGTCCGCGCCAAGCAGACGCTCGTCTTTCTGAAGCAGGGCGGCGTGTGGAAGCTGCATCGCGACATGTGGAACGCTTACCCGCCGGTCAAGGATTGACGATCGTCGACGTCCGGCGAAAGGACGCGCGACGTGCCCACGCGCCCATCGCCGGTTAGCGGGAAGCGGGCCACGCAGCGCGCTGATCGGCAGGGCTCGATCAGCGCGCTGCGTTCGTTCTGCTCTCGCGTCGAATTGCTTGCGGCGGATGCCCGTGCAGCTTGATGAACGCTCGGCGCATCCGTTCGGGATCGGTGAATCCCACCGCCAGCGCAATCTGTTCGATCGGTTCGCTGCCGCCCTGCAGGCGCAGCCTTGCGGCTTCGACGCGCAAACGCTCGACGGCCCGCGCCGGCGTTTCACCGGTTTCCCGGCGAAACGCGCGGCCGAACTGTCGCACGCTCAGGCTGGCGGCATCGGCGAGCCGTTCGACCGGCAACGCTTCGGCCAGATGTTCGCGGGCGAAATTCAGCGCAATGCGGATGCGATCCGATTCCGGCTCCATCTGCGACATCGCGGAGAATTGCGACTGCCCGCCGGGCCGCCGATACGGAACGACCAGCAGCCGCGAGACCTCGCGCGCGATCTCCGCGCTCATGTCCCGTTCGATCATGCCGAGCGCCAGGTCGATGCCGGAGGCAATACCCGCCGACGTCCAGACGCGGCCATCGACGACATAGATGCTGTCGCCGTCGACCCGCGTGCGAGGGAAACGCGACTGCAATTGCGCCGCGTATCGCCAGTGCGTCGCGGCTCTCAAACCGTCCAGCGAGCCGGTTTCGGCAAGCAGGAACGCGCCCGTGCACACGCTTGCCACCCGCGACGCCTTGGCGGCCAGTTTTTTGGCCGCGGCGATATTGTCCGAGGTCTGCATCGGCGCGATATCGCCGCCGACGAACACGACGGTATCGAACGCGCGTCTTCCGATCGGCTTCGTGTCGATCGAAAGGCCGGTATTGCCGGGAATCGGGCCGCCGGTTGGCGAGATGACGTGAAGCGCGTAGGGCGTATGGCCGGCGGCCGTGGCCACCTGATTGAAGGCCGACAGCGGGCCGCCAAGATCGAGCGCGTCGTAGCCACGGCAAACGAAAAATCCAATGCGATGCATCACGAAGCCATTGATCGATAACCCCGGAATGGCGAATTCTACCGGGAACCCTCGAATTCTGTCGTTTGACTCGAAACGAGGGAAAACCGTCGTTTACGTCGCCGTCGATCAACTGTATTCGTTTGCGCCGTGCTGATGCGATGCCGACGGAAAGCGATGCTCAGCGACGGTAGATGAACTCCAGATCGGTCGATTCGCCGACCTTGAAATCGTACGTGCCGACCCGCTTGAAGCCGGCCTTCTCGTAGAACGCGATGGCCTTCGCATTGCCGGACCACACGCCCAGCCATACCGGGCCGGGGCGCGTCGCGGCGAGATACGCGAGCGCGGCGTCGAACAACGCCCGTCCGGCGCCGGTTCCCTGCGTGCCGCGGCGCAGATAGATCTGATGGATCTCGCCCGAGCCGTCCGCCACTTCCGGGTGCGGAAGCTTGCACGGCCCCGCGTGCGCATACCCGACCAGCGTGCCGTCGTCGCCTTCCGCGACCCACGTCCGGCACTGCGGGTCGCCGAGCTGTTCGGTGATCGCGGCAACCGAGTAGGTGCGGGCCTCGTACTCGGCCAGATCGTTCGGCGGATAGTCGATGCCGAAGCCGTCCTGCAGAAAGGTTTCGCGAAACGTATCGCGTTTCAGTTCGGCAAGCGGTATGGCATCGGCCAGGGTCGCAACGCGGATCAACATGGCGCTTCTCTCGGTTCGGTATCGGGCCGACAGTTTATCCCGGGTGATGTCGAGCAGCCGCTTCGTCGCCTGCCGACCGGCGACCGCCGCAGTCGGACGCACGGCGGCCTCGTTCACGTCGACATCGGCAGGCCGCGCGATCGCTTCCGGGTCGGGCAGCGATGTTGCGCGCGGTCGTGCAGGCGGCTTCCCGATGCGGAAAAAAGCGCCGATTTTGCAGCGCAGCGAAAGGCGCCGACGCTCGGCTGGCCCGGCCCCCGTAACCCACGGAAACCGCCGGCACGGTCATCATGCGGATGCCGATGGTTGACCGCCGGCGGACATGCTAGGATTTCCGTCAAACAACTCCGGAGACTGCGATGCCGTTCATCTGCGAAAACGTTGAATGTCGTGCCGTGCTGGCTCGCGGGCAGGTCAGGCACCATCAGGAGGGCGCCGGCTGGTGCTTCTACTGCCCGGACTGCAACACCAGAAACGAGTTGATGAATATCGGCACGCTCAGCGGCCCTGTCGAGCTGGTTCAGCCGGAGCGGGCCAGCCCGCCGCACAAGGTCGTCGCGACGGCCCGGCCGCTGGATGACGGCCGATACGCGGCGCAGTTGAGCGTCCAGCGGGCGCTCGCCGTGAAAGGCACCTATGCGGCCGAAGAGCACTGGGATGAACTCGGCGTATTCGGCGACGCGCAGGAAGCCGTCGCGCACGCGAAGTCGTTCGCCACGGACCTGCTGCAGCGCGCCGCGTAGCCGGCGCTTTTCCGTGAACGAACAAAGGGGCGTCGCGCATTCGTGCGCGACGCCCCTTTACGTTTTTCGCGCGCGTTCGTCAGTGGTGGATATCGAACGACGAGGTTTGCCTCGTGATCCGCCGATACGTGTCGTCCTGAATCAGGCTCCCGGGAAAGCGAGAGAGGTCACGCAGCCGGCGCCGGCGTTGCGCGGGCCCGTTCGCGCACCGCGACGAGTTCCCTGATCCGCGCGCGGTCGGCCGGCGTCGCCGGCGTGAAGATCACGAGGCTCAGGTCCGGGCGGCCGGTAACCGAGAACGTCGAATGTTCGAGCGCGATCCGGCCGGCTCGCGGATGGCGGATCTCCTTCGTGGCTTCTTCGTGCGTACGGATATCGTGGTCGCGCCACATCGCGTCGAATTCGGCGCTGGTCGCGCGCATCTCGTCGACGAACGCCTGCACGGCCTGCGTCGCGCCGCTGCGCGCGACGTCCGCACGAAACCCGCCAACCGCGAACCGCGCGACGCGCTCCCAGTCCGACTGGGCATGGCGCACGCCCGCGTCGACGAAGATCAGCCGCAGGATGTTGCGCGCGGCCGGCGGGAGCGTCGCATAGTCGGTGAGCGTCGCGGCCGCCGCGTCGTTCCACGCGGCGACGTCCCACGTCGCGGTGCGGATGATCGCGGGGCTCGCGTCGAGCGAATCGAGCACGTGCTGCAGGCGCGGCGTCACGCCGGCCGGCGCGTGATAGCGCACCTCGGGCGGATGGCCGAGGCCGATCAGGAACAGGTGCTCGCGTTCGGCCTCGTTGAGCATCAGCGCGCGGGCGAGCCGGTCGAGCACGTCGGCCGACGGCGCGCCGCCGCGCCCCTGTTCGAGCCACGTGTACCACGCGACGCTCACGTGCGCGCGCTGCGCGACTTCCTCGCGCCGCAGGCCCGGCGTGCGGCGGCGCGTCGCCGGCAGCCCGAGCGCGGCCGGGTCGAGTTTTTCGCGGCGGTCCCGCAGGTACGCGCCGAGCAGGTTGTCGGGGGCGTCAGCCATATCCTGTTAGTTCGTTTACCGGTAAACCGTCACGACTTCACCGCGCGCGGCCATCGGCAGATAGTAAGCCTCCATTTCATCCGGAGGTGCTGAACATGCGTGTCTTTGTTACGGGAGCGTCGGGCTTCGTCGGCTCGGCCGTCGTGGCCGAACTCGTGGCCGCCGGCCACTCGGTGCTGGGGCTCGCGCGCTCCGACGCGGCCGCGGCGTCGGTTGCCGCGGCCGGCGCCGACGTCCATCGCGGGTCGCTGGAGGATCTCGACAGCCTCACGCGCGGCGCCGAAGCCGCCGATGCGGTGATCCACACGGGATTCAATCACGACTTCTCGCGTTTTGCGCAGAACTGCGAACTCGACCGCCGCGCGATCGAGACGATCGGCGCGGCGCTCGTCGGTTCGGCGCGGCCGCTGATCGTCACGTCGGGCCTTGCGCTCGTCGCGCCCGGCCGCGCGGCGACGGAGGACGATCCGCACGTGCCGGTGTCGGAAAATTATCCGCGTGCGTCCGAAGCGACGGCGGTCGCGCTCGAAGCGCGCGGCGTGCACGCGTCGGTCGTCCGGCTGCCGCCGTCCGTGCACGGCGACGGCGATCACGCGTTCGTGCCGCACCTGATTGCGTTCGCGAGGGAGAAGGGCGTGTCGGCGTACATCGGCGACGGCGCGAACCGCTGGCCGGCCGTGCACCGGCTCGACGCGGCGCGCGTGTATCGGCTCGCGATCGAGCGCGGCGCAGCCGGCGCGCGCTATCACGCGGTCGACGATACGGGCGTGCCGTTCCGCGAGATCGCCGAGGTGATCGGGCGGCGGCTGAACGTGCCGGTCGTCGCGAAGTCGGCGGCGGAAGCCGGTGAGCACTTCGGCTGGTTCGCGAGATTTGCGGGGATGGATGCGCCCGCAACCAGCGAGCGCACGCGGGCATCGCTCGGCTGGGCGCCGACGCAGCCGAAGTTGCTGGCCGATATCGACCGGCCGCGGTATTTCGAAAGCTGACGAGCGGCGCGCGCCGCTCGCCATGGGGGCGGCTCGGACAGCCGCTCACACCGTGACGACGATCTTCCCGACCTGCGCACCGGCTTCCATGTAGCGGTGCGCGTCCACGATGTCGTCGAACGCGAACGTGCGATCGATCCGCGGCTTCAGCGTGCCGGCCGCGAGCCCGTCGACGATGAAGCGCTTCGCGCGTTCGAGCCGCCGCGCATCGCCGGTGATCTCGAACAGCTCGTAGCCGCGCAGCGTCAGGTGGCGCGCGAGCAGGTCCATCACCGGCACCGGGATGTCGCGCGTATCGAGCGCGCCGTACTGGAAGAACGTGCCGTGGGTGGCCAGCGCGCGCAGCAGGTTCGCCGCGTCGGGGCCGCCGACCGGATCGAACGCGAGGCGCGCGCCGACGCCGCCCGTGAGTTCCGCCACCTGCCGCGGCAGGTCGGCGGGGCTGCCGACGATCACGTGCCGCGCGCCGGCGTCGAGCAGTGCCTGGCGCTTCGATTCGCCGCGCGTCAGCGCGATCGGCACCGCGCCGACCTGGTTCGCGACCTGGATCGCGGCCTGCCCGATGCTGCTCGACGCGGCGCCGATCAGCACCGCGTCGCCGCGCTCGAGCCCGCCGAGTTCGATCAGCGCGCCGTAGGCCGTCACGAACATCATCCACGTCGCGGCCGCCTCCTCGAACGACAGGCTGTCCGGATGCTTGACGACCGCATGCGCGGGCACGTTGACCACCTCGCCGTACATCCCGTAGTCGGCGAACGAGAACGCCGGCACGACGCTCACCGCGTCGCCTTCCGCGAACGCCGTCACGTTGCGGCCGACCGCCGCGACGATACCCGACGCCTCGTAGCCGAGCGATGCCGGAAAGCGCGGCATGAACGTGTATTCGCCGCGGCGGAACATGACTTCCGCGCGATTGACGCCGATCGCCTTCACGCGCAGCTGGATGTCGTCGGGGCCCGGCGCGGGCACGTCGACGGTGTCGATCTGCAGGACTTCGGGGCCGCCGATGCGGTGGAAACGGACGATGCGGGTCATGGAGCGCTCCTTCGATGAACGGGTGTCGATGAAGCCGCATCGTAGGCGGGCGCCCGCGCCGGATAAACGCGCGGCCGGATCATTGATTGTTATTTGACGAATAACAATCGACGCGAACCCGTGCTACGCCGGATAACGCCGTGCGAACAGCTCGGTCAGCCAGTCGATGAACGCGCGCACCTTGTCGGGCAGATGCGCGCGGTTCGGGTACAGCACCGACACCGGCTTCGGCACGGCCGGCACGCCGGGCAGCAGCTCGACCAGCTGGCCCGAGTCGATGCTCGGCTGCAGCGCGGGCCGCAACGCGTGCACGATGCCGAGACCGGCGAGCCCGCACGACAGCAATGCTTCCGAGTTGTCGGTGAGCAGGCTGCTCGCGAGCTTCACCGCGACGGTGTCGCCGTGCGGGCGGAACGTCCATTCGAGCACGCGGCGGTTGCGGCCGGTGAAGAAGTTGACCGCGCGATGCATCCGCAGATCGTCGAGCGTACGCGGCAAGCCGTGGCGCGCGATATAGGCCGGCGACGCGCATGTGGCCATCGGCACCGCGCCGACGGTGCGCGCGACCATGCTCGAATCCTTCAGCGTCCCGACCCGCACCACGCAGTCGATGCCTTCGCCGATCAGGTCGGCCGGCTGGTCGCTCGCGCCGAGCACGAGCTCGATCTGCGGATAGCGCTGCTGGAAGTCGGGCAGCGCCGGAATCACGACCGTCTTCGCGAGCGCGAGGGCAACGTCGATCCGCAGCCGGCCCTTCGGCACCGCGCGTTGCTTCGGGAACGACGCGAACGCATCGTCGATGCTGCCGAGCAACTGCACGCAGCGCGCATGGAATGCCTCGCCTTCGGCCGTCACGCTGACGCGGCGCGTGCTGCGGTTCAGCAGCCGCACGCCGAGCTCCTGTTCGAGCTGCTGCACGGCTTTGGTGACGGCCGGCCGATGCAGCTGTAGCGCGTCGGCGGCCTGCGTGAAGTTGCCGCGTTCGACGATCTGTACGTAGATCTGCATCGTTTGCAGGCGGTCCATGGCGTTCCCGGATGGCGTGGCGAGCGGCCATCTTCGCACACCGATGGAACCGGATGCGCGGCCGCCCGCCTGCCGTGCGTCATTCGACCGGATGCAGATCCTGCAGCAGCGTCGGCACCAGCTCCGACACGGTCGGGTGGATATGCATCGCGCGGCTGATCGTCGTGTACGGCGCGCCGGCGGTCATCACGTCGAGGATCCCGTGCACGACTTCGTCGCCGGTCACGCCGAGGATCGACGCGCCGAGAATCGCGTGGCTGTCCGCATCGACGATCACCTTCATGAAGCCCTGGCTTTCGCCTTTCTCGACCGCCCGGCCGACGCGCGTCATCGGGCGCGTGCCGACCAGCAGCCGGCGGCCCGTCTGCTTCGCTTCCGCGAGCGTCATCCCGACGCGGCCAAGCGGCGGGTCGATGTACATCGCGTAGGCCATGATCCGGTCGGACACCTTGCGCGGATCGTCGTCGAGCAGGTTGGCCGCGACGATCTCGTAGTCGTTGTACGAAGTGTGCGTGAACGCGCCGCGCCCGTTGCAGTCGCCGAGCGCCCAGATGCCGGGCACGTTGGTGCGCAACTGGTCGTCGACGGTGATGTAGCCGCGCGCGTCGGTGTCGACGCCCGCGCGGTCGAGCCCGAGATCGTCGGTGTTCGGCACGCGCCCGACCGCGAGCAGCAGGTGCGAGCCCGCGACCTCGCGGCCGCCGCCCGCGCAGTCGAGGCCGACCACGATGCCGTCGCCGTCGCGGCGCGCGCTCAGGCAGTTCGCGTCGAGCTGCACGTCGATCCCTTCCTTTTCGAGGATCTCGCGCACGGCCTGCGAGACGTCTTCGTCCTCGCGGCGGATCAGGCGTGAGCCTTTCTCGATGATCGTGACCCTGGAGCCGAAGCGCCGGTACATCTGGCCGAATTCGAGCCCGACGTAGCTGCCGCCGACGATCACCAGATGATCGGGCAGGAAGTCGACGTCCATCATCGTCGAGTTGGTCAGGTACGGCACCGAGTCGAGGCCCGGCATCGCGGGCACCTGCGCGCGTCCGCCGACGTTGATGAAGATGCGTTCGGCTTCGAGTACGTCATCGCCCACGCGCACCGCGTTCGGGCGTTCGAACCGGGCATGACCCTGAAAGACGGTCGTGTTGTCGAGGCCGCGTACCCATTGCTCGACGCCGTGGTTCGAGCGGCCGGAAATCTGGTCCTTGCGCGCCTTCACGGCTTTCATGTCGACGGTGACGGGGCCGCCGACCGACACGCCGTACTCGCCGGCGCGCCGTGCGAGCTGCGCGGCGTATGCGCTCGCGATCAGCGTCTTGGTCGGGATGCAGCCGGTGTTTACGCAAGTGCCGCCGAAGCGGCCGCGCTCGACGATCGCGACTTTCATTCCGGCGCCGGCGAGGCGCGCGGCGAGCGGCGGCCCGGCCTGGCCGGTGCCGATGACGATCGCATCGAAGTGTTGCGTCATGACGTCCTCCTGTGCGGGTGCAACGAGGAAAGGGGCGGGCGCAAGCCGCATGCCGTGCCGGCGGTCGCCCGCGGGCGACGAGCGCCTATGGTAGACCGGTTGGCCGGGGGCCGCGAGCGGCGCCCGGACGACGCGTCGTATTGAAAAACGGCACTGCCGCGGGCGGCGTCTAGTCCTTGCGCGTCCACTGCCCGAACGACACCGGCCGGTGCGCGTCGGCGCGCGTCACGGTGACGTGGTCGGGCTGGTCGTCGAGCGGAAACGATTCGGTGACGATCTGGCTCGAAAAGAGCCAGCCGTGCGTGCGCGGGTCGTAGCGGAACGTGACGTAGTCGGTCCAGTGCTGGCCGCACGCGACGACGTTCTGCACGGTGAAATAGCGGCCCTTCACCGCCAAGCCGTTGTCGCCCGCATCGTCGGGATCGAACGGATCGCATTGGCCGCCGTCGTTGGCGCGCAGCACAGCCTGGTCGTTGCGGGCCGCGAGACGGTAGGTGCGGTCGGCTTGTTCCTCGTAGATCAGCAGCGGGCGCGGCGACGGCTGGTCGCGCGTATCGACCGCGCGATGCACGACCACCAGAAAGCTGTGCCGCCCGTTGTCGAGATCGGGGCCGGTGTGCGCGATCAACGGCTGGTAGCCGGCCGGCAGTTGCGCGGCGATCGATTTCGGCAGGCTGTCGGCGCGGGCGCCGAGCGGGAGCACGGCGAGCAGCGGGAGCAGCAGGGCAGCAAGGCGAAGAGCACGCATGGCGGGCGGTCCGGTCGAAAGGAGAAAAGGGGATCAGTCGCGCGGCGTTACAGATCGCGCCCGAGAAAGTCCGTGCCCGGCACCGGATTGAACGCGACGGGCGGCGCGGGCGTGAAGCCGAGCGACGCATACAGTTGCCGGGCGGCGACGAATTCGGGCAGCACGTCGACGCACATGCGCGCGTAACCGGCCGCCTTCGCGTCGTGCAGCAGCCGTTCGACGAGCTGGCGGCCGACGTTCAGCCCGCGCGCCTCGGGCCGTACGTACACGCGCTTCATCTCGCAGGTCGCCGGGTCGATTTCGCGGAACGCCGCGCAGCCGACCACGCGCTCGCCGCGCCACGCGAGCAGCAGCCGTCCGCGCGGCGCCGCGTATTTCCCGGGCAGCGCGGCAATTTCGGGCTCGTAGTCCTGGAATTCAAGGCTGACGGTCGGGCTCGCGACGTACTCGCGAAAGATCCCTTCGACGGCGGCGGCATCGTCGGGATAGCGGGCGGCGCGGATCTCGATCATGGGTGGCGCGTGATGACGGGAAAGAGGGCCAGCATAGCAGCGCACGGCCGCTTTCGGCGATGCGCGAAGCGTGCCAGAATCAGCGGCTCGACCGTCGGAAACGACACGCAGGCGCCGGCGCAGCGGCGTCGCTGACCAAGGAGACTTCGATGACCGCATCGGCTGCCGTACTCGCCATCCTGGCTGCGCTGTTTCTCGGCGCGATGATTCCGGGCCCGAGCTTCGTGCTGGTGGCCCGCAACTCGATCGGGCTGTCGCGCCGCGACGGGCTGGCCACCGCGCTCGGCATGGGCATCGGCGGCATCGTGTTCGGCGGCGTCGCGCTGGCCGGGCTGTACACGCTGCTGCAGGCCGTCGAATGGCTGTATGTGGGCCTCAAGGTCGCGGGCGGCGCCTACCTGATCTACATGGCGTCGAAGATCTGGCGCGGCGCCGACCGGCCGATCGCGATGGACGATCCGCAGGCGATGGCCGGCGGCAGCGCGCGCAAGTCGTTCCTGACGGGCCTCACGACCCAGCTCAGCAACCCGAAGACGGCGATCTGGTACGGCAGCATCTTCGCGGCGCTGCTCCCGCAGCATCCGCCGCTGTGGTGCTATCTCGTGCTGCCGCCGCTCGTGTTCGCGGTCGAGTTCGGCTGGTACACGCTCGTCGCGCTGTGCTTCTCGACGCGCCGGCCGCGCGAACTCTACCTGCGCGCGAAGAAGTGGGTCGACCGCATCGCGGCCGGCGCGATCACGCTGCTCGGGCTGCGGCTGATCCTGAATGCGCCGAAAGCGGGGATCTGAGGGCGCTGGGTCTCCGTGCTGCCCTCATTTGCTAGGTTAAGGTTAATTTCTCAATGGCAAATTGCGGTTCGGATTTTGTTTGCGGGTTTAGGCCCCCCCACCTCGCTTGGGCGGAGGGCTTTGAAGTTACGTAATGATCGGGATCCGATAGGGCAGAGTTGTATGAGTCCACGAAGTATTGTTAAGTGCTCGAACACCTTCTTCATAGATGTTAGGGTTCCCGTCTACGGCTCTCAACGTCACGATGATAGTAGCAATCAATGGATCGACTAGCGGGGGCTCGAAAGCGCGAAGGGTAACCCCAGCTTGCAGTGCCCACTGAGTTCCTTCGGTGCCGCTTGGAAATCGCTTGCGGTGTATCTTCACCGGTGCCCATTTGCCTCCGTGTTCTATCTGCGCCATTTCATAACCAGTGGTTCCGATTTCACTTTCGCCTGGAACTCGGCCATGAAACTCACCCGTCGCTGAAAGAATGCCGAACCCTAACTCAACGTTGGCTCTTACATATTCGCTTCCAGCATTCCCATCAAGTGGGGGGTTATAGGTTGCGGTAATGATCACTTCTCCTCTAAATTTTCCATTGTGGATAAGTGACTCGGGAATCGGGTATGGGGATTTTCTCCAGCGCATCGATTGATAAAGTTGTGCCTCGAAGACCAATGTAAAACTATCATCGCTATCGTATAAGGTACGAAGTACATTATCTGGTCTGCCCGCACCAAAATATCGGCGATCGACCTGATTGTAAGCAGGTGAAGACAATTGAGCGGCATGAATCATCAATGCTTTCACAAGGGATGGGTGTGGCGTAAGGTTACTTCGTCCCTTGAGGGCGAACCATGTATGCGCGGCTAAGTTCGTGGCAATTGGGGCAGCAAAGCTAGTGCCGAAAGTATGTGCAATTTGGTTGTTGGGCGTAAGAGCTTTGATGCTGGCGTGTCCAATATCCCAAGGCTTATGAACGCCACCACCGGCATGCACAATGTCCGGCTTCGGAGTGAATACAGGACCGGGGCCGCGGCGTGAATACGGAGGAGGCTCGCCAGCGCTGGTGTAAGAGCCGAATGCGGTCAAGTGGCTAACTGAACCTACAGTGAGGGCTCGGACGGATTCCCCTGGGCTCGAAACGCGATCCGGGAGGGTAATGGTCGGAGGCCAAGTGCGTCGAGGTGTGTCGAGGTAATTTCCAGATGCAACTACAAACAGGACTCCAAATTTATCGCTGATGGAGTCCAACTCTCTGGCAAATTCGCTAAATTCAGTTTCGGAGCACTGATTTGCGCCAAGTGAGAGATTCCAAATTTTGATGTCTGGTCTCTTTTCGACAGATTCTTTGATTCGTTCAAGAAGAATTCCAATTCCAGATCCGTTGGATTCTAGTCCGCAAACATCGTGAATTAAACATCCTGTACTGGGTAGCCAACTATGCCCGCCATTCATCTGGCTGGCGCTAGCAATTAGCGAGGCTACCATTGTTCCGTGTTCGTAGTTTGTGTCCGGAGGCAAGACATAAACTTCTTTGCTGACGACCCATGGCTTCAATGAAGTTGCATTATTAGAGACGCCAGTGTCAAATACGCCAACGGTCGGGATGTCGTGCGTGTTAACGTATTCTTCTGGTGATGAGATTGATGCTGGGTCGGCGACTACGTTGCCGGAAGTTACTCGTGCGGAATATTGGGGTTCAGCATAAATATGTCGAAGCCCCGGATAAGAAATTAACTCTGATAGATCGTTGTCAGTGATCTTTTGTGGATCGCTGATTCGAAGTATCGGCATCGATTTGATGCGGTCAATTATTGAGAAATTTATTTTCTTGCTTTCTAGCCATTTTTTTAGGAAGTGGTAATTTCTTTTGGTTGCTTCTTCCGATAAATATTGAAAGATGTCGACGATGATTCCGTTTGCTTCTCGAAGGGACGAGATTCCATTTGGATTTTTCCTTTTGGAAGACCATGCGGTTATTTTCGCGATGGCGCTGAGATTGGCTTTAATTTCGTGAATGGTTCGAGTTAGGATGACGGATCTCAACACTTGCAGACTGGCGGCATTAGCGGCTACAAGCATCTCGTTGATGTTGCCGTGCCCTGCTGGTTGAACCCCGGATTCTTCAACCAACTTTAGGGGCCTATGGGACTTAGCAACAGCATCTTCACGAAGTGTAAAAACGAGCGGGCCTAGAGCGTTGGGGAATCGGGCTAGGTCACTCGTAAGATCGGCCGCCGCTGAGTCTAGTGAACGGACCAAAGCACGCCGATACTCGTCATCGACAGGAACGTGAATTTTTTTGGCCGATCCCCCAGAGTTCGGAATGGATAGATCCTGACGAGCAAATGGGACGTGGATGAATGGATTTTCAGCGTTGGAGGGCTTGCTAGTCCTTTGCTTTTGTCCCCTCGGACTTTGGATGCTTTTGCGTTGTGCCATCGGTATATTCCCCGTTTAGTATGGTTGACACTTGACGTGTCGAGGAACTATACACCGCAGCAAGTGCACGCAACGAGAAAATTGTTCGACACCATTCTCGCAAATAGGCGATTTCCTGATTCTTCGTATTGAGTATCTTTCCTTGGACAAGTGCAAGTGCGAGACCGAGTCGACGAAATACTTGAAGTTGATCGACGGTCGTTTGACCTGCAATGACTGCGCTGCGCTTCGCATCCAAGCATACTTGTTCAATCAAGGCGCCCGATGCATCATTTGAACATTCAACGAGCACTTTCCAAGATAGATCCTTAGGGGCGTAATCGGCTAGTAGGTGGCGCCAGAGCTTTTCGCGCATAGGAGCATCTG
Source organism: Burkholderia sp. 9775_39 (assembly GCF_015712225.1). Classification (NCBI taxonomy): domain Bacteria; kingdom Pseudomonadati; phylum Pseudomonadota; class Betaproteobacteria; order Burkholderiales; family Burkholderiaceae; genus Burkholderia; species Burkholderia sp. 9775_39. Next base: position 498,757 of record NZ_JACCQC010000002.1, on the reverse strand, counting down.
GCAAGCTCATTGGGATCCTAAAGCTGAAGCGACGCCATACAGCAGGATCAAGTAGCTGCTCATGATTAGTCGCGGCAACAAGAATTGTATTGGCGGACAGCGCGTCAATATTTTGCAGGAGCGAAATAACCACTCGTTGCAGTTCTCCGACGTCCCGTTCGTTGCCTCTGGCCCCCGCAAGGGCATCGAACTCGTCCAGGAATAGGACGGAAGTGCTTTGCTCCGCGTAATCCATGACTCTACGAAGGTTGCGACTTGTCTGACCAAGTAAACTACTGATCAGCGTGTCGCACCGCACCGTGAGCAGCGGTAAGTTCAGCCGCGCAGCGATCCAGCGCGCGGTCTGGGTTTTACCTGTTCCGGGCGGTCCATAGAGCAAAAGACGGCTTGGTAAGGCTGCGCGCGCGCGCAGAAGATCTTCGTAATGTTCAACGTTGGCTAAAAAGTCGGCGAGACGGCTTTCGATCGCGTCAGGAACCATCAGAGCGGTCGAATCGACCTCTGGTTTGCTGACGTCGACCGTGTGCAATCGACTTTCACCATCGACAGGAAGACTGTTGAACGAGATTCCGTCAGCGGCGTCCTGTGCGCTTGCTAGCGCGCTTGGCGCTCTTGCGAGTCGTTCCCGAATAAGGCGGGCCTGTTGCCGCTCGCCGGCCTGTTCCAATTTGTCCGCCAAGAGTCCAGCGTAACTGGTTGCCATCGACGCGTTCGAGCGAAGGGCGCCATCGAGGATTTTTAGAACCTCAGAAATATTTTCCATTCTGGTCGCCGGGTTTGATGAAGCGAAAACGGGGGGTATTGTAACGTATTTCGCTATATTTGTTCCGGAAATTGGGTGCCTTGATGCAAGAATCGAAGATTCTGTCTCGCTTGCGACAAGTTGGAATTTGATCCCCCAAACGGGTCAGTATGTCACAATACTGTATGTATATACAGTATTTGGGGGTGTTGTTTTGATCGGAACGGTCTAGTCAGCCACCACCAATGTGTTCGGCCGCCAAGCGACGGTGGTGGTACGACGGCAGAATGCTTCTCGGGTAGGCACCTTGGCTGGACGTTCTGTCTACGACGACTACGTATCAAATAGCCGAAAGTGGTTGGAGCGACATCGCGAACCGCCCCGCCTTCGAAATCGTCTCCGTAATTTCTCGCGAAGGATACGTTGGGTGCCCCGCCGAGCCTTGCGCGACGGGCCTTCGCGTGTGTCGCGCGGCACGCCGAACCGCGCCGCTTCCCCGATTCTGGCGGCCGACCGCCCGACGACGTGTAAACTGCTGCCTTTTTTGACGGTTTGCAGCATGGTGCAAGCATCTCCGCGCCCGGCGTTGAGCGGTCCGACGCTCGTCCGGCTGCTCGCGCGCCTGGCCGATGCCGACGTCGCGGAATCCCGGCAAACGCTGTCCGACCGGCTGAGCCAGTGGCTCGGCTGGACCGACGCGATCACGCTGTCGTCTGCGCTGAACGCGAGCCCGCCGGGCGTCGCGGCCGGCGTGCGCGGCTACGACGCGGAGCGCGACTGCGCGCGCGTGCGCCACGACCTCGCGCAGGCGATCATGGCCGCCAACCGGCCGCGCACGCGGCGCCGGCCGGGCGACCTGCCGCCGCCGGCGGCCGATACGGCGGATTTCGCGGACTTCCGCCAGCGTTATCTGACCCTGCAGCAGGACATGGAAACGGCGATCGGCCAGTTGCGCGGCCGCCTGCGGGTCGCGCTCGCCGCGCGCTCGTCCGGGATGGCGCGGCTCGCGACGCTCGACACGATCATGGAGCGCGTGCTCGGCGCGCGCGAGCGCAGCCTGCTGTCGGCCGTGCCCGCGCTGCTCGGCACGCGCTTCGCGCGGTTGCGCGACGCGGAGCGGCAGGCGCTGGCCGACGCCGAATCCGCCGCTGCTGCGGCCGCCGGTTCCGATGCGCCCGATGCCGCCACTGCGGCCGATGAAGGCGCGGCGGCGGCCGACACCCCGACCGTCGCGGCGATCGTGCCCGGCGCATGGCTCGATACGTTTCGCGACGAGATGCAAAGCATCCTGCTTGCCGAACTCGAAGTCCGGTTTCAAACGGTAGACGGGCTGCTCGCGGCCCTTCGCACCTGCTAATCAACACGCTATGTCCAGAATTCGCCTTGATCTCGTTGTCTTCGTCGCCGGTCTGCTCGCTGTGGGCTGGATCGGTGCCGGCTATGTCGCGTCGAACCCGCTGGCGGCGGCCGTCACGCTGCTGATCGGCGCGTGCTACGTCGCCGGCGCATGGGAACTGCTGCGCTACCGGCAGGCAACCGCCACGCTGTCGCACGCGGTCGCCGGCCTGACCGAGCCGCCCGCGAAGCTCGACCCGTGGCTCGACACGCTGCATCCGGGCCTGCGCGGCGCGGTGCGCGCCCGGGTCGAAGGCGCGCGCGTCGCGCTGCCGGGCCCGGCGCTCACGCCTTACCTCGTCGGCCTGCTGGTGTTGCTCGGGATGCTCGGCACGCTGCTCGGGATGGTCGTCACGCTGAAGGGCACGGGCGCCGCGCTCGAGAGCGCGACCGATCTCGATGCGATCCGCGCGTCGCTGATCGCGCCGGTGAAGGGGCTCGGGTTCGCGTTCGGCACGTCGATCGCCGGTGTGGCCACCTCCGCGATGCTCGGGCTGCTGTCCGCGCTCGTGCGCCGCGAGCGGATCGATGCGGCCCAGCAGCTCGACGCGAAGATCGCGACGACGCTGCGCGTGCATTCGTCCGCGCACCAGCGTGACGAATCGTTCCGGCTGCTGCAGCGCCAGGCCGACGTGATGCCGGCGCTGGTCGACCGGCTGCAGACGATGATGACGACGCTCGAGGCGCGCAGCGTCGCGCTGCACGATCGCCAGCTCGAAAGCCAGCAGGCGTTTTTCGACCGGACCGAGCGGGCGTACGCGGGCCTGGCGTCGAACGTCGGCGACGCGCTGAAGGAGAGCGCCGCCGAAAGCGCGCGCGTGGCCGGCGCCGCGCTGCAGCCGGTCGTCGCCGCGACGATGACGGGGCTCGCGCAGGAGATGGCCGCGCTGCGCGACACCGTGACGGGCGCGGTACAGCGTCAGCTCGACGGGCTGACGGACGGCTTCGAGAAGACCACCGGCAACGTGACGGCCGTGTGGAATCGCGCGCTCGACGAACAGCGTCGCGCGGGCGACGCCGTCGCGCAGCAGTTGCAGACGACGCTCGGCCAGTTCACCGACACGTTCGCGCAGCGTTCGTCGGATCTGCTCGATGGTGTCGCGACGCGCCTCGAATCGACCGAAGGCCGCCTGTCGGACGCGTGGCGCGACGCGCTGGCGCGCCAGGAGCAGGTCGGCGAGACGCTGGCCGGCCAGCATGCGCGCGCGCTGGGCGAAGCCGCCGCGACGTTCGAGCGCCATTCGGCCGCGACGCTTGCCGCGATGCGCGAGTCGCACGCAGGATTGCAGACGCAACTGGCGGCGCGCGACGAAGCACGCTTGTCCGCATGGAACGATTCGCTGGCTGCGATGGCCGCGAAGCTCGGCGACGAATGGCAGCGTGCGGGCGAGCACAGCGCGGGCCGCCAGCAGGAAATCTGCGACGCGCTCACGCAAACGACGCGCGACCTCGCCGCGCAGGCGTCGACGTTCGAACAACGCTCGAACGATCTGCTGACGACGATCCGCGAGTCGCACACCGGTCTGCAATTGCAACTGGCTGCACGCGACGAAGAACGTCTGTCCGCATGGAACGACTCGCTGGCCGCGATGGCCGCGAAGCTGGGCGATGAATGGCAGCGTGCTGGCGTGCACAGCGCCGGCCGTCAGCAGGAAATCTGCGACGCCCTCGCGCAAACGACGCGCGACCTCGCGGCACAGGCATCGACATTCGAACAACGCTCGAACGATCTGCTGACGACGATCCGCGAGTCGCACACCAGTCTGCAATCGCAACTGGCTGCACGCGACGAAGAACGTCTGTCCGCATGGAACGACTCGCTGGCCGCGATGGCCGCGAAGCTGGGCGATGAATGGCAGCGCGCAGGCGTGCACAGCGCCGGCCGCCAGCAGGAAATCTGCGACGCCCTCACGCAAACGACGCGCGACCTCGCCGCGCAGGCGTCGACATTCGAACAACGCTCGAACGATCTGCTGACGACGATCCGCGATTCGCACACCGGTCTGCAATCGCAACTGGCTGCACGCGACGAAGAACGTCTGTCCGCATGGAACGACTCGCTGGCCGCGATGGCCGCGAAGCTCGGCGATGAATGGCAGCGCGCAGGCGTGCACAGCGCCGGCCGCCAGCAGGAAATCTGCGACGCGCTCGCGCAAACGACGCGCGACCTCGCCGCGCAGGCGTCGACGTTCGAACAACGCTCGAACGATCTGCTGACGACGATCCGCGAGTCGCACGCCGGCCTGCAATCGCAACTGGCCGCGCGCGACGAAGCCCGCCTCGCCGCGTGGAACGATTCGCTCGCCGCGATGGCCGCCGCGCTGCGTGACGAATGGGCGCAGACGAGCGCGCAGGCCGCGGCGCGCCATCAGGACATCTGCGACACGCTGACCCGCACCGCGAACGACATCACCGCACAGGCGCAGGTTCACGCGAGCGACACGATCAACGAAATCGCGCGGCTCGTGCAGGCCGCGTCGGAAGCGCCGAAGGCCGCGGCCGACGTCGTCGCCGAGCTGCGTCAGCGCCTGTCCGACAGCATGGTGCGCGACACCGCGATGCTCGAGGAACGCAGCCGCCTGCTCGCGACGCTGGAGACGCTGCTCGGTGCGGTCAACCACGCGTCGACCGAACAGCGCGCCGCGATCGACGCGCTCGTCAGCACGTCGGCCGATCTGCTCGATCGCGTCGGCGCGCGCTTCAACGACACCGTCGAGGCCGAAACGCGCAAGCTCGATTCGGTGGCCGCGCAGGTCACGGCCGGCGCCGTCGAAGTGGCGAGCCTCGGCGACGCGTTCGGGATGGCCGTGCAGGTGTTCGGCGAATCGAACGACAAGCTGCTGACCCATCTGCAGCGCATCGAGGCCGCGCTCGAGAAATCGCTCGCGCGCAGCGACGAGCAGCTCGAATACTACGTCGCGCAGGCGCGCGAAGTGATCGACCTGAGCGTGATGTCGCAGAAGCAGATCGTCGAAGACCTGCAGCAGCTCGCCGGCCGGCGAGCGCCTGTCGGAGCGTAACGCATGCATGACGAAATCGACGGCGGCGCGCAATCGGCGCCGGTATGGCCCGCGTTCGCCGACCTGATGTCGGTGCTGCTCGGCGCGTTCGTGCTGATCCTCGTCGGCGTGATCGGCATGCAGCTCCAGCTCACGTCGAAGCTCGAGGAAGCGGTGCGCGCGCGCCAGCTCGAGGCGCAGCAGCGCAAGTCGCTCGAACAGGCGCTCGCCGGGCCGCTCGCGGCCGGCCGCGTGACGCTCGTGAACGGGCGCATCGGCATCAGCGGCAACGTGCTGTTCGCGCTGAACTCCGACCAGTTGCAGCCCGCGGGCCGTGATTTGCTGAAGACGCTGGCCGTACCGCTCGCCACCTATCTGAAGACCCGTGACGAGATCCTGATGGTCAGCGGCTTCGCGGACGACCAGCAGGTACATGCCGGCAACCGCCTGTTCGCGGACAACTGGGAACTGTCGGCCAAGCGCGCGTTGACGGTCACGCGCGCGCTGATCGATGCCGGCGTGCCGGCGTCGTCAGTGTTCGCGGCCGCGTTCGGTTCCGAACAGCCGGTCAGCTCGAATGCGGACGATGAAGGCCGCGCGAAGAACCGCCGCGTGGAAATCGCACCGGTGCCGCGCAAGTCGGCGTCGAACGGAGGCAACGCAAAGTGACGGACGACGCGACGCAGGTGCGCGCGACGCTCGACGCCTGGCGCGAGCAGGGCGCCGACCGGCTCGATCCCGTGCGCTTTCACCGGATCGACGCGCTCGAACGGCGCGCGGCCGTGCTCGACGGCGCGGCACGCGCGCTGCTCGACGCGCGGCTGGCGACGCTGCTCGACGGGTTTGCGGCGCTCGTCGCGCGCGCCGACGACGATGCCGAAGTCACGCGCGAGACGGGGCAAGCCGCGACGAGCAGGCCCGCGCGCGGCGCGCTGGCCGCGCTCGTCGAAGGGCTCGCGCGCGATCCGCAAGCGGACCGGCGCGGGCTCGATCCCGAGCTGGTCGACTACTTCCGCACGATGTGGTCGAAAGTCCGCACGGAACAGCAATACCGCCAGTCGCTCGACCAGGTGCCGCGCAACGCCGGGCCGCTCAATTCGAACAGCCTCGTGCACCGCTCGCTCGCGACGATGCGCGAGCTGTCGCCGGACTATCTGCAGCAGTTCCTGTCGTACGTCGATGCGCTCGCATGGCTCGAGGATCTCGCCGGCGGCGGCGCGCAGCCCGAGAAGGAAGCGCCGCGTGCGAAGGCGGCCAAACCGGCGAGAAAGACGACGCGCACCAAGGCGCGATAACGCGACGCCCCAGGGGGCAGGCGTGCGGGGTACTTAGCGGCCTGGCGCCGACTCGGCGATCGCCGCGCGCAGCGCGTGCAATGCGTCGACGAGCGCCGATGCGAACGGCGGATGCGCGGCGATGCCCGCCGCGTCGAGCCGGCTTCCGAGGATCGGCAGCGCGATCGAGGCGGGCTCGACGATGCGCGCCGACATCACCGACAACGTTTCGCGCAGCGCCGCGTCCGCATGCGTCGCGCGCGGCGACGCGTTCAATACCGCGACCGGCTTGTACACGATGGCCTCGCATCCCACGACCCAGTCCAGCGCATTCTTCATCACGCCCGATACGCCGTGCGCGTATTCCGGGCTCGCGATCAGCACGCCGTCGGCCGCGTTCAGGCGGTCGATCAGGTCGCGCACCGCGGCGGGCGTCGGGTATTCGGCATCGGGATTGAACAGCGGGAATGCGCCGAGACGATCGAAGCGCGCGATGCGCATGCCGTGCGGGGCAACGAGCGCGGCTGCGTCGAGGAGTGCCGCGTTGTACGACTGCGCGCGCAGGCTGCCGCACAGCGCGACGATGTCGAGCGGGCGGCCGACGTCGGTTCGGGGATCGATGGTCATCGCAGGGCGTTTCGATTGGCGGGGCGAGCCGGCGCGTCGCGCGGGCTCGGCGGATTATCGCATCGGCGTTCGGGCCGCGTCGCTCATCCCGGCCGCCTGCGCGAATTCTCCGATGTCCCAGCCGCTCCCGAGCAACAGCCGCCGTGTATGCAGTGCACCGTGCACGTCGTCGGCAACGGTATCGCCGAGATAGCGCAGCGCGCGGCCTTCGACATCGACGAAGCCGTGCCGGTAGTGCTGCGCGAGCGCCGTCCACAACCGCGCGGCGCCGACCGACTGGCGCGCGCCGCTGATCAGGCACAGGCCCGCGTCGAGCCCCCAGCGGTACAGCGTCGTCGCAAGGCCCTTGCGTTGCGACGAGCCGCGCAGCCGCGTGTGCGGCGCGCGCAGGTAGCGGTCCGCGCGGCGCGGGATTTCGGGCAGGCGGTTGAACACCGTGTAGCCGGCGAGCTGGCGCGCAGCGAGATCCTCGACATACAGGAAGTATTCGCCGTCCGCTTCGCGATGGCGGACGACCAGGCCCGAGCGGCCGAGCGCGACGCCCGGCAGGCCGTGCAGGCGATGGCCCGGCTGGTGGAGGCGTTCATAAAGGGTGTCGAGTTCGTCGTCGATATCGTGCTGGGAATGCTGTACGTCGATACGCATGGCGAAAGGCGCCCGTCTCGGGCGCATCGAGAAAGGAGTGCATGGCAACGGGGAAGCGGAAAGGGAAGCGGCCCCCGGGCTCGGCGAAGCGAGCCGGGGCCGCGCATCAGCTGGGGATGTGCTGGAAACCGGCGGCGATCGCGGCGAGGCCCGCGATGCAGAGTGCGAACAGGATCAGGACTTTGTGGATCACGCCTCTTTCCTCATGAATGCGCGGCGCCGGCGGGCGGCGTCGCGGAGACGGTGAGCGGCGGGCACGGCGCGCACGGCCGTCGTGCGGGACGACGGTCGGGGTCCGGCGACGGATCGTGCGCGGACGGCCAGCACCATACGCGACGCGTCGGGGGCGGGCAATCGGACTGGGGGAGAAAAGCGACGAAAAGCGGAGAATCGCGCTGTTTCGCGACAATTGGCCGCATGGGAGCGCTCAAACGTTCGGGCGATCCACGCGAAAGCGCATCGCCCAGCGCCGGAGAGCATGCGTGCAACAGTGTCGTTGCGGATGCGAAGTCCGCGACCGATCCGACACCCACGCGAGGGACCGGAGCGGCATGGCGGCCGCCCCGGCCGCTCCGTCACACCGCCTGCCGCCCGCCGAACGTCTGCCTGATCCGCGCGAACAAGCCGTGCTGCGCGATCCATTCGGCATACGCGCGATAGTCCGGATCGCGCATCAGGTGACGCTCTTCCGTCTTCGCGCGCGTGTAGTAGATCAGGTTGACCGCGACGAGCCCCGCGCAGTGCATGAGCCCGATCTGCCAGCCGAGCGGCTCGACGAACGGCACCGACACCATCCAGTACGACAGGTTCTTCGTGATGTACGCCGGGTGCTTCGTGAAGCGGTACGGGCCCGACGTGATGATCCCGCGGTTGGTGAGGTTCGAGAACCGCAGCCCGAACGAGATCGTGCACAGCGCGTAGGTCAGCAGCAGCAGGATGATCACCGTGCCCCAGATCACGCGCAGCGTCGGCGCCGACAGCAGCCAGTTGTCCCAGAACACCGACCCTTCGTAGCGGATGTAGTTGTTCGAGATCAGCGACCAGAACGGCTGGTAGCAGATCAGCGCGGCCACCCAGCCGAGCGTCGTCGGCTCGACGGTGCGCACGTGGCTGTCGAGGATGCGGAACGTGCACAGGTAGCCGACGGTGCCGAACATCAGGTCCATCGTGAACGACAGGTCGTACATGAACACGAAGGTCGCGATCGTCATCGGCGCGTGCATCGCGTTCGCGAGCGACGCGCTCAGGTGATCGGCATCCTTCGACAGGTAGACGGTCATCAGCGGCAGGAAGAACGCCTTCACGCCCCAGCCGGCCAGCATCTCGCGCACCGGCTTCCAGCTCGCGGGCTGCTCGCGGCGAAACAGGAAGCGGCCCCACAGCAGGTACGCGTCGTCGGTCTCGCGCTGGTGGCGGTCCATCCACGCGAAGTAGAACGGCGCGGCGACGATCACGTACGGCGCGAGCGAGCGCAGCAGCGACCAGAACGGCAGGTAGAACGCGCCGTGGTATTCGGGCAGCAGCCAGTAGATCGCGCCGATGCCCGCGTAGATCGACGTCAGCGCGCCGAGCCGCGTCGCGACGCGCGCGAGGCCGAGCGGCCGGACGGCCTGCCGCGACAGCCCCGCGCTCGGGCGCAGGTAGACGCGCGAGATGAAGAGTTCGTGCAGCGCGATCGTGCCGATGATCGCGAGGCTCGCGATGACCGCGCGGGTGGCCGCATCGAGGGCCGGATGGTCGCGCGTGATCCACAGCGCGAAGAGTCCGGCCGTGATGCCGAGCAGGCCGGCGCGGAACGGCGTGGCGGAACGGGGTGGGCGGTCCGGGGCAGCGACGATGCCGTCGAGCGTGGAGTTCATGATCGGATCCTCGTAGGGATGAGGGCCGGCGCCCCCGCTTGGCGGGTGACGCCGGCCGTCGGCCGGGCTGTTTATCGATGTGTGCCCGGCCATTGGCCTGTCGTTCTGGTACGTGATGCGTTAAAGCTTACTTCTTGGTGCCGGCGCCCAGCAGACCGCCGAGCAGGTTGGTCACCGGCGAAAGCAGGTTGCCGGTGCCGCCTGCGGCGCCGCCGCCCGTGCTGCCGGTCAGGCCGGTCACCACCGAGCCGCTGCCGCCCGGCGTCGTCACGGTGCCGGCTGCACCGCCGGGGCTGACCGTGCCGGTGGCGCCGGCCGAGCCGGCCGGCGTGCCCAGCGCACCCGTGAGCGTGCCGACCGGGCCGCTCGTCAGCACGCCGCCGAGCGTGCCGGACAGGTTGCCGCCCGGCGTCGTGACGGTGCCGGTGAGGCTTGCACCGAGCGGCGTCAGCGAGTTGACGAGGCCGGTGACCGGTGCGAGCAGACCGCCGAGGCCTGCGCCGCCGGTGCCGCTGGTCCCGCCGGTCCCGCTCGTGCCACCCGTACCGCTGGTGCCGCCCGATCCGAGGCCGCCGAGTGCGCCCGTCACCGTCCCGAGCAGGCCGGTGATCGGCGCGAGCGGGCCGCCGCTGCTGGTGCCGCTCGTGCCGCTGGTGCCGCCCGACCCGCTCGAGCTGCCGCCGCCGAGGCCGCCCGTCAACGTGCCGAGCAGGCCCGTGATCGGGGCGAGCGGGTTGGTGCCGCCCGTGCCGCTGCTGGAGCTGCCCGCGTTGTTGTCGTGGACGAGGCCGCCGGTCGACGTCACCGTATTGCCGAGCTGCGTCACGACGCCACCGAGGCCCGTGCCGACCGGGTTGTCGGTCGCGCCGCCGACCTTCGTGCCCGCAAGCGCGAGACCGTTGCCGAGCGTGCTCAACAGGCCGTTGAGCGGGGTGCCGAGCAGCGTCACGCCGCCGAGCGTCTGCGTCGCGCCGGGCGTCGTGACGCCGCCGGTCAGCGTGTTCGTGATCGGGTTGATCACCTTGCCGAGCTGCGTTTCGAGCTGCTGGACCGGCGAGCTGTTCAGCGCCGTATTCAGCGCCGAGGCGGTCGAGTTGACCGCGGTGCCGACCGTGTTGACGAGGCTGCCGACGAGGGTCGTCGCCGGCGCGAGCGGCGACAGCGGACCGGTGCCGAGGCTCGTCACTGCATTGCCGAGGTTGTTGACCGCGCCGCCGGCGCCCGTCAGCAGGCCGGTGGTCGACGTGAGCGTCGGTCCGAGCGGGTTCGCCGACACGCCGATCGAGCCGAGGCCGGCCGCGATGCCGTTGCCGAGCGACTGCACGCCGTTGCCGAGGCTGCCGACCGCGTTGCCGACACTGGTGGCCGTCGTCGGGTTCGTGCCGGGGATCTGCACGCCGCCGATCTGGCTGCCACCGTTGACGACCGTCGTGCCGAGCGCCGTCACGAGGTTGCCGGATTTCTGGAGGACGTTGCCGAGCGGGGTGACGCCGGTGCCGGACGTGCCTGAGGTGCCGGACGTGCCCGAGGTACCGGAAGTGCCGGACGTGCCGGACGTGCCCGAGGTGCCGGACGTGCCCGAGGTGCCGGAAGTACCCGAGGTGCCAGAAGTGCCCGAGGTACCGGAAGTACCCGAGGTGCCCGAAGTACCGGAAGTGCCCGACGTACCGGAGGTGCCCGAAGTACCGGAAGTGCCCGACGTGCCGGAAGTACCCGAGGTACCGGAAGTACCCGACGTACCGGAAGTACCCGAGGTGCCCGAGGTGCCCGAGGTGCCCGAAGTGCCCGAAGTGCCCGAAGTGCCCGAAGTGCCCGAAGTGCCCGAAGTGCCCGAAGTGCCCGAAGTACCCGAAGTACCCGAAGTACCCGAAGTACCGGAGGTGCCCGAAGTACCGGAAGTGCCCGAGGTGCCGGAAGTGCCCGACGTACCGGAAGTGCCCGAGGTGCCGGAAGTACCCGAGGTGCCAGAAGTGCCCGAGGTGCCAGAAGTGCCCGAGGTACCGGAAGTGCCCGAGGTACCGGAAGTACCCGAGGTGCCGGAAGTACCCGAGGTGCCAGAAGTGCCCGAGGTACCGGAAGTGCCCGAGGTACCGGAAGTACCCGAGGTGCCGGAAGTACCCGAGGTGCCGGAGGTGCCCGAAGTACCGGAAGTGCCCGAGGTACCGGAAGTGCCCGAGGTGCCGGAAGTACCCGAGGTGCCAGAAGTGCCCGAGGTGCCAGAAGTGCCCGAGGTACCGGAAGTGCCCGAGGTACCGGAAGTGCCCGAGGTGCCAGAAGTGCCCGAGGTGCCGGAAGTACCCGAGGTACCGGAAGTCCCCGACGTACCGGAAGTCCCCGACGACCCCGAAGTCCCCGAACTACCGCCACCCGAAGTCCCCGACGAACCGCCGCCCGACGTACCCGAAGTCCCCGACGTGCCGCTCGTCCCGGACGTGCTCGGCTTGATCGTCGGCGGGGTCGTCGGTCCATCGACCGAGCCGCAGCCGTACAGCGCGAGCAGTGACGAGACGGCCATCGTTACCGTCGTCTTCTTGAAGAGATTCTGCATGTTGGCCTCGACATTGGAAGTGTGTCCAGGCCTTCTCTGCAAATTCCGCGCCACGACATGTTTGGCGAAACGGTGTCGCGATTTGTTGCGGAAATCGGGACTATCGACGCGATTTAAACGGAGGAAAGGCGGTTTCGCGCGACAGGCACGTGCGGTGCGCGAACGTCGCGGCTGCGATGTTCCCGTAAGGCGCCGTAACGCGCGGCCGGATGTTACGTAGCGTCCGGCCGCCGGTGACGCGGACCGCCGCGAACCGAGCGCCGCATCTTTGACGAAACGCGCGGTCGCGCTGAACATGGCGCGACATCCCCGGCCGCCGGCAGCGCGACAGCGGCCACGACTCCAACCACCAGGACACCGACATGAGCGAACAGGACAGGGAATACGGCAAGGCGCGGCGGATCGACGTGATGGGCGAGGCGTTCGTCGAGCGCGCGATGCGCGACCTCGACGGATTTTCGCGTCCGCTGCAGAACTGGCTGAACGAACATGCGTGGGGCAGCACGTGGCAGCGGGGCGGGATCGACCTGAAGACGCGCAGCCTGTGCACGTGCGCGATGCTGGCGGCGCTCGGCCGCGGCACGGAGCTGAAGGGGCATATTCGCGGCGCGCTCAACAACGGCGCGAGCCTCGTCGAGATTCGCGAGGTCTTGCTGCACAGCGCGCTGTACGCGGGGGCGCCGGCCGCGGTCGAGGCGTTTCGCAGCGCGCGCGAGGTGCTGTCGGATCTCGGACTGTCGATACCCGACGACGAAGCCTGATTCCGTCGCGGCGCCGGCTGCCCGGCGGCGGGAGCGGGGAAGCAGGATCAGGCGCCGCTTCGCTGCCGCGATCTACGCGATGCGTACCGTCTGCGTGGCCGTGTCGGCCGGCGCGGCGGCGACTTCGAGCAGCCAGTCGGCCGTCGCGTCGGGAATCGTGACCGGCAGCATGTGGCCGCCCTCGACGACCTTCAGCCGCACGCGCGCCGATTTCTTCGCGAGCGCGTCGCCGTGCTCGCGCCAGTTCAGGATCGGATCGGCGCGACCGTACAGCACGTCGACCGGCAGCGCGAGTTCCGGATAGCGACGCTCCATCGCGGGCAGGTCGACGGGCGCCGACAGCAGGTCCGTCGCCGTCGCGTAGAACACGTGCGGGCGCATCCCGAGCAGGCCGCCGCCCTTGACCGGGAAGTCGCGCGGCACGTCTTCCGGCGCGAACACCTGGCGCACGGCCTGGCGGCCCGTCAGGATCGTCAGCGGAATCGCGAAGGTCCACGACACGAAACGGCGCACGAGCGGCGACGGCAGCATCAGCGGCTTGAACGGCGCAGGCGGCTCGGTCTGCTCGTGCGACAGCGGCGCGATCAGCGCGAGCCGGCTCACGCGGTCCGCATGGTTGAGGCCGACCGCGAGCGCGATCGCGCCGCCGAGCGAGTGGCCGACCAGCACGGGCTTGTCGAGCTTCAGCGCGTCGATGAACGCGGCGACCGTACGGGCCTGCGCGAACACGTTCGCCTGCGACGCCGCGCCGCGCAGCGACCGGCCGGCGCCCGGGCGATCGAGCAGGATCACGCGATGCTGCTGGGCGAGCCGCGTGAGCGGCAGGTACGCGAAATTGCGCCATTGCCCCGCGAGCCCGTGGACGAACACGATCGGCGGGCCGTTGCCGTATTCGACGTAGTGGATGCGGTCGCCGCCGATGTCGACGAAGCGGCCTTCGGGTGGAAACGCGCGGGTCACGCGCCGGGCCACGTAAGCGGAAAACAGCGCGAGCGCGGCGAGCACCGCGACGACGCCGAGCAGCACGTTCTGGATCAGATGGAGCGTAGGAGTCATGTCGGCCTCAGCGGGTTTCGAGTGCGGGTTCGGCGGCCGGCGCGGTGGCCGCCGGGCCGGTCGTGGCGCGGCGCTCGAAATGCATCGCGGAATCGGCGAGCGCGCTGAACTTCAGCGACGCGAGATCGAGCACGTAGTTCTGGTGGAATTTCCATGGCTTGCGGTGCCCCTGCTTCGGCAGGATGCCGGCCGCGCGCTGGATGTAGCCCGAGCTCAGGTTGACGGCCGGCACGTCGCCGAGATCGCCCGCGCCGAGCCGCGGCACGCACGTGTCGTACCCGTTCGCGCGCATGTGGTTGAGCAGCCGGCACACGTAGCGCGCGATCAGCTCGGCTTTCAGCGTCCACGACGCATTCGTGTAACCGAACGACGACGCGAGGTTCGGCACGTCGCTGTACATCATGCCCTTGTACGACACCGTCTCCGGCAAGTCGACCACGCGGCCGTCGACCGTCACGCGCGCACCGCCGAGCATCTTCACCTTCAGCCCGGTCGCGGTGACGATCACGTCCGCGTCGAGCTGCTGGCCGCTCTTCAGCTGGAGGCCGGTCGGCGTGAAGCGCTCGATCTCGTCGGTGACGATCGATGCGCGGCCCGCGCGGATCGCCTTGAACAGGTCGCCATTCGGCACGAGGCACACGCGCTGGTCCCACGGCATGTAGCGCGGCGTCAGGTGCTTCGCGACGTCGAAGTCGGGGCCGAGCTGCCTGCTGGCCGCGCGGATGATGAATTGCTTCGTCCGGTCGGGCTTGCGGCGCGACACGTTGTACAGGTACATCGTCAGCAGGACGTTCTTCACGCGTACGAGCCGGTGCGCGAGCCGCGACGGCAGCACGCGGCGCAGCGCGTTCGCGATCTTGTCGCGCGCGGGCAGCGACACGATATAGGTCGGCGAGCGCTGCAGCATCGTCACGTGCTGCGCGTCGGCCGCCATCGACGGCACGAGCGTGACGGCCGTCGCGCCGCTGCCGATCACGACCACGCGCCGGTTCGCGTACGACAGATCCTTCGGCCAGTGCTGCGGATGCACGAGCTTGCCCTCGAACGTGTCCATGCCGGCCCAGTCGGGCAGGTAGCCGGCGTCGTAGTCGTAGTAGCCGCTGCACATGAACAGGAAGCGGCAGGTGTAGACGAGCGTGTCGGTCGCGCCGTCCTGCGTGCGCTCGATGCGTACCGTCCAGCGCGCACGATTCGAATCCCAGTCGGCCGCGACGACCTTCTGGCCGTAGCGGATCGTCTTGTCGATGCCGTAGGTGCGCGCGGTGTCGCGGATGTAGTCGAGGATCGTCTGTCCGTCGGAGATCGCCTTGTCGCTGTGCCACGGGCGGAAGCTGTAGCCGAGCGTGAACATGTCGGAATCCGAACGAACGCCCGGATAGCGGAACAGGTCCCAGGTGCCGCCGATCGCGTCGCGCGCCTCGACGATCGCCACGCTCGCATGCGGGCAGCGCTGCTTCAGGTGATACGCGGCGCCGATGCCGGACAGGCCGGCGCCGACGATCAGCACGTCGAGGTCGCGGTTGTCGCCGCTGTCGCGGCGGGCGCCGGGGGCGGGCGGCGCATCGCGCCGGTCGGTCGTCGTCGAGGTCATGCGGGGTCCTTGGTCGGCGTGATCGGGCGCGCGGCCGGGGCGGGCGCGCGTTCGAGATTGCGTGCGCGGGCGCGGCGCACGTGGCGCAGCACCAGCCACTGGTAACCGGCGCCGAGCAGGCGCGCGATCCGGTCGAGCCGGCGTGCGTCGGCGCCGACCAGCACGCGGCGCGCATTGCGCTCGACGCCCGCGAGGATCTGCCGCGCGGCCTCGTCGGCCGTCGTCGCATTGATCAGGCGGTTCGCCTGGCGGCGATGGGTCGCTTCGTCCTGGCCCGTCAGCGCGTGGATGCTGGTATCGACGCGGCTCGCGTCGACGATGCCCGTCGCGACGCCGCCCGGATGCACGCAGGTCGCGCTCACCGGCGCACCGTCGAGTTCGAGTTCCATCCGCAGCGCCTCGGTGAAGCCGCGCACCGCGAACTTGGTTGCGTTGTACGCGCTTTGCGTCGGCATCGCGACGAGCCCGAACAGGCTCGACGTGTTGACGACGTGGCCGTCGCCCGACGCGCGCAGATGCGGCAGGAACGCCTGCGTGCCGTGCACGACGCCCCAAAAATTGATGCCGACGATCCATTCGAGATCGGCGAGACGCGCGGTTTCGGCGCTGGCGGCGAGCGACACGCCCGCGTTGTTGAAGATCAGGTTGACCTTGCCGTGCTCGGCGCGAACGAAATCGGCCCACGCGAACACCGCGTCGCGATCGGCGACGTCGAGCCGGCGCTTGCTCACACGCACGCCGTGCTGCGCGCAGAGGGCCGCCGTGCCGGCGAGCCCCGTTTCGCTGACGTCGGCGAGCGCGACCGCGCAGCCGCGCCGCGCCAGTTCGACCGCGAGGCTGCGGCCCATGCCCGAACCGGCGCCCGTGATCGCGGCAACCTTGCCGGAAAATCCCTTCATCCGTCGTTCCTCCCGTTCCGCTTGCGCTGCACCGGCGGCGCGTCTATTGTGGTGTTGTGTGTCACCACTTTAGTTTTCGGGTGTCCTGATGTCAAATAGCGGAATGGAGAAAGCACTCGAAACGGAAAAAAGGGGCCGGTCGTACGGCGGCGTGGCGCCCGAGGTACGGGCCGCCGAGCGGCGCGACGCGTTGATTCGCGCGGCGACGCGCGTGTTCGGCACGGTGGGTTTTCGCAAGGCGACCGTGCGGTCGATCTGCCAGGAAGCGAAGCTGAACGATCGCTACTTCTATGCGGCGTTCGACAGCACCGAGGATCTGTTGCGCTGCACCTACCTGCATCACGCGCAGCAACTGCATGACGCGGTCGCGCAGGCGGTCGCCGCGCGCGGCGGCGAACTGCGCGAGCGCGTCGACGCGGGGCTCGCCGCGTTCTTCGCGTTTCTGCGCGACCCGTGCGCGGCGCGCGTGCTGCTGCTCGAGGTGATGGGCGTGAGCGCGGATACCGACATGACGTATCAGCGCATGCTGATCGACTTCGGCAAGCTGATCATGGCGATCGGCGCGCCGCGCGAGGCCGTGACGCCGGCGGAGCGCACCGAGCAGCGGCTGATCGGGCTCGCGCTGGTGGGCGCGATGACGAACGTCGGCGCGGCGTGGCTGCTGACCGACTATCGCGATCCGGAGGCGCAGATGATCTCCAGTTGCAGGAAGGTGCTGCTGGGGACGTTGCAGGCGGCGTAGATTCGCGGGGACGGGGCCGTTCGCCGCGCACATCAATGGTGGTCGATGAATAACAAGGAAATCATGCAAGCACGCAACCGATGGGGGCGCCGCGTGACGTCGGCGGGGATGGCCGTTTCCGTCCTGATGCTGACGGGCTGCGGCTGCTGGCCGTTTAGCGAGACCACGCGCTATGAAACCGAGTGGAAATCGCAAACGGTCGGGGCGCTGTTCAGGGATGCGGACCGGACAGGCGATGTCTGTCGCGACGCCCTCTATACGCAGCACCTCAAGGACGCGGTATCGGCCTGCAAGGACGGGGCGTATGAAAAAATCCGCAACCGCATCAGCGGCGAGCCCGTCAGGCTGTCGCTCGCGAAGGCGACCTGTGCGGAAGCGCAAGCCCAGCTGGACCAGGGCATCCCCGCCAATATCCAGGACCGGATCTTCAATCTGAACCCGTTCCCCGACGAATTTACTGCCTGCATGAGCGAAAAGGGATTCAAGCGCGAAGAAGTCGAAAAAAAGGCGTGCTACGTGAAGTTCATGTGACGGGCGAGCGACCGGTCAGCCGTTCGCGCGTTTCGGCCGACCGGGGCGTGCGCGCGGCGTTGCAGGCGTCTCCCCGAGCCTCGCCTTCATCGCATCGATGAACGCTCGCACCTTCGGCGAAGGCAGCCGCGTCGACGGATACACCGCGTGAATCCCGGCCGGCGCCGTACGCCAGCCCGGCAACAGCCGCACGAGCCGGCCGGCGGCGACGTCGTCCGCGGTCGAGAAATCCGTCAGCAGCCCGAAGCCGCCGCCCGCGAGCACGATCGCGCGGCACGCGGTCGCGGTGTTCGACACGACCGGCGCGACGCAGCGCACCGATGCGTGGCCGCCGCGCGCATCGTCGAGGTCGAGCGTATGCGGGCGCGGCAGCGACGACAACATCACGAACGGCAGCGCGGCGAGCGCATCGGGGGCGCGCGGCAGTCCGTGCCGCGCGACGAACGCCGGGCTCGCGACCAGCCATTTCTCGTAGGTGCCGAGCTGCACCGCGCGATAGTTCGAATCGGCGAGGCGGCCGATGCGGACCGCGACGTCGAGGTTGTCCGCGACGAGATCGATCACGCGGTCGTTCGCGACCAGTTCGACATCGAGCCCCGGATGCCGGTCGCGTAGCGCGACAACGGCCGGCGCGACGACCAGCGCGCCGTAGTCGATCGGCACGCTCACGCGCAGCGTGCCGCGCAGCGGCCCGGCGTCGGACGACACCGCGTCGAGCGCGGCTTCGGTGGCGCGCACGATGTCGCGGCACGCGTCGTAGAACACGCGTCCGGCATCGGTCACGCTCAGCCGCCGCGTCGTGCGCACCAGCAGGTTCGCGCCGACCTCGGATTCGAGGCGCTGCATGTGCGTGCTGACGACCGTCTTCGCGAGGCCGAGCCGCTCGGCCGCGGCCGTCAGCGAGCCGGCCTCGACCACCGCGACGAAGATCGCCAGCCGGTTCAGGTTCACGTCGCGCAGATCGGCCATCGTCGATTGTCCTATGAAAGCGGAGAATGTTTCCACGATTATCCGTCTTCTGGCGACGAACGGCGAGCGCTACGCTGGAGCCGTTCGTCGCCGATCCCCGGCGGCGCGAGATTCCGGAGTGTTTCCATGTCTGCCGCCAGCAAGCCTGCCTCGCCGATCCGTGTCTATTCGTTCCTGTTGTCCGGCCACGCGCACCGCGTCCGGTTGTTCCTGTCGCTGCTCGGGTTGCCGTCGAAGACCATCGACGTCGATCTGGCGGCCGGTGCGCAGCGCGAACCGGCGTTTCTCGCATTGAATCCGCTCGGGCAGGTGCCGGTGATCGACGACGGCGGCACCGTGATCGCCGATTCGAACGCGATCCTCGTGTACCTCGCGAAGCGCTACGGCGATGCGCACTGGCTGCCGGACGACCCGGTCGGCGCGGCCGTCGTGCAGCGCTGGCTGTCGTACGCGGCCGGCCCGATCGCGTCGGGCCCCGCGGCCGCGCGGCTCGTGACCGTGTTCGGCGCGCCGCTCGACCCGGAAGCGGCCAAGCGCACGGCCGCGAAGGTGCTCGACGTGATCGATCGCGAACTGGCCGGCAAGCCGTTCGCGGCCGGCGCGCAACCGACGATCGCGGACATTGCCGCGTACACGTACATCGCGCATGCACCGGAAGGCGGCGTGTCGCTCGAACCGTATCCGCACGTGCGCGCATGGCTCGCCCGAATCGAGGCGTTGCCGGGCTTCGTCGCGATGCCGACGACCCGCGCGGGCCTGCTTGCCGCCTGACGCCTCTGCCACCGCGCCTGTTCAGGAGAATGCGATGAATGCGCCGACCGCCGTCGTCCCGGGTTGGGAACTCGATACCGCGCCGTTTCATGCGGGCGAGCTTGCCGTGCAGCAGCGCGCAGGCGTGACGGACGCGGCGAGCGCGGCCGGCCGGCGCGGGATCCGGCGCTTCATGCCGGACCAGCACCGGACGTTTTTCGCGCAACTGCCGTTCTTCGTGCTCGGCGGCGTCGATGCGCACGGCCAGCCGTGGGCGACGCTGCGAGCCGGCGCGCCGGGGTTCGTCACGTCGCCGGACCCACGCACGCTGCGCATCGCGGCGCGTGCGCTGCCGGGCGATCCGCTGGCCGGCGCGTGGCACGTTGGCGCGCCGCTCGGCGGGCTCGGGATCGAATTCGATACGCGCCGCCGCAATCGCGTGAACGGCGTCGTGCGCGCGGTCGACGGCGATGCGCTGACGATCGCGGTCGAGCAGAGCTTCGGCAATTGCGCGAAGTACATCCAGGGCCGCAAGCCGACCTTCGTCGCGCGGGACGTCGACGCGTCCGTCGCGCCGGACGTGTCGGACGCGCTGGGCGACGCGGATCGCGCGCTGCTCGCGCAGGCCGATACGTTCTTCGTCGCGAGCGCGAACACGTCCGCGGGGGCGGGCGCGGCGCGCGGCGCGGACGTGTCGCATCGCGGCGGGATGCCGGGCTTCGTGCGCGTCGACGACGCGCGCACGCTGACGACGCCCGATTTCAGCGGCAACCGGTTCTTCAACACGCTCGGCAACCTGCAGCACGATCCGCGCGCGGGGTTGCTGTTCGTCGATTTCGACAGCGGCGATCTGCTGTATGTCGCCGCGCACGCGGAGATCGTGTGGGACGGGCCCGTCGTTGCGTCGTTCGACGGCGCGCAGCGCGTGGTGCGCTTTCATGTGCGGGAAGTGCGGCGCATGCGGGCGGTGCTGCCGTTCCGGTGGTCGGCGGTCGAGCGCGCGCCGCAGTTCGCGGCGATGGCGGCGGCGTCGAGCGGGGCGGCGGCAACGGCCGGAGAGGTGCCGTCCGCGGCCGCGCCGGCATCGGCGCCCGCATGGCGGTCGCTGCGGATCGCGAAGATCGTCGACGAAGCGCGTGCGATCCGGTCGTTCCATTTCGAGCCGGCGGACGGCGGCGCATTGCCTGCGTACGAAGCCGGCCAGCATCTGATGTTGCGCATCGCGCTGCCGGACAGCGACGCGCCAGCGATTCGCAGCTACACGCTGTCCGATGCGCCGGGCGGCGCGCATTACCGGATCACCGTGAAGCGCGAAGGGCGCGTATCGGCATGGCTGCACGATCACGCACAGGCCGGCATGACGCTCGACGCGCAGATGCCGCGCGGCCGCTTCACGTTCGATGTCGCGAGTCCGCGGCCGGCCGTGCTCGTGTCGGCCGGCATCGGCATCACGCCGATGGTCGCGATGCTGCGCCGGGCACTGGCCGATGGCACGCCGTCGCGCCGCGTCGTGTTCGTGCATGGCGCACGCGAAGCGGCCGACCGGCCGTTCGCGGCGGAACTGGCGCGCAGCGCGGCCGCCGATGCACGCGTGTCGCTTCACTGGTTCGACAGTCATCCTCACGAAGGCTCGGCCGCGCGGGGCGGCCGGATCGACATCGGGCAACTGAAGCGGGTTTTGTCGTTCGACGACTACGACTTCTACCTGTGCGGGCCGTCGGCGTTCATGCGCGACCTGTACGACGGGCTGCGCGCGCTGAACGTGCCGGACGAACGCATCCGCTTCGAGGCGTTCGGGCCGTCGAGCGTGTCGCGCAGTGCGACCCGCGCGGCTGCCGCGCCCGCGGCGGCAAGCGTGCCGGTCGTGTTCCGGCGCACGGGGCGCGAAGCTGCATGGACGCCCGCCGACGGCACGCTGCTCGAATTCGCGGAAGGGCAGCGCGTGGCCGTGCCGGCCGAATGCCGCTCGGGTTCGTGCGGCACGTGCGCGACGCGCGTGCTGTCCGGCGCGATCGACTACGCGCAAACGCCCGATGCGCCGGTCGAACCGGGCTGCGCGCTGCTGTGCGTCGCACGGCCCGCGCAAGGCGCGACGGCGCCGCTCGTGCTGGATTGCTGACGCACCTGCGACATGCGGCCGCGGAGGGCCTGCTGCGCAAAAAGCGCGCGCAACTGCTTCTTTTTTCGGATGCCGTCCGGATCGACGATAGCGTCAACCGATTCGATAAAGGAGCCCATCATGAAACTGCTCGGCATGGTCCGCCTGGTCCTGTGGAGTTTCTTCGGCGTGCGCAACAGCAAGGCGCACGCGACCGACCTCGCGAACGCCAACTTCACGCTGCTGCCGTTCGTGGCGATCCTGCTTGCGCTGCTGGTCGGCGCGGTGATTTACGGCGTCGTGCATCTGGTCGTCGATCCGACCGTGACGATGCAGGGTTTCTGAGCGAGCGGCCGGTGAGCCGGTAGCGGGCCGCCATTGCCGCTCCGGTTCGAGGTCGCCTGATCGGCGCACGATGGCGCCGATGTCAGTGGCCGGTACGGCACCACCGGCATCGCGGCCACATCGCGACCACATCGCCACCGTCGTCGCACCGCCCGAACCGCCTGTCCCTGTTCCCGCCTTCCCCGTTTCCCGTTCCGCCCGATTCCGCGGCCCTTTGCCGCGCCCGGGGTAAAATGCGCGCCACGCCGCGATGTCGCGCGCCGGGCAGGCCGCCGTTCCGATGAACGGCCGGCGTGAGTGCCCGCCGCCCGCACCGGGGCGTTCGAAGCGTCCCCCGCATGACACGACCGCGCGAGGCAGCCGGCCGGCCGACAGGCATCCGACGAACCCGTCGGCCGCTGCGTCGGTTCCCGGCGCGTCATCCGAATCCGATGTCCCATCCTGCGTTGTTCCGACCGGTCGGCCCGCCTGCGTGCCGCAAGGTCCGGTTCGTCTGATGAATATCGTGTCGACGCACGTGTCCGGCGGCATTCGCGGGCGCACGCTTCGCAGCTTCGTAACGGGTTTCGACAGATCGAGTGGCGAGTTTTCCATCCAGAACAATGACGGTGAATAGAACAACAGCGGCGCGCGCACGGCGGCGGCGCGCGAAGGTCGGGCTCGGTGTCGGTCTCGGCGTCACGCTTTTCGCGGCGCAGGCGGCCGCGGCCCAGGGCGACACGCCCGCGCCGGGCGCCGATGCGGCGGGCAATGCGACGCTGCCCACGATCACGGTGAGCGGCGAGCGCGGCCACCCGCTGCGCGTGCGCGAAGCGTCGGTCGCGGGGCTCGACGACGCGCCGCTGCGCGACACGCCGGCGTCGGTGAACGTGATCACGCGCGCGCTGATCGACGACCAGCAGGCAAAGCGGCTGAGCGACGTCGTACGCAACGATGCGTCGGTCGTCAACGACTATGCGCCGGTCGGCTATTTCGAAGGCTTCGCGATCCGCGGTTTTCCGGTCGATCTCGCGAGCGCGATCCGGATCGACGGGCTGACGGTGTCCGGCGAGCAGAACGTGCCGCTCGAGAACAAGGAGCGCGTCGAGATCCTGAAGGGCCTCGCGGGCATCGACAGCGGCGTCGTCGCGCCGGGCGGCGTGATCAACTTCGTGACCAAGCGCTCCGCGAACGTGGCGAGCGTGACGGGCGGCGTCGACAGCCGCGGCTCGACGTCGGCGGCCGTCGATCTCGGCCGGCGCTTCGGCCCCGACCATCAGTTCGGGTTCCGGATCAATGCGGCGAAGGAGAACATGCACTCCTATATCGACGGCACGAACGGGCGACGCACGTTCGGCTCGATCGCCGCCGACTGGGACATCAGCCCGCGCGCGAGCCTGCAGCTCAATGCCGAATTCCAGCAATGGATCCAGCGTTCCGCGCCGGGTTACCAGTTGCTCGGCGGCACCGTCGTGCCGTCGGTCAAGACGACGTCGAAGGCGCTCGGCACGCAGCCGTGGGCGAAGCCGGTGACGACCGATGCGCTGAACCTGAATGCGCGTTTCGACTACCAGTTCAACGACGACTGGAAGGCGTATATCGCCGCGGGCCGCAGCCGCACGATGATCGACGACAACAGCGCGTTCGCGTACGGCTGTTCGTATGCGGCAAGCTGCGCGGCCGGCGCGACGTCGCCGTTCTTCTTCGGCGCGAACGGCGACTACGACGTGTACGATTTCCGCAGCCCCGGCGAATACCGGCGCAACGACGATCTGCGCGCGGTCACGACCGGCAAGTTCACGACGGGGCCGCTGCGGCACGAGCTGACGCTCGGCGTGAGCGTGCAGCGCCGCGTCGTGCACATGGCCGACGCCGTGTACGACTACGTCGGCAGTGAGAACGTCTACGGGCCCGACCTGACCTTTTCGCCGTCGCCGAATTCGCCCGGGCCGTCGTACCCACGCCTCGACGCGTGGCAGTACGGCGTGTTCGGGCTCGATCGCATCAGCATCGGCGAACACTGGCAGGTGCTCGCGGGCGGCAAGGAAGTGCTGCTGCGGCAGCGCAGCTGGAGCAGCCTCGACGGCGAGACGACGCATACCGACCGGTCGGTGTTCCTGCCGCAGGTCGCGCTCGTCTACAAGCCGGTGAACGTGCTGTCGCTGTATGCGTCGTACAGCAAGGCGCTGTCGCTCGGCGATCAGGCGCCGGTGCGCGCGACCAACGCGTATGCGTTCCTGCCGCCCGTCGAATCGCACCAGTTCGAGGTCGGCGCGAAATACGACTGGCTCGACCGGCTGAGCCTCACGGCCGCCGTGTTCTCGATCAGCAAGCCGTTCCAGTTCGCCGATCCGGACGCGTCGGGCACGTCCTACACGTTCGTGCAGCGCGGTACGCAGCGGCACCAGGGGATCGAACTCGGCGCGGCCGGGCGCGTGACCGAGCGCTTGGGGCTGACGGCCAGCGTCGCGGCGATTCGCGCCCGCGCGGTCGATTCGGGCTCGCCTGCCTACGAAGGGCACCAGATCATCAACGTGCCCGCGCTGCGCGCGTCGCTGTATGCGGACTACGCGGTGCCGGGCGTCGCGGGCCTGAACGTGCTCGGCGGCGTGGAATACAGCGCGGCGCGCAACGCGAACGAGGAAGGCACCGCGCGCGTGCCGTCGTGGTTCGTGTTCAATCTCGGCGCGCGTTATACGACGAAGATCGGCGGCCATCGCACGGTGTTGCGCGTGTCGGTGGACAATCTGTTCAACAAGTTCTACTGGCGCGACGCAGGCGAGCAGCAGGGCGATGCGTACCTGTTCCCGGGTGCGCCGCGCACCGCGCGCGTATCGTTGACCTATGATTTCTGACCGACCGACATCGGCCGCGTGACGCGCGGCCCCGGCAGCCCACCAGGAGAGCACAGACGATGTCCCCACTCGAAATCGCCGGCGTGATCGTCAGCGCGCTCGCGATCTGGCTGACCGCGAAGCGGCGCATGCTGTGCTGGCCGGTCGGCCTCGCGTCGGTCGCGCTGTACGGCTGGATCTTCTTCGACGCGAAGCTGTACTCGGACATGTTGCTGCAGGGTGCGTTCGCGGTGCTGCAGGTGTACGGCTGGCAGCGCTGGCTCGCGCAGCGCGCGAGCGAGGCCGACGGCGAGGCGGCGCCAGCCGGCGATGTCGCGCCCGTCACCGGCGTACGGCCGCTCAGGATGCTGCCCGACCTGGTCGCGGCGGCCATCGGCAGCGCGTTGCTTGGCGGGATGATGGCGCGCTGGACCGATGCGGCGCTGCCGTTCGTCGATGCGTCGCTGACCGCGTTCAGCCTCGTCGCGCAATACTGGACCGCGCGGCGCTACATCGCGTCGTGGGGGCTGTGGATCGTCGTGAACGTCGTCTACGTCGGGATGTTCGTGTTCAAGGAGCTGTATCTGACGGCCGGACTCTATGCGCTGTTCATCGGGCTGGCGGTGGTCGGCTGGCGCGACTGGAGCCGCACGGCCGCCGCATTGCGGGCAGCCGCGGGCGGCCCGCGCGCATCGGGCGGCGGCGCCCGATGATTCACGCACGGATTCAACTACGGAGCAACGTCGGTCATGTCATTCCCCCTCGAGCCGGACGGCCCCCTGTCGCGTGACGTCGCACCGCCGCAATTCGGCGTGGACGGCGAGCAGGCCGAACGCGACTGGCCGCTGATGACGCACGACGAGGTGGCGGCCGTGCTCGCGCGGATCGACGGTGCGGGCGAGCCGGTGCGGCTGACGTGGCACAGCCCGCGGCAGTTCGCGGCAGCGGTGCTGGTGCGGATGGCGGACGGGCGCGGGTTGTTCGTCAAGCGTCATCACGCGAGCCTGCGCGATGTCGCGGGGCTGGAGGAAGAGCATCGCTTCATCGCGCATCTGCGCGAGCGCGGGATGCCGGTGGTGGACGTGCTGGCCGATCGCAATGGTGCGACCGCGTTCGCGTCGGGCGAATGGACATACGAGGTGCATGTTCTCGCGCCCGGCGTCGATCCGTATCGCGGCGTGATGTCGTGGCAGCCGTTCACGCATCCTTCGCATGCATATGCGGCCGGCCGCGCGCTGGCCGAACTGCATCGCGCGTCGGCCGGCTACGATGCGCCCGCACGGCCCGTGCGCACGCTGTTGTCGAGTTTTCGCGTGCTGTCGTCTGCCGATCTGGCGGGCGCGCTCGAACGCTGGGTCGATGCGCAGCCGCTGCTGGTGCGCGCGCTGGGCGCGCGCGACTGGCGTGGCGACGTGGCCGATGCGATCGGCCCGTATCACGCGCGCCTCGTGCCGCTGCTGCCCGCGTTGCCGCCGCTGTGGACGCACGGCGACTGGCATGCGTCGAACCTGCTGTGGACCGATGCGGGGCCCGGCGCGCAGGTGCGCACCGTGCTCGATTTCGGCCTGTCGGACCGCACCTGCGCGGTGATGGACCTCGCGCTCGCGATCGAGCGCAATACGGTCGACTGGATAGCGCCGGCCGATGCGCGGCGCGTCGAATACGACCAGATCGACGCGCTGCTCGACGGCTACGAATCGCTCGAACCGCTAAACGACGACGCGTATGCGGCGCTGGTCGCGTTGTTGCCGATCGTGCATACGGAGTTCGCGCTGTCGGAAGTCGCGTATTTCGGCTGCATCATCGACGCGCCGGCGATCGTCGACATCGCGTACGACGGCTACCTGATCGGGCACGCGCGCTGGTTCGGCGAACGCGACGGGCGGCAACTGCTCGACTGGCTCGTGCGGCGACGGCGGGGGAAGCAGCGCATCACCTGATTCACGTGCGGGGCGTGCGGCCTGCGCGTGCCGCATTCCCGAACCTCCGCATGCTGTCGTGCGGCCATCGCGCCGCGCGCTCACGGAATTTTCCCGTCATCCACGGGGGACACCGTTCCCGCGGGGCGTCGCACGCGTGCGTGCTGCCGCGCCCCACATGACGGAAATATCATCTTCGCCTCATGTTCGCACTGCGGCTGGTCCGTAGCATCGGTCGCAAACCGTTACCGCAGAACCGAACATGCTCAAGCCCTACCTCGCCGTGGCCATCGTTTTCGCGATGGCCGCGACGGCTCATGCGCAGCCATCGCTGTCGCCGGGGCCGGCCCCGGCCGCCGCCGCCGCCGCGCCGATCGGCGCACCGCCGTCCGATGCGCTTCCTGCGTCGTCGTTGACGTTGTCCGACGCGCTCGCGGTCGCGGCCCGGAACAATCCGGCGCTGCGCGGCGCCCGCGCGGATGTCGATGCATCGGCCGGCGCGCTGATGCAGGCCGGCGCGCGGCCGAACCCCGAAGTGTCGTTCCTGCAGGAAGGTTTCAGCCGCGCCGAACGCACGTCCACCGCGGTGATCAACCAGACCATCGAGCTGGGCGGCAAGCGCCGCGCGCGGCTCGACGTCGCGTCATACGGCCGGGAGGCGGCCAGCGCGTCGCTCGACGAGCAGGGCGCCGCCGTGCGCGCCGACGTGATCGCCGCGTTCTACGGGCTGCTCGCCGCCCAGCGCCAGCTTCAGGTGACCGAGGAGTCGGCCGCGATCGCCGCGCGTTCGGCGGACCTCGCGGGGCGCCGCGCGCAGGCCGGCAAGGTGTCGCCGGTCGAGGCGACCAAGGCGCAGGTCGCGGCGGCCGGCGTGCAGATCGAAGTCGTGACCGCGCGCGGCCGTGTCGAGGTCGCGCGCGAGAAACTGAACGCGGTGATGGGCGAGGCGCGCAACGACCGGCTCGCGGTGCTCGGCGACCTGGAAACCGTGCCGCCGGTCGAGCCGTTGTCCGCGCTGACCGCGCAACTCGACGATGCGCCGCTCGCGCGGGTCGCGCGCGCCGAGATGCTGCGCTCGAACGCGGCCATATCGCTCGAACGCGCGCGGCGCATTCCGGACGTGACGGTCAGCGCCGGCGTGAAGCGCGTGACCACCGGCGGCGTGCCGGACAACCAGGCGGTGGTCGGCGTGTCGATCCCGATTCCGCTGTTCAACACGAACAAGGGCGCGCTGCTCGAGGCGACGCACAAGGCCGAGCGCGCGAACGCCGATCTCGATCGCGAACGCACCCGCCTGCGGCTGGAGTTGACGCAGGCATACGCGAATTTCGAGGCGGCCGAGCAGGAAGCGCAGCGGCTGAAGTCCGACATCCTGCCGGCCGCGCGCCTTGCGCTCGATGCGATGTCGCGCGGCTACGAACTCGGGAAGTTCAGCTTCCTCGACGTGCTCGACGCCCAGCGCACGCTGTTCCAGGGGCAGTCGCAATACGTGCGCGCGCTCGCCGGCGCCCATGCGGCTCGCGCCGATATCGGCCGCCTCGTCGGCACGCCGCTCGCGGCCGTCGCGCGATAAGCGCCCCTCCTACCTGAAGGATCATCATGTCACGCAGCAGAATCTTCGTTATTGCGGCGGCCGTGCTCGGCGGCGCAGGAATCGTGATCGGCGCGCTCGCCGTCACGCGGGGCGGCGGCGCATCGGCGCCGACCGCCGCCGAAGTCGCGCAGCCGGCCGACGGCGCCGGCGCGCGCGGCGGTGTTGTACTCAAGCGCGGCAAGCTGTCCGTCGAGATCGTGATGACGGAAAAGCCCGGCGACGCGCGGCTCGTCGTCTATCCGTTCGTCGACGGCAAGCCGGTGGACAAGGGCGTGACCGTGTCCGGCACGCTGGTGCGCTACGACCGCACGCACGAACCGTTGCGGTTCGACGCGGCCGGCCCGAAGTTCGTGTCCGCGCAGTCGATCGCGAAGCCGCACGTGTTCGATGCGACGATCGACGTGAAGGCCGGCAACGACGCCGCGTCGTTCCCGTTCGCGCGCGCCGACGGCGCGATCGCGCTGACCGACGCGCAACTGGCGACGTCGAAGATCGCGCTCGCGAAAGCCGGCCCCGCGCAGATCGCGACGCCGTTCCAGCTTCCCGGCGAAATCAGGTTCAACGAGGATCGCACCGCGCACGTGGTGCCGCGCGTGGCCGGCATCGTCGAGCAGGTATCGGTGTCGCTCGGGCAGAACGTCGCGAAGGGGCAGGTGCTCGCGGTGATCGCGAGCACCGATCTGGCCGACCGCCGCAGCGAGTTGCTGACGGCCGAGCGCCGGCTGTCGGGGGCGCGCGCAACCTACGAGCGCGAACGCACGTTGTGGCAGGAACGCATTTCGGCCGAGCAGGACTATCAGCAGGCGCAGGTGCAGTTGCGCGAGGCCGAGATCGCCGTGCAGAACGCGCGGCAGAAGCTCGCCGCGCTGAATGCACCGGTCGGCGCGGGCGCGCTGAACCGGTATGAACTGCGCGCGCCGTTCGCGGGCACGATCGTCGAGAAGCATGCGACGCCCGGCGAGGCGATTGCCGCGGACGCGAGCATGTTCGTGATTTCCGATCTGTCGACCGTATGGGCCGAGATGGCGGTGCCCGCGCAGCGGCTCAACGACGTGCGCGTCGGTCGCGACGCAACGGTGATCGCGACCGCGTTCGAATCGCGCTCGAGCGGCCCGATCGCGTACGTGGGTTCGCTGCTCGGCGAGCAGACGCGCACCGCGCCGGCGCGCGTCGTGCTGCCGAACCCCGACCGCGTGTGGCGGCCGGGGATGTTCGTGAACGTGTCGGTCGACGCGGGCAAGCAGGGTGTGCCGCTCGCGGTCGCGAGCGACGCGCTGCAGGACGTCGACGGCGCGCCGTCGGTATTCGTGCGCTCGCCGAAGGGCTTCGTCGCGCAGGCCGTCGAAACAGGGCGGCGCGACGAACGCGCGACCGAAGTGCTGAAGGGGCTCAAGCCCGGCCAGGAATACGCGGCATCGAACAGCTTCGTGCTGAAGGCGGAACTCGGCAAGGGGAGCGCGGAACATGAATGAGCAGCAATACGCGTGCGTCGTGGCGCGACTGGCGGCCCGCTATGCGGCCCGCTTTCCGGTCCGCCGGGTGACGGGCCGCGCGGCCCGCCCGGTACGGGCGACCGTGCCTCGTTTCAAGGAATCCCGACATGTTTGAGCGCCTGATCCGCTTCGCGATTGCGCACCGCTGGCTCGTGATGCTGGCGATCGCGGCCGTGGCCGCGCTGGGCGTGTTCAGCTACCAGCGGCTGCCGATCGACGCCGTGCCCGACATCACCAACGTGCAGGTGCAGATCAATACGTCCGCGCCCGGCTACTCGCCGCTCGAGGCCGAGCAGCGCATCACGTATCCGGTCGAGACCGTGATGGCCGGGCTGCCGGGGCTGGAACAGACGCGCTCGATCTCGCGCTACGGGCTGTCGCAGGTCACCGTGATCTTCAAGGACGGCACCGACATCTACTTCGCGCGGCAACTCGTCAACGAGCGCATCCAGGAGGCGAAGGACAAGCTGCCGGCCGGCATCGCACCCGCGATGGGGCCGACCTCGACCGGCCTCGGCGAGATCTACCTGTGGACCGTCGAGGCCGACGCCGACGCGCGCAAGCCCGACGGCACGCGCTATACGGCGGCCGACCTGCGCGAGCTGCAGGACTGGGTCGTGCGGCCGCAGTTGCGCAACGTGCGCGGCGTGACCGAGGTGAAC
This sequence comes from Burkholderia sp. 9775_39, assembly GCF_015712225.1. Classification (NCBI taxonomy): domain Bacteria; kingdom Pseudomonadati; phylum Pseudomonadota; class Betaproteobacteria; order Burkholderiales; family Burkholderiaceae; genus Burkholderia; species Burkholderia sp. 9775_39. The sequence goes on along the minus strand of NZ_JACCQC010000002.1, from coordinate 468,445 downwards.
TCGATCGGCGGCTACGTGAAGGAATATCGCGTCGCGCCGAATCCGGCGAAGCTGATGTCGTACGGGCTGACGCTCGCCGACGTCGTGCGCGCGCTGGAGCGCAACAACGACAACGTCGGCGCCGGCTACATCGAAAAGCGCGGCGAGCAGTATCTGGTGCGCGTGCCGGGCCAGGCGCGCACCGTCGACGACATCGCGAACATCGTGCTGACCAACGTCGGCGGCGTGCCGGTGCGGATGAAGGACGTCGGCGTGGTCGACATCGGCCGCGAACTGCGCACCGGCGCCGCGACGTCGAACGGCGAGGAAGTCGTGCTCGGCACGGTGTTCATGCTGATGGGCGAGAACAGCCGCACGGTGTCGAAGGCCGTCGCGGCGAAGATGGAGGACGTGAACCGCACGCTGCCGGCCGGCGTGAAGGCGATTCCGGTGTACGACCGCACGGTGCTCGTCGAGAAGGCCGTCGCGACGGTGAAGAAGAACCTGCTCGAAGGCGCGGTGCTCGTGATCGCCGTGCTGTTCCTGTTCCTCGGCAACATCCGCGCGGCGCTGATCACCGCGCTCGTGATTCCGCTGTCGATGCTGATGACCTTCACCGGGATGGTCAACGCGAAGGTGAGCGCGAACCTGATGAGCCTCGGCGCGCTCGACTTCGGGATCATCGTCGACGGCGCGGTGGTGATCGTCGAGAACTGCGTGCGGCGGCTCGCGCATGCGCAGTCGGCGGCCGGGCGGCCGCTCACGCGCGAAGAGCGTTTTGCCGAAGTGTTCGGTGCGTCGCAGGAGGCGCGCCGCGCGCTGATCTTCGGGCAACTGATCATCATGGTCGTGTACCTGCCGATCTTCGCGCTGACCGGCGTGGAAGGAAAGATGTTCCATCCGATGGCGACGACCGTCGTGATGGCGCTCGCCGCCGCGATGGTGCTGACCGTCACGTTCATTCCGGCGGCCGTCGCGTTGTTCATCGGCGAGCGGGTCGAGGAGAAGGAGAACCGGCTGATGGGCTGGGCGCGGCGCGCGTACGAACCGGTGCTCGCCGCGTTCATGACGCGCCCGACGCGCGTGATGATCGGCGCGGGCGCGATCGTGCTGGTCACGCTCGGGCTCGCGACGCGGCTCGGCAGCGAATTCATCCCGAGCCTCAACGAGGGCGATCTGGCCGTGTCCGCGCTGCGGATTCCCGGCACGAGCCTGTCGCAGTCGATCGAGATGCAGAAGGCGATCGAGAAGACGCTGAAGGCGCGCTTCCCGGAGATCGAGCGCGTGTTCGCCCGCACCGGCACGGCCGAGATCGCGGCCGACCCGATGCCGCCGAACCTGTCGGACGGCTACATCATGCTGAAGCCGGCCGACCGGTGGCCCGACCCGAAGAAGCCGCGCGACCAGCTCGTGCGCGAGATCGAGGAAGCGCTCGCCGAGCTGCCGGGCAACGCATACGAATTCTCGCAGCCGATCCAGCTGCGCTTCAACGAACTGATTTCCGGCGTGCGCAGCGACGTCGCCGTGAAGATCTTCGGCGACGACATGGCCGTGCTGAACCAGACCGGCGAGCAGATCGCGGCCGCGTTGCAGAAGGTGCCGGGCGCGTCGGAGGTGAAGGTCGAGCAGACCACGGGCCTGCCGGTGTTGACCGTCAACCTCGACCGCGACAAGCTCGCGCGCTACGGCGTGAGCGTGGCTGACCTGCAGGATTCGGTGGCCGCGGCCGTCGGCGGGCAGAAGGCCGGCACGCTGTTCCAGGGCGACCGTCGCTTCGACATCGTCGTGCGGCTGCCCGACGAGCTGCGCTCCGACATCGAGGCGATCAAGCGGCTGCCGATCGCGCTGCCCGCGCCGGCCGCCGGCGCCAGCGCACCGCTCGCGGCGGCGCCGTACGTGCCGCTCGCGGAGCTCGCGACGATCGACGTGGCGCCGGGCCCGAACCAGATCAGCCGCGAGGACGGCAAGCGGCGGGTGGTGGTCAGCGCGAACGTGCGCGGTCGCGACGTCGGCTCGTTCGTCGCCGATGCGCGCGAGCAGTTGCAGCAGGACGTGCGCGTGCCGGCCGGCTACTGGGTGTCGTGGGGCGGCCAGTTCGAGCAGTTGCAGAGCGCGAGCGAGCGCCTGAAGCTCGTCGTGCCGCTCGCGCTGTTCATGGTGTTCGTGCTGCTGTTCGTGATGTTCAACAACGTGAAGGACGGGCTGCTGGTGTTCACCGGCATTCCGTTCGCGCTGAGCGGCGGCGTCGTGTCGCTGTGGCTGCGCGGAATTCCGCTGTCGATCACGGCGGCGGTCGGCTTCATCGCGCTGTCCGGCGTGGCCGTGCTCAACGGTCTCGTGATGATCTCGTTCATCCGCAACCTGCGCGACGAAGGGATGCCGCTCGACGCCGCGGTGCACGACGGCGCGCTCACGCGGCTGCGCCCCGTACTGATGACCGCGCTGGTCGCGTCGCTCGGCTTCCTGCCGATGGCGTTCGCGACCGGCACCGGCGCCGAAGTGCAGCGTCCGCTTGCGACGGTCGTGATCGGCGGTATCCTGTCGTCCACGGCGCTGACGCTGCTGGTGCTGCCGGTGCTGTACCGGGTCAGCCATGCGGTGTCGTGGCGCGCGGCGTTGCGTGGCGGCTTCGGCGCAGGCGTGCTGCGCCGGCTGGGTTTCTTCAAGGGTAATGCGTGATGCGAATTCTGATTGTCGAGGATGAACCGAAGACGGGCGCGTATCTGCGCAAGGGCCTGACCGAGGCCGGCTACGTCGTCGACTGGGTCGAGGACGGCATCACGGGCCAGCACCAGGCCGAAACGGAGGAGTACGACCTGCTCGTGCTCGACGTGATGCTGCCCGGGCAGGACGGCTGGACGCTGCTGCAGAACCTGCGGCGCAGCAAGTCGACGCCCGTGCTGTTCCTCACCGCGCGCGACGACGTCGGCGATCGCGTGAAGGGGCTCGAACTTGGCGCGGACGACTATCTCGCGAAGCCGTTCGACTTCGTCGAGCTGACCGCACGCATCAAGTCGATCCTGCGGCGCGGCCAGCCGCGCGACTCGAACACGCTGCGCGTGGCCGATCTCGAACTCGACCTGACGCGCCGCAAGGCCACGCGGCAGGGCGATACGATCCTGCTGACCGCGAAGGAATTCGCGCTGCTGTGGCTGCTGATGCGCCGCGAAGGCGAGATCCTGCCGCGCGCGACGATCGCGTCGCAGGTGTGGGACATGAATTTCAACAGCGACACGAACGTCGTCGATTCGGCGATCCGCCGGCTGCGCTCGAAGATCGACGACGCGTACGAACCGAAGCTGATCCACACGGTGCGCGGCATGGGCTACGTGCTCGAAGCGCGCGGCGGCGCGGCCGCATGATCGCGCGCCTGCTGCCGCGGACGCTGCGCGGCCGCCTGACCGCGCTGATCATCCTGTCGACGTCGGTGATCCTCGCGTCGAGCGGCGTCGCGCTGTACGAGGCGCTGAGCAACCGCGTCGAAACGACGGCGGCCGAGCAGATGGCCGGCATTTCCGCCGCCCTGGGGGCGCACCTGGCCGAGGCGCGCACGACGGCCGACGTCGCGCGCAACACCGATATCTGGATCGACCAGTTGCACGGTCATCCGAACATGGATCTCGCGATCTTCGATGCCGCCGGTACGCGCCTCGTCGGCACGCCCGGCTTTCGTCCGTATGCGCCGCTGATGTCGATGAACGCGGGCCGCGTGCCGGTCGGCGTCGCGCCGCCGGCCGCGCGGCACCAGTATCTGCTGACGACCGTGCCGCTGGCCGGCGCCGGTGCGCCCGTGGTGCGCGTCGCCGTGCAGTACGATCGCAGCGCCGACGTGCTGCTGTTGCGCACGCATGCTTATACGATCGTCGTGATCGAGGTGTTCGGCGTGGTGCTCGCGGCCGTGATCGCCTATGGCATCGCGGCGCTCGGGCTGAGCCCGCTGCGGCGGTTCGCGGCGCGCGCGGAGCAGATGTCGACGAGCCGGCTCGCGCATCCGCTGCCGGAACTCGATACGTCAGGCGAGCTGAAGGAGCTCGAGCACGCGTTCAACGGGATGCTCGCGCGGCTGAACGAATCGTTTACGCGGCTGAGCCAGTTCTCGTCGAACCTCGCGCACGACATGCGCACGCCGCTGACGAACCTGCAGGCGGCCGCGCAGGTCGTGCTGTCGCAGCCGCGCGGCGCGGACGAATACCGGAGCGTGATCGAGTCGAGCATCGACGAATACCAGCGGCTGTCGCGGATGATCGAGGACATGCTGTTTCTCGCGCGTTCGGAGCAGGCCGGCACGTCGATCAGCGTGCGGCGCCTGAATGCGGCGGAGGAGGCGGAGCGCGTGGCCGGCTACTACGAGCCGCTGGCGGAAGACGAGGGCGTGACGGTGAAGGTCGACGGCCACGCGTGGGTCGATGCGGACCTGACGCTGTACCAGCGCGCGTTGAGCAACCTGCTGTCGAATGCGCTGACCTATGCGCCGCGCGGCAGCGTCGTGACGATCGACTGCGTCGAGCAGGGCGGCGCGACGACGATCGCCGTGTCGGATACGGGGCCCGGCATCGCCGCGGAACATGCCGGGCGGATTTTCGAGCGCTTTTATCGCGTCGATCCGTCGCGGCACAATTCGGCGTCGGGCACGGGGCTCGGCCTCGCGATCGTCCGGTCGATCATGGACAATCACGGCGGCGAATGCGGCGTCGACAGCGAGCCGGGCCGCCGCACGACCTTCTGGCTGCGCTTTCCGCGCCGGCCGGCCGAACCGCAACGGCCGGCCGCCATCAGCACCTGACAGCGCGGGCGGCGACGCCCGCGCGTTTGCCGCAAGAGGGCCGCGCGCGGCGCGCTGCCCGCGGCCATGTGGCCGGTCATCATTGCTTCGCGGTCAGGTTGTCGTGATTGTCGGTCTGCGGCTTCTTCTCGCCGCCATGCACCGAAATCCCGTGAAGTTCCTTGTTGCGCGCGACGATCTCGCCGGTCGGCGGGTACTGCGTCTTGCTCGTCGGCACGACGCCGTCGTGCTGCGCCTGCTTCAGTTCGTTGACGACCTGCGCGCGGGACTTGCCTTGCGGTTGCGTCTGGGCGAACGCCGCCTGGGTGGCCATGCCGAGCGACAGCGTGGCGGTGACGAACAGTGCTGCGAGTTTTGCCGTTTTCATCGAGTGCTCTCCTTGATCAGGGCCGCCGGGTGGCGAACCATGGACCCAGTATGCGAAAGCAGCCGTGCGTGATCGTGATCGCGAGATGAAAAATGCGTCAGATTGCGGAGGCAAGAACGCGTCATGCGGTCTCGAACGACATGACGCAACCGTCATGTTCGCGTCATGGGTGCGATGAGCGGGAAGCGGAACATGAAGCCTGCCGCTGGCCGACCGCGCCGGCGGCGTTCGTGCCGGTCGCGCCAGCAGCATCGAGCGCGGACGGCGTCGTTCAGACCTTCATTCCGGACCGAAAATTGCATCGTCCCGCCATTCGCCTCGCCTTGATCGCAGTCCTGATCGTCCCGTTGTTCGCGGGTTGCGCATCGACACGTTCCGGCACCACGGTCACCTCCCCTGCTGCCGCGCGCAAGCCCGCGCCGGCCGATCTGACGCCGGGCGAGCAAATCGACTATGCCGGGCATCGCTGCGGCAATCCGAACCTGTATGTGAAAACGCATCCGTGCGTGTACCCGCGGCGCAATTCCGCACCGTGATCGTCGGATCCGCGTAAAAAAGAGCCCGGTACTCGACGAGCCCGGGCCTAATGCGTGATCGTGCCGTGCGGCAGCGACCCGCTGCGTGGACGGAAACGGGCATGGCCCGCTACCGTTCCGATCGTAGCGACGCGACGCATCGCGAACCTGATCGGAACATGAAATTTTCGTCACGCAGCGCGCAGGGTTGGCTGTCGCAGTCAGAACCGGTGGCGCAACCCGAGATTGAGGATGCCCTGCGTACGCGTGCCGCCGTAGCCGTACGAGCCGATCGACGCCTGGGCCGCCTGCGTGCCGCCGTCGGGCGTGCGCTGTTCGCCGTTCGCGCGCTGCCACGCGCCGACCGCATAGAGATCGGTGCGCTTCGACAGCACGTAGTCGGCGCCGGCGGACACCTGATGGTAGGTCGCGCTCGTATCGCCGCGGGCTTTCGTGTAGCTGTAGCCGACGCCGACGAGCAGGCTGGCGGTTGCCTGATAGTTGAAGAATCCGCGCGCGGTGTCGTATTTCTGCGTGCTGCGAAAGGCCGACATCGCATCGGCCTTGTACTGCGCATTGCTGTAGTCGATACCGACCGTGAACGGCGCGAAGGTGTAGCGCAACGCGCCGCGTGCGATGCCGATCGACTTCGCGGAGAGGTAGCCGCCGTTGACCAGCGACCCGTCGAACGTGCCATCCGACGTGCCGTTCCAGCCGGTCCGGACGCCGTTGGCGAGCGAGGCGCGGTTGGCCGCATAGTAGTAGCCGCCCGCCGCGTCGAACGGGCCATGGTTGTACGACAGGCCGGCCGACCAGGTTTGGCCGGCGCCGCTCTTGCCGGCCACACCGCCGAGCGCGTACATGCCGACGAACTGGAAGCCGCCGACCACGGGCGACGTGTACTTCACCGCGTTGTCGGTGCGCGACGACGTGTCGTAGTTGTCGACGTCGCCGGGTGTCGCGTACACGCTGCCGAAGTAGAAATCGCCGGTGATCGGCCACGCGACATCGGCGAGCGCATCGTACTGGCGGCCGATCGTCAGCGTCCCCCAGCGCGCGCTTTCCAGCCCGACGAACGCTTGCCGGCCGAACATCCGGTTGCCTTGCCCGAGCGCGCCGGTGTTCGGGTTGAAGCCGTTTTCCAGCGTGAAGATCGCTTTCAGCCCGCCGCCGAGATCCTCTGCGCCTTTCACGCCGAAGCGGTTGCCGAGCAGGTTGCCGTTGCCGAGGCCGACGAGGTTATTGCCCTGCGCATCGGCGTTCCACACGACCGTCAGCGACGTATCGAACAGGCCGTACAGCGTGACTTCCGTTGCCTGCGCCGCATGCGCGGTCGTCAGCAGCGCCCCTGACATCATGACGAGTCGAACCGGAGTTTTCATGGTGTGTCCCTGAAGTTCAAGATGATCGTTTCGTGCATCGTTCGATGCCGGCGCCGAACCTGTGTCGCGACGGGCCGGAATATCGCGATTGCGGTGGCGATTCTGGAAAGCGTTCGGATCGTGACGGTGAGGGACAAATGAGAAAAATGTCATCGCAATGTCATGCGCGCTGAAACGTGCGGTGAATTTCATTCGCACTGCGATGTGAAAGATGCGTGAACGATGACGAAACCGTCATCAGGCGATCACGGATCCGCACCGCCGCGGGATCAAAGTGAAGGCTCCAGTCACGGCATTCCAGCAAGGAGCCCCAACATGAACATCCCGCGTCCGATGATCGTCATTGCCGCCGCCGCGCTGTCGATTGCAGCGTTCTCCCAAGCCGTGGCCGCGCAGCCGAAGAGCCGTCAGGAAGTGATTCAGGAACTGGTGCGCGCGCGTCACGACGGCGTGATTCCGAGCCCGAATCACGACTATCCGGCGAGTCCGGCCGCCGTCGCGTGCAATCAGGAGATTCATCGCGCGACCGTTCATCGCGGCGAGAAGATGCCGATGGTCGATGCACACGACAACCGCTTCGCGGTGCTTTGAACGTTGATCGACGGAAAGGAGAGCGCGATGCGCAATGTCGCGAAGGGAATCGTGCTGGCGGCATGCCTGATGTCGACGGCCGCGATGGCGGCAGGCTGGCCGGAACGCGCACTGTCGCACGCGCCGGCGCACGACGCCGGCAGCCGTGCGAACGAGCGGATGCGCTGTGAGTTCGCGGCCGTGCCGGCCGGCGCGTGGACTGCGACGTTCACGCGTGGGCGATGCGAAGTCGCCAACGGCCGGCTGACGTTCGTGCCAGCCGATGCCGGCGACGAGTCGACCGTCGCGGCGAAGGCGATCGTGCTCGGCGACGTTCGCACCGCATCGCATCAGTCATGCAAGCTGAAGGAACAACTGCAACTGACCACGCGCGACGAAGTGGTCGCGCTGAACGTGCTGACCGACGACGGCAGCCGCAAATCGCGCGAACATGCGATCGACCTGTGGACCGCGCTGCGCAACGCGGGTGTCACGCCTGTCAACGGCACGCGGATCGTCGATACCTATCCGACCGGCGCGACGACCTGGTAGCCGTCGCGCCGTCGAGCGCGGCGCGTCAGGCTTTCACCGATCCTTCGATCAGGAAGAACACGATGAAGCCGATGAAGAACGCAGCCGTCGCGAACGGTGTCTCGGGTACTTCGTGCGCTTCGACCAGCAGTTCCTCGGTGACGAGGTACAACAGCGCGACCGTGCCGAGCCCCAGCAGCGCCGCATAGATATTCGCCGGCAGCCCGGCGAACGCCGCATTGCCGGCCACGGCCGCGACGCTCAGCAGCGCCGCGAGCGCGACCGGCACGACGATCGACAGCAAGCGGCCGATGCCGGCCGCGGCCAGCGCCGCGCTGACCGACAGCGCGAGGAACAGCACCTCGAGCGTCAGCGCGACGGTCAGGATGATGCCGCTTTCGTCGCTCGCGGAAAAGGCGATGCCGAGCACCAGGCCGTCGACGACGAGGTCGATCGCGGTGACGATGATCAGGCTCACCGGCAACCGCGCCGTCTCGAAGCGCGTCTCGATCGCGCCCGACAGCGCGCGGATCGCCAGCATCAGCGCAAGGCCCAGCACGAAGCCGACGACGACCGGAAACAGCGCATGTGTGCGGTCCTGCGGCAGCAGTTCGAGCGCGGCGGCCGCGAATACGATGCCGCCGGTGAAATGCTGGATCACGCTCGACGTTTTCGGGCCAGGCGCGCGCCACGCGGCCGCGAGGGCGCCGAAACAGGCCGCCAGCACGGGCGGTAACGTGAGCAGCGCGAGCTTCGCGGTCGGTGTCATGAGGCCTCTCGGCGGTTGGCGTGGCGCAGCGGGCGCTGCGTCGCACGATCGTACACACCGGGCATCGCCCCGGCATCAACCGGGGATTGAACACCTTGAAGCCGCTCCAGAGTCAAGCGGTTTGATGCGGACGCACTGGCAAGCGGCCGGCGCGCCCGTTGCGGTCAAAGCTGCGCGAGCGCCTGGTCGAGATCGGCGAGCAGGTCGTCGATATGCTCGATGCCGATCGACAGCCGCACCGTTTCCTCCTTCACGCCGGCCTTCGCGAGTTCGGCCGGCGACAACTGACGATGCGTGGTCGAGGCCGGGTGCGTCGCGAGCGACTTCGTATCGCCGATGTTGACGAGCCGCGTGAACAGCTTCAGCGCATCCTGGAACTTCGCGCCGCCGTCGCGGCCGCCCTTCACGCCGAACGTCAGGATGCCCGGCGCGCGACCCGACAGGTAGCGCGCGACGAGCGGATGATCGGGATGATCGGGCAAGCCCGCATAGTTCACCCATTCGACGTGCTCGTGGCGCGCGAGATGCTGCGCGATCTTCAGCGCGTTGTCGCTGATGCGTTCGATACGCAACGCGAGCGTCTCGATTCCCTGCAGGATCTGGAACGCGTTGAACGGCGAGATCGCCGCGCCCATGTTGCGCAGCGGCACCACGCGGGCGCGGCCGATATACGCGGCCGGCCCGAACGCTTCGGTATAGACGACGCCGTGATAGCTGACGTCCGGCTCGTTCAGCCGCTTGAAGCGGTCCGCGTGGTCGGCCCACGGGAACTTGCCCGAATCGACGATCGCGCCGCCGAGGCTCGTGCCGTGCCCGCCGAGATACTTCGTCAGCGAGTGCACGACGATGTCCGCGCCGTGCTCGAACGGTCGCAGCAGGTACGGCGACGGCACCGTGTTGTCGACGATCAGCGGGATGCCGTGGCGATGCGCGACTGCCGCGAGCGCGGCGATGTCGGTGACGTTGCCGAGCGGGTTGCCGACCGATTCCGCGAAGATCGCCTTCGTGCGTGCGTCGATCAGCGGTTCGAACGACGCGGGGTCGCGCGGGTCGGCGAAACGCGTGGCGATCCCGTATTGCGGCAGCGTGTGCGCGAACAGGTTGTAGGTGCCGCCATACAGCGAACTCGCGGACACGATGTTGTCGCCGGCTTCGGCGATCGTCTGGATCGCGTACGTGACGGCGGCTTGCCCCGACGCGAGCGCGAGCGCGCCGATGCCGCCCTCGAGCGCGGCGATCCGCTGCTCGAGCACGTCCGTCGTCGGGTTCATGATCCGCGTGTAGATGTTGCCCTGGACCTTCAGGTCGAACAGGTCGGCGCCGTGCTGCGTGTCGTCGAATGCGTACGCAACGGTCTGGTAGATCGGGACGGCGACCGCACGCGTGGTCGGGTCGGGACGATAACCGCCGTGCACGGCGATGGTTTCGAGGCGCCAGTTCGGCTTGGCCTGATCGGTCATGGGTGCTCCGTTTGTTGTTGTGAAGGTCGAGGGGTCCTGCCGTCCGGCGATTATAGGAGCACGTGCGCGGCTGCCCTTAGAACGAATGGTGGGTTGCTTATGGAGGCGCGGCGCATAGAATGCCCTTTTCCGCAGACGAAAGGTGCGCGATGGATCAGGATCGGTGGAACCAGGTGGATGCGTATTTCTCGGCGACGCTCGTGCCGTCCGACGCCGTACTCGACGCCGCGCTGGCGGCGAGCGACGCGGCCGGGCTGCCGGCTATCAACGTCGCGCCGAACCAGGGCAAGCTGTTGCAGCTGCTCGCGACGATCCGCGGCGCGCGGCGGATTCTCGAGGTCGGCACGCTCGGCGGCTACAGCACGATCTGGCTGGCGCGCGCGTTGCCGCCGGGCGGCGCGCTCGTGACGCTCGAGCTGAACCCCGCACACGCGAAGGTCGCGACGCAGAACATCGCGCGCGCCGGATTCGCGCAGGTCGTGTCGGTGGTGGTCGGCAGCGCGAAGGACAGTCTTGCGCGGCTCATCGACACGGGCGAGGCGCCGTTCGACTTCATCTTCATCGATGCGGACAAGGACAACAACGCCGTCTATCTCGATGCGGCGCTGAAGCTGTCGCGGCCCGGCACGGTGATCGTCGTCGACAACGTCGTGCGCAACGGGCGCGTGGCCGATCCGGACAATCGCGAGCCGGACGTGGCCGGCGTGCGCGCCGGGTTCGCCCGGCTCGCGGCCGAGCCGGCGCTCATGACGACCGCCGTGCAGACGGTCGGGCAGAAGGGCTGGGACGGGTTCTCGATCTCGATCGTGGGCGCCGCGTGAAGTGACGCCGGTGCGCCCTTGCGGGCGCGCCGCACACTAGTTCTCGTCGGGATTCGAGTCGCTGCACTGGTCGGGATCGTCGCGCAACAGGATGCGGCGGATGCGGCCGTTGTCGTAGAACGGCACGTCCGGGCAGAACTTCATGCCGGCGCGCGTCGACGTCCGTTTCCAGGCGACCCTTTCGGTACGCACGAGCGTCGGGGCGCCACCCGGCGCGCCCGGTTTCCAGATGTCGATATACACCCGCGACATCTGAGGCGAATCGCCTGCCTCGCAGTCCTTCAGCGCGCCCAGCGTCGAGCGCAGCCCGGTATCGGTCTGCTCGATGCGTTGCGGATACTCGATATGGCCGTTGCCGTAGCCGGGCACGATGTAGCAATAGCGACGCGTGTTTCCGTCGAGCACGGGCAGCAAGTAGCTGCTCGCCGAGTCGACCTCCTTCACGTCGTTGCCCTGCCAGCGGTAGGTCGTCACGCCGTGCTCGCAGCAGCTCGCGCGCCAGCTCGTCCAGACGATCCGGTGCACCGGGTCGAAATCCGGCGACGTGATGTCTTGCAGTCCCTGCGGCGCATCGGCGAAGCGCCGCGTTGTCGGGTTGAAGATCCACGTCTGGTACGGGATGTTCGGACCGGCCCCCATCGATTGCGCGAGCATCAAGTCGGGCCAGCCATCGAAGTTCACGTCGGCGAAATCCGGCGTGAACAGGTTGCAGGTGCCCCGCGAATCGGTCTTTAGCGTCTGGACGAGGCGGCCGTGGTCGTACAGGCGGATTGCGGTGACTTCAGGCGCGTCGGTGCACGAACCGCCGTCGTCCGGCAGATGGTCGGCGACGAGGCGGATGTCGTAGGGAAACGCTCTGCCGTCGTGCTTCTGCGCGAGCGAGACAGGGAAGGTGCGCTTGCCGTCCGGTGCGGTCCATGTGCCGGTTACCGCATCGTCGAGAGAAGCGACGCGCCACTTGCCCGTTACGCGATCGGCGTCGGCTTTCGCGCCGCTATCCCGTTCCGACAGCGTCGCACCGTGCGCGTCGAGCATTCCCTTCAATGCGAGCCGATAGCGTTTGTCGGACGTGCATGGCGCGTAGCAGTACCAGCCCGATACCGTGTCGCCGACGCGCGACAACGAGACTTCGACGTGCCGGTTGCCGATCGTGCCGGCCCAGTCACGCGACCAGAACGGGATCTCGACCGACTCGTCGGCGTTTGCCGCGCGCACCGGCGTCGACGCGAATGCGGTGATGGCGATCAGCGCAAACGCAAGCGCGCTGAGCCGCTCGCGCGTACGCCGCGTCGCGGCTGTGTGGCGCGACGCGGCGATGAACGGGTGATGCATGGTTCGGCCCCTCGGTTTGTTATGGGTTATGTCTGCCGGCGTGTTTCGGTGCGATACGTGCGTCAGCGGCTTCCGCTCGCATCGGCCCGTCGATACAGGCGTGGCCACTGATCGTCGAACAAGCCGTTGCAAGTGCCGTGCGTGGCGATATCGCTGAGCACGAAGTGCCGGCCGTCGAAGATCCACGATGCGGTCGAGCCGCAATCGCCGGCACTGCGCAGTCTGACCTTGCTCGACAGCGTCGCGCTGGCGGGATCGTAGCCGGCGTCGGTCAGTTCGTTTGCGAACGACGCCGAATCGAGTCCCGCGTTCGCGTTCTCGCCGAAATTCATCGCCGTCGGCGAGTAGGGCGCGGTTCGCCGCACGCGATACCACAGGTCGGTGTGGTTATACAGGCTGCTGGTCTGGCACGGTATCGCGACCAGCGCTTCGTCGGCGGAGACCGCCACGGCAGTCGACGCCTTCCTGCGATCGTTCGCCGGCATTTCGTCTTCGACATCGGTCGCACATTGCTTCACGTCGCCGCCGAACTTCGCGAGCACCGCATCGACGAGCGGCCGTTGCTCCGCGGCCGACAGGTTTGCGACGGCCGGGGCCGGCGTGACGGCGGGGGGGAGTGCCGGTGCGACGGGCACCGCCGACGCCGGCCGGGTGCCCGGGCGCAGCAACGCCGTGACGGTGCCGACACGGCCCTGCGTGTCGTCGATCAACAGCAGCGCCGCACTCAATCCCGTCAACGGCGTGCGGGCGGTTTGGGCCGACGCCGGATCGCCGAAGCTCAGCAGTTGCGCATTGCGCGACGCGGTGAGCCATGCGGCGACCGTTGCCGGATCGTTGGTCCGGATCCGGAACGGGTGCGCGTCGTCATCGGCCGGTTTGCCGCCGAACGCATGCCATCGGGCCGCCATTGCATCGAACGGACGACCATCCACGCGTGCGCTGCGCAGGTCCAGCGGCGCCGACGCATAGATGTCGAGCGAGGCTGGCGCGTCCGGGCCGGCATCGCGCGTCACGCGCAGGATGAGGCGGGTGCGTGCATCATCGATATCGTCCGCGTGGCTTTCGGCAATGCAGCGGTTGCCGTTGTCGCAAACGACCGACCAGTTCTTGAAGTCGCGTTCGACCGGCGGCCGCGCGAGCGGGCGGGCCTCGGCAACGAACGGGGAAACGGCGAGGAGGGCGGCGATGGCGAGCGAAAGGCGGTGCGACATGACGGTTCGTATCGACTGTGGGTGGACGGGCGGAAGATGCCGGATTGCAAGCGCATCGTCAGCAGGCGGGGCAGGTCGAAGGCTGCGGCGCATGCGGCGGCGCGCTGTGCCGAACGGCATCGAGTATACCGCCGCGCTGGGCTGCGATCGTTGCGACGACACGTCGTACGCGGGCACGATCGTTGCTCGCCTGCATCGATCGGACGAGCGCGGATGCAAAAATGGCGCGATCCCCGCAGGCATCGCGCCGTTCACTTTTCATCGGCCGTCGACCACGTCGCGCAGGAACGCGTCGAGCATCGCCACGTCGCCCCACGGCCGCTTGTATTCGCGATCGTGTTCGGCATCGGCGAGCATCGTCTCGACCAGCGCGTGGATCGCCGGCCGGCGCGGCCCGTATTCGCCTTCGTTCGCGCTCATCTTCAGCGCGAGCAGCGCATCGAGCTCCGCGCGCACCGTCGGCTCGTGCACGGTCCCGTCGACGAGATCGGCGAAGCGCATCGGCGGCATGCCGAGCCCCATGTCGATCCAGCGCACCGCGAGCAGCGGACGCAGTACGTACAGGTACTTCTTGTAACGCACCGTGTCGCCTTGCAGATAGCCGCGAAAATTTTTCTTCGCCGTCGCGAGGTAGTGATGACGCCCGCGTACCGGCGAGAAGAACGCCGATGCCAGCGACCTGAGCCGCGGCGCCCAGCGCGCATCTTCGCGATACACGACGGGCGAGTCGAGCCATTCGAGCAGCGTCGGATTCGAGCGTCGCAGCAGTTGCAACGCCTTGCGCAATTCCCAGCCGCTGACGTCGAGCTCGTCGTCGAGCGGCCGCTCGATCACGTCGCGTTGCGGTTCGACGCTCAAGTACCAGTCGCGCCGGTGCGCGTACACGAAGCGTACGTCGTAATCGCTGTCCGGCGAAGCGAAGCCCCAGCCGCGGCTGCCCGATTCGCACGCGAACAGCACGCATACATCATGGCGGCGTTCGACTTCCGCGAGCTCCGCCATCACGCGTGCCCGCACCGCCGGGTCGATCGGATGCGCGCTGCGCACGGCCGTCATTGCGTTGTCGGTTTTCATCGTTGTCGTTTTCCTTTCGTTGTGCGCGGCCGCTGGCCCTCGGCCGCACACCGCGCTATCCCTTCACGCACACCACCTGGCGCAGCGTATGCACCACTTCGACGAGGCTGCGCTGGGCCGCCATCACCGCGTCGATGTCCTTGTAGGCCATCGGGATTTCGTCGACGACGCCCGCGTCCTTCCGGCATTCGACGCCCTGCGTCGCCTTCGCCTGATCGTCGGCCGTGAAGCGGCGCTTCGCTTCGGTGCGGCTCATCGTCCGGCCCGCGCCGTGGCTGCACGAGCAGAAGCTTTCCGGGTTGCCGAGCCCGCGCACGATGAAGCTCTTCGCGCCCATCGAACCCGGAATGATCCCGAGTTGCCCCTTCTGCGCGGACACCGCGCCCTTGCGCGTGACGAGCACGTCTTCGCCGAAGTGGCGTTCGCGCTGCACGTAGTTGTGGTGGCAGTTCACCGCATGCTCGTCGACCGAGAACGGTGTGCCGATCACGCCGCGCGCCGCGCCGATCACCGCGTCCATCATCGCCTGCCGGTTGCGCCGCGCGTAGTCCTGCGCCCAGCCGACCGCCTCGACGTAATCGTCGAAGTGCTGGCTGCCTTCGGTGAAGTACGCGAGATTACGGTCGGGCAGGTTCGCAATGTGTTGTCGCATGTCGGCCTGCGCGAGTTCGATGAACAGGCTGCCGATCGCATTGCCGACGCCGCGTGAGCCGCTGTGCAGCATGAACCACACGCGGTCCGCCTCGTCGATGCACACTTCGATGAAGTGGTTGCCGGTGCCGAGCGTGCCGAGATGCGCGTAGTGGTTCGTCTTTGCCAGCTTCGGATACTTGTCGACGATGCGCTGAAAGCCCGGCTGCAGCGATTTCCACGCGTCGGTCACGGCGGCCGGCGTGCGATCGCCCCATGCGCCCGGGTCGCGCCGGCCCGGCGCGCGGCCGTGCGGCACCGCGCGTTCGATCGCGCTGCGCAGCCCGCCAAGCGAATCGGGCAGGTCGGCCGCCGTCAGCGTCGTGCGCGCGGCCATCATTCCGCAGCCGATGTCGACGCCGACCGCGGCCGGGATGATCGCGCCCTTCGTCGGAATCACGCTGCCGATCGTCGAGCCCTTGCCGAGGTGCACGTCCGGCATCACCGCGACGTGGCCGAAGATGAACGGCATCTGCGCGGTGTTGCGCAGTTGCGCGCGCGCTTCGTCCTCGACGGCGACGCCTTGCGTCCACATCTTCACCGGCTTGCCGTTCGCCAGTTCCATCACCTGATAATCCATGTCCATGTCGGTCATTTGCTTCACCTGATTCATTTCGGGACCGGCGCGACACATCTGCATCGCGCCGGAACCTGCATTACGTGCCCTTGATGCTGACGAGCCCGTTCAGCACCTGGTCGAGACCGCCGAACACCGAGATGCGGTCGACCCGTTCCGCGACGCGCTCGAGCGTTTCCAGCTCCTTGAGCCGCAGTGCGGTCGGGTTTTCTTCCATCACCTTCGCGGTGTTCAGCAGCGAACGCGTGGCCGCCGTTTCCTCGCGGCGGCGAATCACGTTCGCCTGCGCGGATTTCTCCGCTTCGACCACCTGCGCGAGGATCGTCTTCATGTCGCCCGGCAGCACGATATCCTTCACGCCGACGCTGCGCACGTCCACGCCCGAACCGTCGAGACGGGCGCGCACCTGCGCGATCACGACCTCGTCGAGCGACTGCTTGTCCTCCAGCAGCTCGTCGAGCGAGCGCGTGCCGACCGCCGAACGCAGCGCGAACTGCAACTCGCGGTACAGGTGTTCGACCGGCTTCTGCAACTGGCCGAACGCATGCAGCACGTCCGCATAGCGCCACGTCGCCGACAGGTTCAGCCGCAGCGCGACCTTGTCGCGCGTCAGGATTTCCTGCCCGCCGACCTCGATCGCCTGCAAGCGCAGGTCGACCAGCTCGACCGCGACGTCGCGGTTGAAGCGCCAGAACGCCGACGCACCCGCGTCCAGCAGCCGCTCGATCTTGCCGTCGACCTTCAGCACGCCGACGTGGTACGCCGGCACCTGCGCCAGGAGCACGCCCGTCAGCCCCGCCACGCCGCGCGCACGCAGCGACGGTTGCGCGATGCGCTTCACCAGCGCCGCAGGCAGCATGCTGTCCTGCGCGAGGTCGATGCGCTCCAGCCGATGCGCGGTCAGGCCGCGCCAGTACAGCCGGCGCGTGCCGGGCGCCAGAATCTCGACGAGCACGTCGTCTTCGTAGCGCAGGCCGGCTTCGTCGTCGGCGAGATCCATCGCGACGAAATACCGCGCGAGTACGTCCGGTGCGTCGTGACGCAGGTAGTCGGCCAGCGCGTCGTCGGCGAGCGGCGCGTCGAGACGCGCGGTCTGCACCGACAGGCGCTTGAACGGATCGAAGGCCTTGAACACGCCCGGTTCCAGCACCTTCACGAAATCGCCCTCGCTCATCAGCAGCGCGCGTTCGTTCTTTTTCACCACATGACGCTTCCACATATTTTTGTCCTTTTCTTCAATGGCCGCCGGGTAACGCGCATCGTGCGGATCGCGGGGCGACGCAATCGGGCGGGCGGCGCGCCGGCCAGCGTCGAAACGCATGGCGACGCCTGCTGCATTGCGTCGTCGTGCGCCTTCGCGCGGGCCGTGCGGCCGCCCGGCCGATCGCGCGGAACCGCAACCGGTCCGACGCGCGGCGGGCCTGTCGGCCCGCACCGGCGGGTACTGCTTTTCATACGAGACCGTCCTTGCGGACAGCGTTCGAGCGGGATTTGAACCCGCCACCGGCCGGCTTTCGCCGGCTGCTCCACCTGGCTGAGCTTTCGAACAATGGGCGCCCCGGGATTCGAACCCGGGCGAAGCATCCTGGCGCGCGCCCCGTTGCCTTCGTCTGTCCATGGCGGCATGCGCTACCGCGACGAACGAGGTTCGGCGGCGGCGCACCAGCAGGGCTTGTCGAACCCTTGCTCGTGGGCCAGCGGGACATCCGGCGTCTTTTATTCAGCGAGGAGCGTGCCAGGGAGCGGCCGGTGCTTCTGGAAATCTCGCAACATATTGAAGTTAAAAGGGAATTATCTGATTTGCAGGGTCCGGCATCGACGCTGTCGGTACCTCGCGGCCATGAATATCCGATACAATCGGATCGCTTCTTATCCCATGAGATAAACATGCGCAAAACCGTCGCGATCGGTTTTCTCGGCACGGTGCTCGACCAAGGCGGCCGCGCGCCGCGCCGTTACCGCAAATGGCGGCCGACGATTTCGCTGTGCGAGCAGCCCGACCTGCCGATCGACCGGCTCGAACTGCTGCATTCGCTGGACTACACGCGTCTCGCCAACCAGGTGCGGGACGATCTCGCGCGCGTGTCGCCGCACACCGATGTGCGGCTCACGCCGGTCACGCTCCACGATCCGTGGGATTTCGAGGAGGTCTATGCGACGCTGCACGATTACGCACGCGCGTATCCGTTCGACCTCGAACACGAGGATTATCTGATCCACATCACGACCGGCACGCACGTCGCGCAGATCTGCTGGTTCCTGCTCGCGGAAGCGCGCTACCTGCCCGCGCGCCTCGTGCAGACGGGGCCGCCGCAGCGAACCGACGAAGGGCCGAGCGGGCCGGGCACGATCTCGGTGATCGATCTCGACCTGTCGCGCTACAACCGGATCGCGCAGCGCTTCACGCGCGAGCGCGACGAAACGGTGTCGTTCCTGAAGGCCGGCATCGCGACGCGCAACGCGCGCTTCAATGCGCTGATCGAGCAACTCGAGCGCGTGGCGGTGCGTTCGCGCGCGCCGATGCTGCTGGTCGGGCCGACGGGGGCCGGCAAGTCGTTTCTCGCGAAGCGCGTGTACGAGCTGAAGCGCGGCCGGCATCGGCTCGCGGGGCCGTTCATCGAGATCAACTGCGCGACGCTGCGCGGCGACGCGGCGATGTCGACGCTGTTCGGTCACGTGAAGGGCGCGTTCACAGGGGCGCAGTCGGCGCGCGCGGGGCTGCTGCGCGCGGCGGACGGCGGGCTGCTGTTTCTCGACGAGATCGGCGAACTCGGGCTCGACGAACAGGCGATGCTGCTGAAGGCGATCGAGGAGAAGCGCTTCCTGCCGGTCGGCGCGGACGTCGAGGCGATCAGCGATTTCGAACTGATCGCGGGCACGCACCGCGATCTGCGGCAGATGGTGGCGGCCGGCACGTTCCGCGAGGACCTCTATGCGCGGATCAACCTCTGGACCTATGAATTGCCGGGGCTGGCCGAGCGCCGCGAGGACATCGAGCCGAACCTCGAATTCGAGCTCGACCGGTTCGGTCGCGAGCAGGGCGAGCAGGTGCGGTTCAACGTCGAGGCGAAGCGGTGCTATCTCGCGTTCGCGGCCTCGCCGCGCGCGACGTGGGCCGGCAACTTCCGCGAGTTGTCGGCGTCGGTCACCCGGATGGCGACGCTGGCCGATGCGGGGCGCATTACCGAGGCGCTCGCCGAGCAGGAAGTCGAGCGGCTGACGCGCACGTGGTCGCCGCCGGGGGGCACGGGGGCATCCGATGCGTGCGTCGACGCGGTGTTCGGTGCGCGCGCGGCGGAACTCGACCTGTTCGACCGTGCGCAGCTCGAACGCGTGCTCGACGTGTGCCGCACGTCGGCGAGCCTGTCGGAAGCCGGGCGCACGCTGTTCGCGGTATCGCGGCAGAGCAAGAAGCAGCCGAACGACGCGGACCGGCTGCGCAAGTATCTCGCGCGGTTCGGGCTCGATTGGGACGGTGTGCGGCGTGCGCTCGACGGTGTGTGAGGGCGAGCGCGGCGCATGCTGTCCGCGCTGCGGAGAGTGTTCGCGCGTGTCGTATCGTATGCGGTAACTTCAGGAGCATTTTCGTGATCGAGATTCCGTTGACGGTCAGGCCGCTGTTTGTCGCGGCCGGGTGGCGCGGCCCTGCCGACGGCCGTCTATCGGCCCGCGACGGCGAACATCCGGGCGATATGATCCTGCGCGAATTCGGCATGTTGATCGTGGGGGCGGAGCCGGCCCGGCGCAGCGGGGAGACCTGCGCGCCGATGGGCATCGCGTTTCGCGCACTGGAGCGTCAGGATGAACAGATTGCCGCGTGGGAGCGGGCGCTCGACACGACGATGATCGGAATCGCCGAGGACGATCTCGGCTACGTCGAGTTTTATGTCGATGCGCAGGGCCGCGTATTCACGACGAATTGCGTGATGGACGGCGTCTATCTGGCGGGATTCACGTTCGGCGACGCGATCGAACGCGCGCTGCTCGGGCGGGTCGCGATTCCGCTGTTGCTCGACGAGCAGGCGTCGATCGCCTATTACGGCGCGCATCTGACGGGCGACGATCCGCGCGTCATGACCGCCGCGCAGTTGCTGGCCGGCAATGAGGGATCGCGCGCGGCGCCGTGATGCAGCGGGGCGTCAGTCGATGGCCGACGCGGCCGCCTGCTCGAACGGCGCCAGGAATGCCCAATCCGGATGCGCCGCCGCGACGTCCGCGAGCCCGCGCGCGAACGCGTGCGCCGGCAGCCACGGATACCCGAACGCCGCCTGCAGCCGCGCGAGTTTCAACGACTGAGGATCGTCGATCGTATCCATCCGCGCGATATGAATGTGCAGCGCGGCAACCCGCGCAACGTCGTCGTTGTCGCCGTCGACGGCGAACTGCCAGCGGTACGTGCCATGTCCGATCCGCAGCGCGCCGTTGTCCTTCTGTCGCATCACGACGAGCCACGGCATGCGGCTGACGCCGTGCCCGTCGACGGGCGGCTGCGCGCAGATGTAGTAGGTCCGGCACTGCTCGAACCGCTCGCCGAATGCCTCGACCAGCGTATGCGCAATGGCCGTCACACCGGTCACGCGCGGCGGAAAATCGATGTCGTTGCTGGCGAGCGAAAAGCTCAGCTCGGCATGGGCCGCGAAGCAGTCGGCGATCAGCGCGGCCTGGTTCAGGTCCTTCGCGCGCAGATAGCATTCGAGCAGCGCGCGAACCGTGGCGGGATGAAGCGGGAAGGGCATGCGCGAACCTCCTGATAGGGGAAATCGGGCCGCATGCGGGCGGCCGGGCTGGCCGAGGCCGCAGGTGCCTTTGCCGTATAATTTCGTTTCAAAGCTAAATTCGCATGACCGCACGGAGCGTCGACGTCATGGCCAAGCAGCAAGAGGAGTCCGTTCTGACCATTACCAACCCGGCCTGCCTGATCGACGGCACGGACACGGAATTCCGCCACCTGATCAACGGGCTGCTGCCGTTCGCGGCGCGCCTGCTGTCGGTGCGCGACGGTTTCGGCTCGTTGATCGGCCTCACCGGCATCCAGTATTCATTGCTCGTGTCGGTCGCCCATCTGTCGCACGACGACGTCGTGACCGTCAACCGCCTCGCCGATCATCTGCACCTGAGCGGCGCGTTCGTCACGATCGAGACCGGCAAGCTGAAGAAGCTCGGCCTGATCGACAAACGCGCGGACCCCGACGACAAGCGCAAGATGCGGCTCACGGTCACGCCGGCCGGCTCGAAGCTGCTGAAAGCGCTCGCCGATACGCAGCAACGCATCAACAACGTGCTGTTCGAAGGCGTGACGAAAACCGAGTTCAAGGCGCTTTGCTCGGTGATCGACCGCCTCGTCACCAACGGCGATCGCGCGACGCTCGATCTCGCGCACATGATCGCGCGCCAGGAAAAAGGCTGACGCGCGCCGGCCGCCACGCTCAGTGCGCGGCCCACTCGATCGTATCCAGGTCGACCCCTTCGAGATGCATGTCCCACAGCGGGCTCAATTCGCGCAGCTTGCCGACCGTGTCGCGCACCTGCGCGATCACGCTGTCGACCTCGGCTTCGGTCGTGAAGCGGCCGAGCGTGAAGCGGATCGAGCTGTGCGCGAGCTCGTCGCTGCGGCCGAGCGCGCGCAGCACATACGACGGCTCCAGCGACGCCGACGTGCACGCGGAGCCTGACGACACCGCGACGCCCTTGATCCCCATGATCAGCGATTCGCCTTCGACGAAATTGAAGCTGACGTTCAGGTTGTGCGGAATCCGGCGCGCGAGGTCGCCGTTCACGTAAACCTCGTCGAGCGTCGACAGGCCGGCCAGCAGCCGGTCGCGCAACGCGCCGACGCGGCGGCTTTCGTCCGCCATTTCTTCCTTCGCCAGCCGGAACGCTTCGCCCATCCCGACGATCTGGTGGGTCGGCAGCGTGCCGGAACGCATCCCGCGTTCGTGGCCGCCGCCGTGCATCTGCGCTTCGATGCGCACGCGCGGCTTGCGGCGCACGTACAGCGCGCCGATCCCCTTCGGGCCGTACACCTTGTGCGCGGTCACCGTCAGCAGGTCGACGTTCAACGCATTCACGTCCACCGGAATCTTGCCGGCCGCCTGCACCGCATCGCAATGAAACACGATGCCGCGCGCGCGGCACAGCGCACCGATGTCGGCCACCGGCTGGATCACGCCCGTTTCGTTGTTCGCGAGCATCACCGACACCAGGATCGTGTCGGCGCGCAGCGCCTGCTGCAACGCATCGAGGTCGAGCAGGCCGTCTTCGCGCACGTCGAGGTACGTGACGTCGAAACCCTGGCGTTCGAGTTCACGACACGTATCGAGCACGGCCTTGTGCTCGGTCTTCACCGTCACGAGATGCTTGCCCTTGCCTTGATAGAAGTGCGCGGCGCCCTTGATCGCGAGGTTGTTGCCTTCGGTCGCGCCGGACGTCCACACGATTTCGCGCGGATCGGCGCCGAGCAGCGCGGCGACGTGCGCGCGCGCTTCCTCGACGGTGTGCTCGGCATCCCAGCCGTAGGCGTGGCTGCGTGAGGCGGGGTTGCCGAACTGCTCGTGCAGGAACGGCACCATCTTGGCGACCACGCGCGGATCGACCGGCGTCGTCGCGCTGTAGTCCATGTAGATCGGACGGGATTGCATCGAAAGGGGCTCCGGAAGGCGGCGTCTCGCATGGGTCGCGAGCGCCGGGGAATACGGTTGACGCAGTGTACGTGGACATTCGTGCGCGCCGTGCAACATCCATCCCACGAGTAGGGTTGTCTTTCAAACAAAGCTTTCAAGATCAGGGTTTACGACATCTTGAACCGGGGTTTGTGTTTACATTTAATAAAAGCTAAATAACAAAGCTAATTAACGGTGCTTTGTTGATGCGGATTCCTCGGCGGAATCCGGCAATGCAACCCATGGAGGACGAGATGAGCGAGAACCATGCCGGAACCGGCGCGGATGCCGACGAGCAGCGGCGCTTCCGGGCCGCACTGTCGATGTTCGCGACGGGCGTCGCGGTGATTACCGCCCCGCGCAAGGAGGGGATGCCGATCGGTATCACGGTCGCGTCGTTCAATTCGGTGTCGCTGGACCCGCCGCTGATCCTGTTTTCGGTCGACCGTCGCAGCCTGAGCCTCGGCGAGCTGGCCGGCGCGGATGGCTACGCGGTCAACGTGCTCGACGAGACGCAGCAGCACCTGTCGAACTGCTTCGCGAAAGCGAACGGCGACAAGTGGGGCTGGCGCGGCGGCGCGGCCGGCGACGGTGGCGGCGGCGTGCTGCTACCCGATGCACTCGCGACGTTCGAATGCGAACCGTATGCGCAATACGACGGCGGCGACCACGTGATCTTCGTCGGCCGCGTGATGCGGCACCGCGCGCGCCCGGACGGGCGTCCGCTGATCTTCTTCGGCGGACGCTACCGCGCGCTCGACGGCGCGTACGCGCCGGCCATGTGAACGCAACCCACGATTCATTCCACCCAGGAGGGCATCATGATCAAGAACGGCACTCAGCACATCGCGTCGCTGCGCGACGGGCGGCAGGTCTACCTGAACGGCCAGCCGGTCGGCGACGTGACCGCGCACGCGGCATTCCGCAATTCGATCCGCAGCTACGCGAGCCTGTACGACTATCAGGCGGAGAACGAAAACGTCGAGAAGATGACGTTCGTGTCGCCCGACTCCGGCAATCGCGTCAGCCGGATCTGGCAACTGCCGACGTCCTATGACGAACTCGTCGAGCGCCGTGCCGCGCTGGAAGCGTGGTCGGAGCTGCATTACGGCTTCATGGGGCGCTCGCCCGACCACGTCGCGTCGTGCCTCTCCGGCATGTACATGGGCGCCGACGTGTTCGAGCAATACGACCCGGCGCGCGCCGGCGCGCTGCGCGACTACTACCGTTATGCACGCGACAACGACCTGTTCCTGACCTACGTGATCGTGAATCCGCAGGCGAACCAGTCGAAGACCGCGCACGAGCAGGAGGACAAGTACCTCGCGGTCGGCATCGTCGATCAGGATGCCGAAGGCATCACGGTGCGCGGCGCGAAGATGCTCGCGACCAGCGGGATCATGGCGAACGAGGTGTTCTGCAGCTGCATCCAGCCGCTGCGCGAAGGCGACGAGATGTATGCGCTGTCGTTCGCGGTGCCGATGAACGCGAAGGGCATGAAGATCATGTCGCGCAAGTCGTACGAGGAGCATGCGACGTCGGTGTTCGACAACCCGCTGTCGAGCCGCTTCGACGAGAACGACGCGGTGCTGTATTTCGACGACGTGAAGGTGCCGTGGGAGCGGATCTTCGTCGCCGGCAATACCGCGATGTGCGCGAAGCAGTTCCACGCGACACCCGCGCACGTGTACCAGAACTATCAATGCCAGGTGCGCCTGATGACGAAGCTGCGTTTTCTCGTCGGGCTCGGCCTGAAGATCTCCGAGGTCAACGGCACGAACGCGTTCCCGCAGGTGCGCGAGACGCTGGGCCAGCTCGCGGCCGAAGCATCGATGGTCGAGGCGTGGGTCTACGGAATGGAAGCGAAGGGCACGGTCGTCAACGGCTTCTACGTGCCCGACCGCAACATGCTGTACGGCTCGCAGGTCGTCACGCAGCAACTCTATTCGAAGGTGCTCAACACGCTGCGCGAGCTCGCCGGCGGCGGAATGATCATGCTGCCGTCCAGCGTGCGCGATTTCGAGAACCCCGACCTGCTGCGCATCATCGAGAAGACGCAGAAGTCGCCGGTGTGCTCGTCCGAGGATCGCGTGAAGTTCTTCAAGCTCGCGTGGGACGCGGTCGGGTCCGAATTCGCGTCGCGCCACAACCAGTACGAACTGTTCTATGCCGGCGCGTCGTTCGTCACGAAGGGCCATGCGTATCGCACGTACGACTGGCAGCGCGCGTCGCATCTGGTCGATTCGATGCTCGGCAGCTATTCGTTGAACCAGGAACTGTCGACGCCGCGTGCCGCTTGACTAGCCGCATCGCAACTCCTTTCACCCGCTATCGCAATCAGGAGAGAAAGATGGCCATCAACAAGCTTCACGACGAATTCCACACGCTGGACATGCAGCGCGACTGGCGGCTGCCGGAGGGCTATGACCCGGCGTCCGGCGCGCAGGAGCTGACCCTGTCCGGCGCGCTCGACACCGAGCGCAAGCGCGGCAGCCGCACGCGCCTGCTGCGCCTGCCGGCGGGGCTGCATACGCAGCAGCCGTTCGTGCACGACTACTGGGAAGAGGTGTTTCTGGTCGAAGGCGATTTGACCGTCGGCAACGACGAGCACGGCAACGGCGGCACGCCGTTCGAGGGCTACACGTATGCGGTGCGCCCGCCCGGCGCATGGCACGGCCCGTTCAAGTCGAACGGCGGCTGCGTGCTGCTGGAGATCCACTATTACGATCCGGCGTGAGCCCGGTCGATCAATGACAGACAGCGGGCCCGCGGGATCGCGCGGCCCGCGACGAGGAGCATTCGATGAAAACCATCACGTTCGCGATCGACGGTCGCGACGGCCGCACCGAGCGCGCGATCGCGATCGACACGCTCGTGATCGCAGGCTGGACCGGCCGCGATACGGTCGCCATGGAAAAGCATATCCGCGAGCTGGAAGCACTCGGCGTCAAGCGCCCGGCGACGACGCCGGTGTTCTACCGCGTTGCCGCCGATCGCCTCGATCCGTCGCCGGCGATCCAGGTCGCGGGCGGGCAGAGCAGCGGCGAAGCGGAATTCGTGCTGGTGCGCGACGGCGGCGAGACCTTCGTCGGCATCGCGTCCGATCACACCGATCGCGAGGTCGAGACGTACGGCATCACCGTGTCGAAGCAGATGTGCGGCAAGCCGTGCGCGAACACGCTGTGGAAGCTCGACGACGTGGCCGGTCACTGGGACCGACTGGTGTTGCGCGCGTACGCGACGATCGACGGCGAGCGCGTGCTGTATCAGGAAGGCAACGTGACCGCGATGCGCGCGCCGGACGATCTGCTCGCGCAATTCGCGCGTCATGGCGGCCGCTTCGAGGACGGCACCGCGATGCTGTGCGGCACGCTCGCGGCGATCGGCGGCATCCGGCCGGCCGAGCGGTTCGAGGTCGAGCTGGAAGACCCGGTGCTGGGCCGCACGATCCGGCATGCGTACGCGGTGGACACGCTGCCCGTGGCGGGCTGACGCGGCGGCGGAACGCGCGCGCGCTCACGCGCGGCAGATCGCGATGATCTCCGCGCTGGTCGCTTCGTCGAACGGAGCGGGGTCCCAGTCGCCGCACCAGTCGGCCGCCGGGAATCCGGCTGCGATCACGCGCGCCTGCAGTTCAGGTTGCGCGATGAAACGCAGCCGGCTCGTATTCGTCAGCAGCGTGTGGTCGCGGCGGAAGCGGTAGTGCGTGTCGAACGTCACGATCGCGCCGTCGATCGCCCGCACCGCGTGATGGAGATCGACGATGCCGAGTTCGCGCGACTCGATGCGGCGCGCCGACTGCGCGGGCGTCCATGCTCGCCACGGTTCGGTGCGCGGGTTGCGGGTGTCGAACAGGAAGCGGCCGCCGTCGGCGAGCACGCGTCGCACGCCGCGCAGCGTCGCGTCGATGTCGTCGTCGGTCAGCAGGCACTGGAACGCGTGACCGGTCATCACGACCGCATCGAACGGCGTGCCCGGCGGCAGGCCGTCGAGCGCGCACGCGAACCAGCGTACGGCGTCGGCGCCCGGCTGGCGTCGCGCGTAAGCGATCATCGCCGGCGCGGGATCGATCGCGACGACGTCGTGCCCGGCCGCCGCGAGCCGTCGCGCGAACGTGCCGGTGCCGCAGCCGAGATCGAGGACGCGTCGCCGGGTGGCGCCGATCGCGGCGGCGTAGAACGCGAAGTCCCGATCGCCGGCGTTGAACAGGTCGTACACCGCGACGAGCCGCGGGTCGGTATAGAGCAGGTCCGCGCCGGCGGGCGTCATACGCTCATGCGCATCAGCGCTGCTGCACGGCCACGCGCAGCCCGAGCGCGATGAAGATCGAGCCGATGATCTTGCCCTGCCAGCGCGTGAGCCACGTGAGCCGCTTCACGATGCGGCCGAGCGGGCGGATCGAGCACGCGATCAGCGTCGTGTAGAGCGAGCTGAGCACGACGAAGATCAGCCCGAGCACCGCGAACTGCACGAACGTCGAGCCGCGTTCCGGATGCACGAACTGCGGCATGAACGCGAGAAAGAACAGCGCGGTTTTCGGATTCAGCACTTCGGCGGGAATCGCCTGCAGGTACGCCTTGAGCGGCGTGACGGGCGACACCTGCGGCAGCGACGGATCGGACGGTTTCTCCAGCAGCGCGCGCACGCCGAGATAGATCAGGTACGCGGCGCCGACCAGCTTCACGACGTTGAACGCGAGCGCCGACGTCATCAGCAGCGCGGACAGCCCGACGGCCGCGAACAGCGTATGCACGAAGTCGCCGCTCGCGACGCCCAGGCCGGTCAGGATGCCGGTCTTGCGGCCGCCCTGCACGGTGCGGCTCAGCACGAGCAGCACGGCGGGGCCGGGGATCAGGAACAGGCCCAGAACGACGGCCGTGAAGGTGGTCAGCGTGGTCAGGTCGAACATGGCGGCTCCGGCAGGTTCGCGCAGCGGCGGGGGATCGGCGCATTGTATTCGGTTCGGCGCGCGGGTGCAGGCGCCCTCGAACGGTACGGCTGCGGCCGCGCCTTTCTGGTATAAGCACGACAGGACGCGCCGGCGTCCGGCCTTTTTTCACGACCCGTCGTTCCATGCGCGACCTTCCACCGACCACCGATCCCGCCGCGGACGCCGACGTCTATCACGTGCCGCGTCCGCTCGTCGTGTTCGGCGGCTCGGTCGTCGAGCCCGAATGGCGGCTGGAGCGGCACAGCCATCGCCAGGCGCAGCTGCTCTACACGCTGACGGGCGTCGTCTATTGCGAGATCGACGGCGGCGTGTGGACCGCGCCGCCGCAATGCACGGTCTGGATTCCCGGCGATGTCCCGCACGCGGCGCGCGGCTCGGCCGGCGCGACCTTCTACGCGGTGCTGGTCGAACCCGACGCGGCGCTCGACCTGCCCACGCGCTGCTGCACGCTGGGCGTGTCGCCGCTGCTGCGCGAACTGCTGCTGAAGGCGGCCAGCTTCCCGAATCTGTACGACGTCGACGGGCCGCAAGGGCGGCTGGTGGCGACGCTGCTCGACGAACTCGTCGCGGCGCCGGTCGAGGACCTGTACCTGCCGATGCCGGCCGACCGCCGGCTGCGCAAGCTGATCGACCATCTGCTCGACGACCCGGCCGACAAGTCGCCGCTGCCCGAGCTCGCGCGGCGCGCGGGCATCAGCGAGCGCAGCCTGACGCGGCTCGCGACGAGGGAGCTCGGCATGAGCCTGGGCGACTGGCGCCGGCGGCTGCACGTCGCGCTGTCGCTGCGGATGCTGACGACCGGCCGCCGCGTGCACCAGATCGCGATCGATCTCGGCTACGAAAGCGCGAGCAGCTTCGTCACGATGTTCCGCAAGGCGACCGGCAAGCCGCCGACGCAATTCCTGACCGACCGGCAACGCTGAACCGCCGGGCTGCGCGCCCGCGCACGGTTGGCCGGATTGAAAAAGCAGTTGGCCGGGATGAGAAATGACGCATCAGGTCTCGATCCATAAAATGAGAATCGTTCTCATCTGGAGGCCAACATGCAAATCGTCACGACTGAATTCCCGTTTGTCTGGCTGCGTTACAGCGGCTCGACCCACACCGATCCCGCCCGCCTGCTTGCCGAACTCGACGCGCTGCTGGCGCGCCGCGAACGCTTCGTTCTTCTGACCGACGACGCGCCGTCCGGCGACGATCGGGCCGACAACGATCACGAGATGCGCAAGCAGCTCGCGAAGTGGAGCAAGGCCAACCGCGCGCTGTCGCGCGAATGGATTCCCGGGATGATCGCGATCGAGCCCAATGCGGCGCGGCGCGTGGCGCTCAATGCCTTTTCGGGTGCCTTCGAGAAGGTCTGGGGGTATCCGCTGAACGCGGCGGCGAGCCGCGACGACGCGCTGGCGCTCGCGCAACGGCTGCTCGCCGAACCGGCGCCCGGCGTCGCGGCGGCGAACGCCTGACCCGACGGCCGCGCCGGTCGCGCGGCTTGCGTCGACATCGACACGCACGCACGGTGCGCGAACGCGCGCCGCGGCAGAGTGCAACCATGCAGAGGTGTCCGGTGGACAATCCGATCCGCGCGATGCGCATCTTCACGCGCATCGTCGAAATGAACAGTTTTACGCGCGCGGCGCAGGCGCTCGGCATTTCGCGCGCCACCGCCACGCGCACCGTGCAGGAGCTCGAAGCGGCGCTCGGCATGCCGCTGCTGGTGCGCACGACGCGCGCGTTGCGGCCGACGCCCGAAGGCGACGCGTATTACCGGCGCTGCGTCAGCATCACGGCGGACGTCGACGAGCTCGAAGCGAGCATCCGCGGCGCCGCGCTGCATCCGAGCGGGCCGCTGCGCGTCGAATTGCCGGCGTCGGTGGCGGGCGCGATCGTGTTGCCGGCGCTCGGCGAATTTCATGCCCGGCATCCCGATCTGGAGCTGATGCTCGCCGTGGCCGGGCGCGCGGGCGACCGCATCGGCGACGCGATCGATTGCAGCGTCCGGCTCGGTGCGCTGCCCGATTCGTCGCTCGTCGCGCGCCGGCTCGGCGCGCTCGAGCGCGTGACCTGCGCGAGCCCCGCGTATCTCGACCGCTTCGGCGTGCCGCGTACACCCGACGATCTGGGCGCGCATCGTGCGATTTGCGGATCGCACGTGTTCGGCCAGCGTCCGGCGGAGCTCGAGTTCATGGTGGACGACGCGGTGCGCAAGGTGCGGCTCGACGGCATCGTCAGCGTGGACGACGAGCAGGCGTATCTCGCCTGCGGCGTGCACGGCCTCGGACTGATCCAGCCGACGCGCGTCGCCGCGCAGCCGCTGATCGAGGCGGGACGGCTGCGGGAGGTGCTGCCGTGTTGGCAACCCGATGCGCTCGCCGTGTCGGTCGTCTACGTGAAGCGCCCGCATGTGTCGCCCGGCGTGCGCGCGTTCGTCGACTGGATCGCGGAGCGTTTCGTGCAGGCCGGGAAGGAACACACAGGGCTGGCGGCGGCGGGGGCGGTAGGGTGGCGGCCGGCGCAGGATGCCGCCGCTACCTGCGACCGCTACAGCGGACTGGTCGCGGCAGCCTGACGGCGGGATGCCGACGGCAAGTCCTCAAATGGTTGCGAGGCGTAACGCGCGGGCCATCCGGTACGTATCGGATGATGTCGATCGTTGGGCGACGCAGCACGAAACTCGCCGGAATATGGCCCACGTAGGCCAGGTGAACATCCGTGCAGCGATACGCCGCGACCCGAAACCGTACGCTGCCATGGGTAGGGAACCGCCGCCCTAGATCGCCGTCAGCCGTCCCAATTCTTCCGCCAGAAAATCGACGAACGCGCGAATCCGCGTGGACATCTGGTGCCGCTGCGCATACACCGCATAGATGTCGGCGCTCGGCGTTTCATGATCCGGCAGCACGACGACCAGCCGCCCGTCGGCGAGATAGTCGCGCAGATCCCATTCCGCGCGCATCAGGATGCCGTGCCCGTCGAGTGCCCACTTCACCGCGATCTCGCCGTCGTTCGTCGTCAGGTTACCGTTGATCCGCACGGCTTCCGTGTGGCGGGCCGCGCCGCGTCCGCTCGTCAGGCGCCACACGCCGTAACCTTCGTCGCCTTGCCGGATGCCGATGCAGTTGTGCCGCGTCAGGTCGTGCGGCGTGCCGGGCGTCCCGTGCCGCGCGAGATACGCGGGCGCCGCGCACAGCAGCCGGCGGTTCGGCGCGAGCCGCCGCGCGACGACGCGCGTGTCGGGCGGTTCGCCGAAGCGGATGCACACGTCGAACGCGTCGTCGGTGAGCGGTGGCGGCATCACCGACAGCTGCAACTGCACCGACACTTCCGGATAGCGCGCGACGAAGCGCGAGATCGCCGGGCCGACGTGGCTGCGCCCGAACCCGAGCGTCGCATTCACGCGCAGCAGGCCTTTCGGTCGCTGTTTCGCGCTGCCGAGCAGTTCGCCGAGTTCGTCCATCTGGTCGAGGATCCGGCGTGCGTATTCGAGGTACACGTCGCCTTCGGGCGTCAGCATCATTCGCCGCGTCGTGCGATTGACGAGCGTCACGCCCGCGCGCCGCTCCATCTGCGTGAGCCGCTTGCTGACGGCCGCCGCGGTCAGCCCGAGTTCGCGCGCGGCCGCGCTCAGGCTGCCCGACGCGGCCAGCGTCGAGAAGAAGCCGAGATCGGCCGGCTGGACGGTATCCGCCATGACGGGATTCGTGAATTTAAGTTAAAGATGCTTTGAGTATAGCCCCGGTTTCTACACTCCCGGTTCGGTAAAGTGCGTTCACGCTCACGATCAATCGAGGATGTCCGCATGAAGACCTACCGTATCGCAACGATTCCCGGCGACGGCATCGGCAAGGAAGTGGTGCCGGCTGGCAAGCAGGTGCTGGAGGCGCTGGCCCGCGGCAGCGACCGCTTCGCGTTCGAGTTCGAGGATTTCGACTGGGGCGCCGATTACTACCGCCGGCATGGCGCGATGATGCCGGCCGACGGTCTCGACGCGCTGCGCGGCAAGGACGCGATCCTGTTCGGCTCCGCGGGCGACCCGGACGTGCCGGACCACGTGACGCTGTGGGGGCTGCGCCTGAAGATCTGCCAGGGCTTCGACCAGTACGCGAACGTGCGTCCGACGCGCATCCTGCCGGGCATCGACGCGCCGCTGAAGCGCTGCGGGCCGGACGACCTGAACTGGGTGATCGTGCGCGAGAACTCGGAAGGCGAATACGCGGGCGTCGGCGGCCGCGTGCACCAGGGCCATCCGATCGAGGCCGCGACCGATGTGTCGATCCTCACGCGCGCCGGCGTCGAACGCATCATGCGTTTCGCATTCCGGCTCGCGCAGTCGCGCCCACGCAAGCTGCTGACCGTCATCACGAAGAGCAATGCGCAGCGGCATGCGATGGTGATGTGGGACGAGATCGCGAAGCAGATCGCACCGGAGTTTCCCGACGTGACGTGGGACAAGGAACTCGTCGATGCGGCAACCGCGCGCATGGTCAACCGCCCGGCGTCGCTCGACACGATCGTCGCGACCAACCTGCACGCGGACATCCTCAGCGATCTTGCCGCCGCGCTCGCGGGCAGCCTCGGCATCGCGCCGACCGGCAACATCGATCCCGAGCGCCGCTATCCGTCGATGTTCGAGCCAATCCACGGCTCCGCATTCGACATCATGGGCAAGGGGCTCGCGAATCCGGTCGGCACGTTCTGGTCGGTCGTGATGCTGCTCGAGCATCTCGGCGAGACGGAAGCGGCCGCGCGTGTGATGCAGGCGATCGAGGCCGTGACGGCCGACCCGTCGCTGCATACGCGCGACCTCGGCGGCCGCGCGACGACCGCGCAGGTGACGGCGGCCGTCTGCGAGCGCGTCGCGAACGCGGCGGTGGCGGCCTGACGGCGGCGCGGCCGGCGCGCGCATGTGCGCATGCCAGCCGCGCGCCGCCCGTTCGCTTCACTCGGCATTTTTTCTGCCCGCGACTCGCGCATCCGACGCGAGCCGGGCGCCGGCCGGCGCTCGCGGTCGATCGACCGACGGCGCACGGTCCGACCTCGAAGGAGGAGACACATGCAAGCGGATCTGGAAACCCGCGTCGCGCGGAAACTGATGTGGCGCATCATTCCGTTCGTGATGCTGCTTTACTTCGTCAGCTTTCTCGATCGCGTCAACGTCGGCTTTGCCGCGATGACGATGAACCAGGCGATCGGCCTGTCGCCGACCGCGTTCGGGTTCGGCGGCGGCCTGTTCTTCATCGGCTACTTCCTGTTCGAAGTGCCGTCCAACCTGATTCTCCACCGCGTCGGCGCGCGTATCTGGATCGCGCGCGTGATGATCACGTGGGGCATCGTGTCGGCCGTGTCCGCGTTCGCGGCCGGCCCGACCAGCTTCTACGTGCTGCGTTTCCTGCTCGGCATGGCCGAAGCCGGTTTCTTCCCCGGCATCATCCTGTACCTGAGCCTGTGGTTCCCCGCGAAGCAGCGCGCGGTGGCCGCCGCGTGGTTCATGGCGGCCGCGCCGATCTCGACCGCGATCGGCTCGCCGCTGTCGGGCGCGATCATGCAGATGCCGCCGATGCTCGGCCTCGCCGACTGGCAGATGCTGTACATCGTCGAAGCGCTGCCGGCGGTCGTGCTCGGCTTCGTCGTGCTGAAGCGCCTGACCGATGCGCCGTCGCAGGCCGCGTGGCTGCGCGCCGACGAGCGCGACTGGCTGATCGCGAAGCTGAAAGCGGAAGCGGACGCGCGCCACACGCACGTCGGGCACACGGCCGGTGCGTGGCAGGCCCTGCGCGATCCGCGCGTGCTCGCGCTCGCGCTGATCTACTTCGGCACGTCGGCGGGACTCTATACGCTCGGGCTGTGGGCGCCGCTGATGGTCAAGCAGTTCGGCTTCACCGCGTTGCAGACGGGCCTGCTGACCGGTATCCCCAGCATTGCCGCCGTGGTCGCGATGATCGTGTGGGCGCGACATTCGGATCGCACCGGCGAGCGCACCTGGCACGTCGTGATTCCGTGTGTGCTGGCGTGCATCGGGTTCGTGTTCGCGGCGCAGGCGAGTACGGCGCTGCTGACCGTGCTCGCGCTGGTCGTCGTCAACATCGGGATCAGTGCGGCGAAGGCGCCGCTGTGGGCGATGCCCAGTGCGTTCCTGTCGGGGGCCGGCGCGGCCGCGGGGATCGCGATGATCAATTCGATCGGCAATCTCGGCGGGTTCGTCGGGCCGTTCGCGATCGGTTGGCTCAAGCATGCGACGGGCGGATATGCGGCGGGGTTGTACGTGGTGGCCGGCACGCTCGCGGTGTCGGCGGTCGTCACGCTGATGCTGAGCCGCAAAGGGGCGCGGGAAGCGGCCGTGCCGGGCGTGCGGCATCACTCGTGAGCGTCGCAATGTGCGCGCGGCAGGGCAGCCGGACAGGCGCGTGACGTATCCGTCCGGCTTCGTGCGCGGTGGCGCGCGATCGGCCCGCGGGAACGTCAGCGTCAGCGCATGTTCGCGTGCGGGCCGGAAGGCGCATGCGGACGCAGTCGCTACGAGGCCGTCGCCGCGACCTGCCGAGCGATGCGCGCCGCACACGCGTCGGGCGTCGCCGCGGACGTATCGAGCACCATCTCGCTGAACGGCCGCGCCGCATAGCCCTCGCGATACATCTCCGCGATCCGGTTGCGCTCCCAGTCGGTCAACGCGCGCGCGCCGCGATTCGACGCCGCGACCGCTTCGGGCGGCGCGAGCGTGACGACGAACAGGCGCGCATCACGCGCCTCGCAGGCCGCGCGCAGCCGTTCGAATTCCGCTTCGCCGATCGGATAGGCGATGACCAGATGGCGTTCGCGCGCGTTCGCGATCCGCGTGACGAGACGTTCGAGCGCAATCGCCCACTGCACGTCGAACGGTGCGTCTTCGGGCGCATCGTGATCGTCGCCGTCGATGAAGCGCGCGTCGGGCAGCACGCGTGCGAGCGCGAGGCCGATCGTCGTCTTGCCGCTGTTGATCGGGCCGTTCAGGTGGATGACGGTAAGGGGGGCCATGAGTCGACGCAGAAAATCGGACGACTCGCAGCTTGCCATGACTGGCGCGGCGGCGCAGTGCCGTTGGTGCGTCACGCGGCGGGATGCGAATACGAAGGGAAAGCGGACAGGCGGGGAGCGGGGAAGCGGCAGGCTGCGTGCGCAACGATGCGCCACACGGCAGCCTGCCCGACCGTGCCGCATGCAAGCGATGCGGCACGGCGTCGAACGCAGCGACTTACTTGTCGCCGTCGCCCTTGATCTGCGGCAGCGCCGACGCTTCGCCCGGCGTCAGCAGCCCGACTTGCGAATACACGCGCAGCTTGTCGCGCGTATCGGTGATGTCGAGGTTGCGCATCGTCAGCTGGCCGATCCGGTCGCGCGGCGAGAACGTCGACGCCACCTTCTCCATCGACAGCCGTTCCGGCTGGTACGTGAGGTTCGGCGACTTCGTGCTCAGGATCGAGTAGTCGTTGCCGCGGCGCAGTTCGATCTTCACTTCGCCGGTGATCGCGCGGGCGACCCAGCGTTGCGCGGTTTCCCGCAGCATGATCGCCTGCGGGTCGAACCAGCGGCCCTGGTACAGCAGGCGGCCGAGGCGGCGGCCGTTCTCGCGGTACTGCTCGATCGTGTCCTCGTTGTGGATGCCGGTGACGAGACGCTCGTACGCGATGTACAGCAGCGCGAGGCCCGGAGCTTCGTAGATGCCGCGGCTCTTCGCCTCGATGATCCGATTCTCGATCTGGTCGCTCATGCCGAGGCCGTGACGGCCGCCGATGCGGTTCGCTTCGAGCAGCAGCTCGACCTGATCCTTGAACTCGACGCCGTTCAGCGCGACCGGCTGGCCGGCTTCGAAGCGCACCGTGACTTCCTCGGCGGCGATCTTCACGTCGTCGCGCCAGAACGCGACGCCCATGATCGGGTTCACGATCTTGATGCCGCTTTCGAGGCTTTCCAGATCCTTCGCCTCGTGCGTCGCGCCGAGCAGGTTCGAGTCGGTCGAATACGCCTTCTCGGCCGACATCTTGTACGCGAAGCCGGCCTGGTTCATGAATTCGGACATTTCGGCGCGGCCGCCGAGTTCGTCGATGAACGTCTGGTCGAGCCACGGCTTGTAGATCTTCAGATCCGGGTTCACGAGCAGGCCGTAGCGGTAGAAGCGCTCGATGTCGTTGCCCTTGTACGTGCTGCCGTCGCCCCAGATGTTGACGCCGTCTTCCTTCATCGCGGCGACGAGCATCGTGCCCGTCACGGCGCGGCCGATCGGCGTCGTGTTGAAGTACGTGACGCCGGCGGTCGTGATGTGGAACGCGCCGCTTTGCAGCGCCGCGATGCCTTCGGCGACGAGCTGCGCGCGGCAGTCGATCAGGCGGGCGCCGGCTGCGCCGTATTCGATCGCGCGTTTCGGGATCGCGTCGTAATCGTCTTCGTCGGGCTGGCCGAGGTTCGCCGTGTATGCGTACGGGACGGCGCCCTTCAGTTTCATCCAGTGCAGCGCGGCGCTGGTGTCCAGGCCGCCGGAGAAGGCGATACCGACCTTCTGGCCGGTCGGGAGGCTTTCGAGAATCGTGCTCATAGGAATTACCGTGGATTGAAGCCGGTGGGATCGTATTTCGCGGAATATGCGAGTATCGGCTGTCCGGGAAGTTGGGGCAAGGGTTGATTTTGGTGCGGAACCGGCGTCGCGCCTGTCGCGGCGGGCCTGACGGGCGGTTAACCGGGTGGAGAACGCCGTGCGGGGCGGCGTTGCATCGCCGCCGAAAACGCGCGGACGAACCGGCCGCGGGCCGGATTTCCGGGGCCGGATCGGTGGCCGGCCGTGCCCAGCGTCGCCGGCGCGCCGCGTCGATGTGCCGAAAGGCATATGAAAGGAAGGCGCGTGAAGCGGGCGCCTCAGATATTCCACGACCGCGCGGTATCGAGCAGCCGCTCGCGCAACTGGTCGACTTCTCCGGCCAGCTTGGCCGTGATCGACACGTAGCCGGACAACGGCGGCGGCGGCGCGTCGTGCGGCGGGTCGGCCGGCCGGCGGCGCGGCGCCAGCCGGCTCGGCGTGCCGAACTTGAGCGCGCGGCTCGCCCCGACCAGCGTGTCGCGGATGCGCCGGTTCACGCCCTTCATCTCGACGCGCATGTATTCGCGGGCCGCCACGTCGTCGCGCGCCGGCAGCGCGCTCGACAGGATCTCCAGATAACCGATGCACAGGCGCAGGCTGCGCTGGATCGCCTCGAGCTGCGCCATCGACGTCTCGCACTCCTTCGACACCGACGGCATCAGCGAGCGCAACTGCACGAGCAGCGCGCTCAGCGCGGCCATTTCCTTCAGGTGTGCGTCGTCGCTCACGTGGCGGTCGCCCGCGAGCCGCGCATGCACGGCCGCGCACGCGCGCAGCGCGTCGGCCAGCTTGTAGCGCCACGAGTAGGTCGCATAGAGCGGCAGCGCGAACGAGAACGCCAGCGCGATCGCGATGCCGACCAGCACGTTCACCGCGCGCCACAGGCCGTCGACGATCTCGTTGTCGCCGTGCCCGGCGACGATCACCATCGTGATCGCCGACAGCAGCGCGATGTAGCCGGCCTTGCCGATCGCGTGATACGCGCAGATACCGCACCCCACGGCCATCAGCAGGTAGATCGCGAACGGCGCGTGCAGGAACGAGTAGAGGAGGATCAGCCCGAGCCCCGCCAGTGCGCCGATCGACGTGCCGAGCGCGCGCTCGGCCGCCTTCTTGCGGATGTTGCCGTGATGTTGCAGCCCGCCGACGACGATCAGCACGGTGATCGTCGACCATTCGCCGTGCGGCACGCGCAGGCCGGTGGACAGCGCGATCGACACGAGAATCGCGAGCGCGACGCGCGCCGCATGGATTAGCTTCGCGTGCCGGTAGCGGCGGTACGGGTCGAGCAGCGGGCGGAGCGCGTGGCGCACGAGCGGCGGCAGTCGGGTCGGGAGCGGGGCGGTCATGACGGAGTCGAGGGAGCCGGGACGCGCACGGCGGCCCGCGCGGGCCGGCGCCGCGCCGCCTGCGCAGCTGACGTAACGCTAGCCGAACGCGCGCGGGCTGTCCACGGCGGCGCCGACGGGCCGGGCGGCCGGCGGCCGCGTCAGGCCACGGCGCACCTCGCGTCACGCGTCGGCCGCGCTCGACAGTGCGTCCAGCACGCGGTTGCGGCCGCCGGACTTCGCGCGGTACAGCGCCTCGTCGGCGCGCCGCAGCAGCGTCGCGGCGTTCATCCGGCCGTCGGCGGCGGTGGCCGTGCCGATGCTGGCCGTCACGCGCCCGTACGGGCTTTTCACGTGTTCGATCCCGAGCCCCGCGATCGCGCGCCGGATGCCCTCGGCGACGGTTGCCGCGCCCGGCGCGTCGGTGTCGGGCAGCGTGACGACGAATTCCTCGCCGCCGTAGCGCGCGACGTGATCGCTGTCGCGGCGCAGGCAGCGCGACAGCGATTGCGCGACCTGGCGCAGCACGTCGTCGCCGGCCGGGTGGCCGTAGTAGTCGTTGAACGCCTTGAAGTGATCGACGTCGACGAACAGCACGGACAACGGGCGGCCGCTGCGCGACGCGCGCTGGGCTTCCTTCGCGAGCACCGCATCGAACGTGCCGCGGTTGTCGAGGCCCGTCAGCGAATCGGTGTGCGCGAGCCGGTACAGCTTCGATTCCGCGTCCTGCCGGCGCTTCAGCTCGCGCGACAGCGCGAGCGAGCCCCACGCGATGAACGCCGTAAACAGGCTCATCAGCACGACGGTCCACACCGCGCGGTGCTGCCACGACGCATAGATGTCGATCTCGGCGGGCGCGACGTCGACGATCAGCGGCAGCCCGGCGAGATGCTTGTAAACATAGACGCGCCGCACGCCGTCGATGGCGCCGACCCCGCTCAGCTCGCCGTCGCGGCTGCGCTGCGCGTCGACGAACAGCGGCGAGTCGTGCAGGTCGAGGCCCACCACCCGCGTGTCGTACGGCAGGCGCGACACGAGCGTGCCGTTGTCCTCGACGATCGCCGCGCTGCCGTGCCGGCCGACCGCGAGGCCGTCGAGCAGCGCGCGGAAGTAGTCGATGCTGAGCGTGCCGACGACGATCCCGGCGAACGTGCCGTCGGGCCGGTTGATCCGGCGGCTCAGCGCGATCGTCAGCGCGCCGCCGCGCAGCCGCGACGCGTACGGCCGGCTGATGTAGAGGCCGGGGACGAGCCGGTCGCGGTGCACGGCGAAATAGTCGCGGTCGGCGAAATTGCCTTGCCGCGCGGGCGATGCGCTCGAATCGATCGCGATATTGCCGTGCGCATCCATCACGAAAATGGAGCCGAGATAGGCGCCGGTGGCCGCGCGGTCGAACAGCAGCCGGTGGCGCTGGCGCGGCGGCAATGTCATCAGTTCCGGATCGGCCACGCCGTCGACGACGTTTTGTAATGACAAATCGTAGAGTTCGATATTGCGCGCGATATCGCGTTCGATCAGCAGCATCAGATTGCGCGCATTTTCGACCGCATGGTCATACGCGTCGCGGCGCGCCTCGATTAATAGCGACGTGGAAAGTCCCCAACTGAACATCAGCAGGACGATGCCCGCCACGAGTACGCCGCGGGGCGACAGAATGCGTGCCACGACCGACGCGGTATGGCGGCGCAGCGTGGCGGGCAGCGGGAATGACTTCATCCTCGGGGGTGGCGGGTGGCGGCTGGTCGCGTCGTTGCGGTTCCGCGCGCGGATTATTTCGAATTAAGCGTCATTATCCCGCGAATTCCTGAATTTCGCGTGCGCATGCAAAACATGCATGCGGATACGGCGATTCGAAACGGTTACGCATCATTACCGCATGGCGCGCGGGCGATTTGATTTGAATCAATGACCAGTGTCGGGCTTTTTGTCTGATTAATGGTGTATTGATCGGTCGATTTTGCGTATTGCCGCGGTATTTGGCGGATCGGGACAGGATTAGGTCGTGACCGGGAAAAACGAATATCGAATGACCCGTTCGTAATCGGGGTCTTTGCAACGACGTGCGACCGTGGCCGCGCCGACGCGGCCAACCCGTTGATTCCGCGAAATCTCCGGCGGGGCGGCGGGCGGGGCCACCTCAGCTGTCCCCGTATCGAATCAGGTAGAATCCGCGCTTCGCCGCAGGCGCCCGCCGCGCAACGCGTATCGGGGCCGCATCGAATGCATCGCAGGACGCGCGCCGCGCTCCGATTCCGCATGCGCCGGCTACGGATGCCGGCCCGCTCAACGTTCGTCTCGT
The DNA here is from genome assembly GCF_015712225.1 of Burkholderia sp. 9775_39. Lineage (NCBI taxonomy): Bacteria > Pseudomonadati > Pseudomonadota > Betaproteobacteria > Burkholderiales > Burkholderiaceae > Burkholderia > Burkholderia sp. 9775_39. The sequence goes on along the minus strand of NZ_JACCQC010000002.1, from coordinate 428,545 downwards.
TTATGTCCGCAATTCCGAATTCCGACCAACCCGGTTCGCCCGCGAACCCACCCAAGCTTCATCGCGCGCTGAAGGCGCGCCACCTGACGATGATCGCCATCGGCGGCTCGATCGGCACGGGCCTGTTCGTCGCGTCCGGCGCGTCGATCTCGCAGGCCGGCCCCGGCGGCGCGATGGTCGCGTACATGCTGATCGGCCTGATGGTCTACTTCCTGATGACGAGCCTCGGCGAGATGGCCGCGTTCATGCCGGTGTCGGGCTCGTTCGCGACCTACGGCGCGAAATACGTCGATGAAGGCTTCGGCTTCGCGCTCGGCTGGAACTACTGGTACAACTGGGCGGTGACGATCGCGGTCGAGCTCGTCGCCGCGCAGCTCGTGATGCACTACTGGTTTCCGGACGTGCCGGGCGTGTGGTGGAGCGCGGCGTTCCTCGGCGTGATGTTCCTGCTCAATGCGCTCACCGTGCGCGGTTTCGGCGAAGCCGAATACTGGTTCGCGCTGATCAAGGTCGTCACCGTGGTCGCGTTCATCGGCGTCGGGCTGCTGATGATCTTCGGCATTCTGAAGGGCGCGCCGGCCAACGGCTGGGGCAACCTGACGATCGGCGACGCACCGTTCGCGGGCGGCCTGCCGGCGCTGATGGGCGTCGCGATGATCGCGGGCTTCTCGTTCCAGGGCACCGAGCTGATCGGCGTCGCGGCCGGCGAATCGGAAAACCCGCGTACGACGATCCCGCGCGCGGTGCGCCAGGTGTTCTGGCGCATCCTGCTGTTCTACGTGTTCGCGATCTTCGTGATCGGCGTGCTGATTCCGTATACCGACCCGAACCTGCTGAAGACGGACGTGACCGACATCGGCGTGAGCCCGTTCACGCTCGTGTTCCGTCACGCGGGCCTGGCCTTCGCGGCCGGCGTGATGAACGCGGTGATCCTGACGGCCGTGCTGTCGGCCGGCAACTCGGGCATGTACGCGTCGACGCGGATGCTCTACAACCTCGCGACCGAAGGCCGCGCGCCGAAGGTGTTCGCGAAGCTGTCGCCGGGCGGCGTGCCGCGCAACGCGCTGTACGCGACCACCGCCGTCGGCGCGCTGTGCTTCTTCACGTCGCTGTACGGCGACAAGACCGTGTACCTGTGGCTGCTGAACACGTCCGGGATGACGGGCTTCATCGCGTGGCTCGGCATCGCGGTCAGCCACTACCGGTTCCGCAAGGGCTACGTGAAGCAGGGGTATGCGCTCGACCAGTTGCCGTACCAGTCGAAGTGGTTCCCGTTCGGCCCGCTGTTCGCGTTCGTGCTGTGCCTCGTGATCGCGCTCGGCCAGGATTACCAGGCGTTCCTCGCGAACCGGATCGACTGGGCCGGCGTGGCCGCGACCTATGTCGGCATTCCGCTGTTCGTCGTCGTGTGGCTCGGCTTCCGGTTCCTGAAGAAGAGCCGGTTCGTGCGCTACGAGGACATGGAGATCGCGCCGTGGATCGCCGCGAATCGCGGCGCGCAGCGGCAGCCGGTGGCGAACCGCGAAACCGCGGGCTGAGGCCGGCGCGGCAGGCGGCCGCGCGACGGTCGACGAAACGGGAAGCCGCGCGCTTCCCGTTTTTTTTGCCCGGCTTTTGCCTGCACGGGGTCAAAGCCGGTTATATTGCCCGACCCTACCGGGCCACGGCCCGGCCGGCGCGACAGGCGCGGCGCGGATCGGCATCCGGCGCGCGCCGCGCGGCGGCCGGCGAGCGGCCCGGCGTTTTCATCGCTCCCGCCGGGCCGGCACGGCCCGCGGAGCGCGCAACCCAGAGGAATCCATGAGCGCATCACCCGCCGAGCGGAAGGCCGGACCCGTTTCCATCGTGCGAATCGAAGCCGCGATCAACGCGTGGCGCGAAGTGTACCCGCCGGCGCCGGACGGCGAGGACGGCTACGCGCTCGACGCCGGCAGCAACTGCCTGGCCGAGCTGTACGGCACGATGATCTGCTATCAGTTGCCGGACGTGCCGCTCGACTCGCTGAGCCACGAGCAGCGCGATGCGCTGTACGCGACCGAGGTGTGATGCGGTCGACACGATGCCGCCGCGCGGCGTCGGTGAACGAACGGGAAGCCTCGCGGCTTCCCGTTTTGCTTTGCGCAGCCCCGCGCGTCGTCGCCAGCACGACGCTGCTTGCGCCGGGACCGGCGCCGGCTGAGGTATCGTGACGGGATCGGGAAGCAGGCGATCGAGGAGGCCGGTACGGATAGCCGGCGAGGGTGAGCGGTGCGGGCGCTATTCGCGCGGCGCCGGGTGAGCGTCCGTTGCCTGTCCCGGGAGGATTCGAACATGGAGTTGAGACATCTCCGCTACTTCGTCGCGGTGGCCGAAGAGCGGAATTTCACGCGGGCGGCGGAACGGCTGCATATCGCGCAACCGCCGCTGAGCCGGCAGATCCAGCAGCTCGAGGAGGCGCTCGGCGTGCCGCTGTTCGAGCGCAACGCGCGGCCGCTGAAGCTGACCGATGCCGGACGCTTCTTCTATTCGCACGCGGTGCAACTGCTCGCGCAGACGACCGAACTCGAATCGATGACGAAGCGGGTCGGCAAGATCGAGCGCAGCATGTCGGTCGGTTTCGTCGGCTCGACGCTGTACGGGATGCTGCCGAAGATCATCCGGCGCTTTCGCAGCGAATATCCGGCCGTCGAGCTGAGCCTGCACGAGATGTCGACGATGGACCAGATCAAGGCGCTCAAGGAAGGGCGCATCGACGTCGGGTTCGGACGCATCCGCCACGAGGACCCGAGCGTGCGGCGCGTCGTGCTGCGCGAGGAGCGGATGATCGTCGCGCTGCCGGTCGGCCATGTGCTCGACAGCGCCAAACCGGTGCTGTCGCTGCACGATCTCGTCAACGACACGCTGATCATCTTTCCGAAGGCGCCGCGCCCGAGCTACGCGGACCAGGTGCTCGCGGCCTTTCACGATCGGGCGCTGCAACCGCGCCGGATCTACGAGACGCGCGAGTTGCAGATCGCGCTCGGCCTCGTCGCGATGGGCGAGGGCGTGTCGGTCGTGCCGCACAGCGTGTACGGGCTCAAGCGCGACGACATCAGCTACAAGCCGCTCGACGATCCGAACCTCGTGTCGCCGATCATCATGAGCATGCGCGCGCTCGACGAATCGGAGGACATCCGCGCGATGCAGGCGCTGATCTACCGGCTGTACGACGAGGCGCGGATGGAATATCTGCCGCCGCAGCCCGAATGAGCGCGCGGGCCGTAGGGGCTTGCTTGACGCTGCGCGCGCCGGCGGGCCACCATGCGCGGATTCGATGCGGCCGCCGACGCGCGGCCGCTCTCATGCAGACGATCGACACATGACCGATATCCTGACCGAGGAGACGACCGTCGAGACGCCGCAAGGGCGTCTCTTTGCGAAACGCTGGCGTGCGGGGCCGGCGCAGCCCGCGGCGGCGCCTGGGCCGGCCGCGCCGATCGTGCTGCTGCACGATTCGCTCGGCTGCGTCGACCTGTGGCGCGACTTCCCCGCGCAGCTCGCTCGCGCGACGCAGCGCGACGTGATCGCGTACGACCGTCTCGGTTTCGGCCGTTCCGATCGGCATCCGGGCATGCTCGGCACGACGTTCGTGCGCGACGAAGCCGACCGTGCGTTCGCCGCGGTACTCGAACAGCTCGGCGTCGACGCGTTCGTCGCGTTCGGGCACAGCGTCGGCGGCGGGATGGCGGTCGGCTGTGCGGCCGCGTACCCTGAGCGGTGTCGTGCGCTCGTGACCGTCGCCGCGCAGGCGTTCGTCGAGGATCGCACGCTGGCCGGCATTCGCGACGCGGGGCGGCAGTTCGATGAGCCGGGTCAACTCGACCGGCTCGCGCGCTATCACGGCGACAAGGCCGAATGGGTGCTGCGCGCGTGGGTCGACACGTGGCTGTCGCCGGCGTTTCGCGACTGGAATCTCGACGACGACCTGCCGCGCGTGCAGTGCGCGACGCTCGCGATTCACGGCGAAGACGACGAATACGGGTCTGACGTGCATCCGAAGCGGATCGCCGCGCGCGTCGCGGGGCCGTCGTCGTTCCTGTTGCTTGCGCGCTGCGGACACCTGCCGCACCGCGAGCGGACCGACGACGTGCTGGCCGCCGTCGCGACGTGCCTGCGCGACGCGCTCGTCTGAGCGCGCTCGCCTTCGCCGGCGGGCGCCTGCCCGCCGGTGGTCAGAACGAAAGCTGGATCGCGAGATCGATCGCCAGCAGTACGATCGAAAGCCCGATGCCGAGAATCACGTTCGGCAAGCGGTGCTCGAAATCGCGATGATCCTTGCGCATCGCGGCGCCGAGCAGGAAGATCGCCTCGACGACGATCTGCAGCCCGACGAACAGCAGCATCAGCAGATACTCGTAGCCCATCTGCTTGAACGCGACGAATTGCATCCCGTGATCGCGGATCCACTGGCCGACGCGCAGCAGTTCGTAGACGAACAGCAACGCAGGGAACAGGTAACTGATGAAGTAGGTCGGCGCGGTGGCGTGCCGTAGTTCGAGGTGGAAGTGCTGATGCGTGGTAGCCATCACAACCCTCCTTGCAACGCATGATTGCGGTCGCGACGGCGGCGCGTGTCGCGTGCGAACGACGGGATTACCCGATGCGCAGTGCGCAGCCGTACGACATCAGCATACTGCCGCGCGGGAAATTTGGCATGCGAAGTGTGGGTTCGTTGTAACAATGTGTGTGCCACGCGACGCGTTGGCTGCGTCACCGTTTCGCTTCCGCGCCTTCGATGAACAGCTTCGCGACCGACTGAAACTCCCGTTTCAGCGACAGCCCCGGCACGGTCAGCCAGCGCAGCATCGCCGCGAGATACAGGTGATGGAACCAGGTCGCGAGCTGATCGGCCCGCAGCGCGGCGTTCAGTTCGCCGGCCTGCTGCCCGGCGGCGATCAGTTGCTGCCACACCCATGCGATGTCGCTGCCGTTCTCTCCCGCACGCGCCGGTTCGGCTGCGCCGATGCTCAGGAAGCGGTGCCGCAGGTACGCGAGCAGGTACGCCGGATGGTGCTCGCACCAGGCGGCCGACGCGTCGAGCACGCAGCCGATGCGCGACGCAAAGGTCTTGCGCCGCGCGACGTCGTGTTGCAGATGCGCGAGATCGCGCGCGAGTTCGCCTTCGAGCCAGTGCGCGAGCACGGCTTCCTTCGTCGGAAAGTGGTTGTACAGCGTGCGTTTCGCGACATCGGCCTGCGCGGCGATCTGCTCCATCGTGACGGCATCGTAGCCGTGCGCATCGAACAGGCGCGCGCCGGTCGCGGCGAGATGCGCGAGCATCTGGATGCGTTTGCGCGCGCGGCGGCCCGGATCGTCGGTCGGAGTCGTCATGGCAGGGGATTGACTGAAAGTGTGCGGATTGCATTAGTATACGACGTGCACGTTTTTGAATCCAACCTTTTCCGCCGTGCACGAGGAGCCCCGCATGAAACTCGTCATCGCCACCTACGGCACCGAAGGCGACACGCGTCCGCTCGCGGCGCTCGGTCGCGCGCTGCTGGATGCCGGCCACGACGTCCGGCTGCTGGCCGACGCGGCGACGCTCGGCTCGGCCGCCGCGCTCGGCGTGCCGTCGGCGCCGCTGTCCGGCGATATCCGTCGCGCGATCGCGCCGGAAGGCGCGCTGGCCGATGCGGTGCGCGGGAGGGGCGGCTTCAACGATACGTCGAAGGCGCTCGCGGCGATCGCGAATGCGAACACGGCCGCATGGATGCAAGAAGTCGCGGACGCGTCGGCCGGGTGCGATGCGCTGCTCGTGTCGGGCCTCGCGTCGTTCGTCGGGCTGTCGGTCGCCGAGTATCGCCGCATACCGGCGATCGGCACCGGCATGATCCCGATCACGCCGACCGCCGAATTCGCGTCGCCGTTCCTGCCGCCGGGGAAGCTGCCGCGCTGGCTGAATCGCGCGAGCCATCGGCTCGTGAATGCGTTGCTGTGGCACGCGTTCAGGAAGTCGACCAACGCGGCGCGCGCCAGCGTCTGCGGATTGCCGCCGCGCAAGCACGTGTGGACCGATCATCCGATGCTGTATGGCGTGTCGCCGGCGCTGCTGTCCGGTCCGGCCGACTGGCCGGCGAACGTGCACGCCTGCGGCCAGTGGCGGGTCGACGCGCGTGCGTGGACGCCGCCGCCCGAACTGTCGGCGTTTCTCGACGCGGGCGAGCCGCCCGTGTACATCGGGTTCGGCAGCATGGCCGGCTTCGATCGGGCGGCGCTGGCCGCCGCGCTGACGCAGGCGCTGGCCGGCCGGCGCGCGCTGTTCTATCCGGGCTGGAGCGGCATCGATGCGTCGCTGCTGCCGGCGCACGTTCGCGTGATCGGCGACACGCCGCACGACTGGCTGTTCCCGCGCGTCGCGATGGCGATGCATCACGGCGGGTCGGGCACCACGCATTCGGCGGCGCGGGCCGGCATTCCGTCGGTGGTCGTGCCGTTCGCGGGCGATCAGTTCTTCTGGGCGAACCGGCTGCAACGGCTCGGTGTCGCGGATGCGCCGGTCGCGGGGCGGCGCGTGGAGGCGGCCGCGCTGGCACGGGCGATCGCGTTTGCCGAACGCGGCGAGACGAAGGCGCGTGCGGCGGCGCTCGGCACGCGCATCGCGCAGGAGGAGGGATTGCAGCGGGCCGTCAGTGCGATCGAACGATGGGCGCGACCGCGCGCGAGGTAAGCGCGCGCCGCGGCATCAGAAATGCCCGGTGAAACGGTAGCGGCTGCCCGGGTGCCACAGATTCGCGATCGACGCGACCAGCCCCTGCGACCACGTGCGCCGATGCAGCAGCAGGCACGGCTCGCGATCGTCCATCGTCAGGTGGCGGCGCGTTTCGGCATCGGGCATCGCGGCCTCGATCCGGTATTCGACGCGCTGCAGCGGCGCGACGCGCGTCAGGTACTGGTTCGGCGTCGTCGTCGTGAAGTCCTGCAACGCGTATTCGGGCGCGCAGGCCGGATTGACCCAGCGTTCCTCGAGTTGCACGGGCGTGTCGTTCTCGAAATGCAGCACGCGCGAATGGAAGATCGGGCTGCCGGTGTCGAGCCGCAGTTCGTCGGCGAGCTTCGCATCGGCGACGGCCGCGCCGACCTGCAGCACCTGCGCGCGATAGCCGTGGCCGCGCGCGGCGACTTCGTCGGAGATGCTGCGGATCGCGACCAGCGTCGATTCGTATTTCGGTGACGCGACATACGTGCCGGAGCCGCGCGTGCGCGTGAGCACCTGTTCGGCCGTCAGCTCGCGCAGCGCGCGGTTGACGGTCATCCGCGCGACGTTGAATTCGCGTGCGAGCTCGTTCTCCGACGGCACCTGGTCGCCTTCCGCCCATTCGCCGGCATGAATGCGCGCGAGGATGAAGTCCTTGATTTCCTGATAGATCGGTGTGGTCATGGGATCACGATTTCTGGGTCGGCGGCGGGCCGCCGCCGAATGCCGATCCGGCGCGCGCCCGGCGCCGAGTGTACCGGTTTCGCGGGCGCGCCGGCCCGGATTCCCCGAATGATCCCTGTTCGGCCGGCGCGCGTCCATGCGGGATTGCACAGAGCGGCCGGCCTGCGACGGCTCGCTTGCGGTCAGAACCGATGCCGGATGCCGACCGTCGCGACCACCTGCGTGCGGGTCGACGAAGCCGCGACGCCCGTGACGTTCGCGAACCCGAGCGTCGCGCCCGTCGGCACGCCGAACTGGTGCTGATACACGGTTTCCGCATACACGTCGGTGCGCTTGCTCAGCGCGTAGTCGGCCATCAGCGTCACCTGGTGCCACTTCGGCCGGTGGCTGCCGGTTGCGTCGTCGTAACGGCCGTCGGTGAACGTATAGGCACCGGCGAACGAAACCGCCGGCGTCAGCGCATAGCGCGCGTTGATCTCGTAGTTGTCGAAGCGCAGCGCGTTCAGCGCGCCCGGCAGCGACGACGCGGCCGTTTCGTCGAACATCGCGTGCGTCCACACCGCGCCGATCGTCAGCCGGTCGAACGCGTAGCTGCCGCCGGCGCCCATCACGCGCTGCCGGACGGCCGGGAAGTTCGGCGCGTCGTTGGTCGACAGTGCGCCGCCGGCCGTCAGGCCGCCGCGATTGAGCTGCAGGTACGCGGCGCCGACGCTGACCGACCCGTTCGCATACGACACGCCCGCGCTGTATGCACGGTTGTTCGCGAAGCCGCCGGCCGCGTTGCCGAACCCGTACAGGCCGCCGAACTGCCAGCCCGCGAGTGTCGGGCTCGTGTATTTCACCGCGTTGTCGATGTAGAACGAATCGTCGAGGTTGTCGTTGTCGAACGGATGCGACGCGAGGTTGTTGCCGTCGCCGTTGTTCGCCATCGCGAGCGGGCCGAGATAGTCGACCACGGCGTCGTACTGGCGGCCGAGCGTCAGCGCGCCGTATCGATCGCTCTGCAGGCCGACGTACGCGCGGCGACCGAACAGCGTGTTTCGATAGGACTGCGTGCCGTTGTTCAGGTTGAAGCCGCTTTCGAGCCGGAACAGCGCATGCAGGCCGCCGCCGAGATCCTCGTTGCCGCTCAGCCCGAAGACCGTATTCGACAGCAGGCCGCTGCCTTGCTGCCACGCGCTTTTGCCCGACTGGTTGTTCGTATAGGCGATACCGGCATCCAGCATCCCGTAGAGCGTGACGCTGCTTTGCGCATGCGCGACGACGCCGAAGCATGCGAGCGAGAGGGTACCGACGACTGCTTTTTTCATTGCGTGTGTTTCCTGGAAAGGCCCGTTGCGACGGGAACGGCGATCCGCCGCGCGGATCCGTGCGGACCCGTGCGTGCGAATCGATGAAAAAGAGGGCGTGCGTGACGCGTGTCACGCGCGGCGGGGACGAACGCCGCTAGTGCTGCAACAGGCGGATCGCGCCGAACTCGGCGGCCGGCAGCAGGCGCAGGATCGACAGGATCGCGGGCGACGCCTGTGACCGTGCGACTTCGAGTTCGATGCACGCGCGCCCGGTGCGGCGGTCGAGCGCGGCCGTGTAGCAGTTCAGTGCGGCGCCGACGGCCTGATGCAAGCGACGCCGCACGACCGCGAGGTTGTCCGATTCGACGCGGATCGACAGCAGCACGAGTGTGTCCGCGGGAGCGCGACGCCGCGAGCGAGCGGGCGGCAGATGGCGTGAAGCAGTGGATTCGGTTCTGGTCGGTTTCATGGGCTCATCCCCGGTCGCGGCGCGCGCTGCACGGCGGAGATCTCGTTCTCGACATGGCGCCCATTCTAGAAATCGCCGCGGCGAGACGGTGTATAGACTCGCCGCGCGTCTGCAAAGGATGCGTAAACGCGCTGCGCTGGCGACCGAAGGCGGAAAGGGCAGGATGAGCCGGCGGCGGCCACGCCGTCGTTGGACGAACGTCAGGCCGGTTCGGAAAACACGGTGCGGCGGCCGACAAAGTCTAGACAGGTGCCGGGCCCTGCCCGGCTGCCGCCGTACGCCGCAAGAAAGCCTCCATTCAGCCCCGCGTAATCCATAATTAATTGAAAATTAAGGAAAATCCTGTCGACGCTCCTAATCCGCCGACAATTAGAGATAAACACGGATTGCTGACCCTATCCTGGAAAAGGCAAAGTTGTATGTACAACTTGGAACATCGCCGGAACACGCGATTACCCGGTTGGAAGGATTCACGGCGGGCAGCCCGACCGGAATCCGCCCCAGTCCGCCTCTGACAGGAACGCCATGAAGAAACTCGCGCTCAGTATTGCCCTCGCCTGCCTCGCGGTCGGTGCCCACGCCAAGGATTGGTCGACGATCCGTTTCGGCGTCGACGCCAGCTACCCGCCGTTCGAATCGAAGGACGCAAGCGGCAAGGTCGTCGGCTTCGACGTCGACCTCGGCAACGAGATCTGCGCCCGCCTGAAGGCGAAATGCGTGTGGATCGAGAACGACTTCGACGGGATGATCCCGGCGCTGAAGGCGAAGAAGTTCGACGGCGTGCTGTCGTCGATGTCGATGACGCCGGCGCGCGCCGAGCAGATCGCGTTCTCCGACAAGCTGTTCAACACGCCGACGCGCCTCGTCGCGAAGAAGGGCGCGAACCTGCAGCCGACGGCCGAATCGCTGAAGGGCAAGTCGGTCGGCGTCGAGCAGGGCACCATCCAGGAAACCTACGCGAAGGCGTACTGGGCGCCGAAGGGCGTGCAGGTCGTGCCTTACCAGAACCAGGACGGCGTGTACCAGGACCTGATGTCGGGCCGCCTCGACGCGGCGCTGCAGGACGCGGTGCAGGCCGACATCGGCTTCCTGAAGACGCCGCGCGGTGCGAACTTCCAGTTCGCCGGCGGCGACATCGACGATCCGAAGACGCTCGGCAACGGCGCCGGCATCGGCCTGCGCAAGGACGACGCCGACCTGAAGGCGAAGATCGACCACGCGATCGCCGACATCATCAAGGACGGCACCTACAAGAAGCTCGAGAAGAAGTACTTCGCGTTCGACGTCTACGGCGGCTGACCGCGCGGGCGGCGCGCATCGATGGCGGCGCGCCGCCTGCGTTGCCGGATGCCGCCCCGTGCGCGGGCCGCGTCCGGCTTGATGAGCAGGCTGCATCACGTCGTGCGCAGAACTCGTTTGCTGCGCGCTTAATGGCTATTGACAATCCAGCCACCTCGTTCTGGGTTCCTCATATGATCTTCCAAGGATTTGGCCCGCTGCTGTGGGCCGGCACGGTCGAGACCGTGAAGCTCGCGGTGCTGTCGCTCGCCGCGTCGCTGATACTGGGCCTCGCGGGCGCGGCCGCGAAACTGTCGGCCAACCGCGTGCTCAAGTCGGTCGGCACGTTCTATACGACGCTGATCCGCGCGGTGCCCGATCTCGTGCTGATGCTGCTGCTGTTCTACGGGATCCAGATCCTGCTGAACGACGTGACCGACCTGCTCGGCTGGGATCAGATCGACATCGACCCGTTCGTGGCCGGCGTCGTGACGCTCGGCTTCATCTACGGCGCGTACTTCACCGAGACGTTCCGCGGCGCGTTCCTCGCGGTGCCGCGCGGCCAGCTCGAAGCCGGCTTCGCGTACGGGATGAGCGGCTGGCGCGTGTTTCACCGCATCCTGTTCCCGCAGATGATGCGCTTCGCGCTGCCGGGCATCGGCAACAACTGGCAGGTGCTCGTGAAGGCCACCGCGCTCGTGTCGATCATCGGCCTCGCCGACGTCGTGAAGGCGTCGCAGGACGCCGGCAAGAGCACGCTCGATTTCTTCTTCTTCACGCTGGCTGCGGGCGCGATCTACCTCGCGATCACGACGGTGTCGAACGTCGTGCTGCATCACCTCGAGAAGCGTTATTCCGTCGGTGTCCGGAGGCTCGCACTGTGATCGAACTCGTCAGCCAGTACTGGCAAAACTATCTCTATTCCGACGGCTACCGCTTCAGCGGCCTCGCGATCACGCTGTGGCTGCTGGTCGTGTCGATCGCGTTCGGTTTCGCGCTCGCCGTGCCGCTCGCGATCGCGCGGGCGTCGTCGAACCGCTGGATCTCGGGCCCCGTGTGGCTCTATACGTACGTGTTCCGCGGCACGCCGCTCTACGTGCAGCTGCTGATGTGCTACACGGGCATCTACAGCCTGCAGGTCGTGCACGACCACGTGCTGCTCGACACGTTCTTCCGCAACGCGATGAACTGTACGCTGCTCGCGTTCGTGCTGAACGAATGCGCGTATGCGACGGAGATCTTCGCGGGCGCGATCAAGGCGACGTCGTCCGGCGAGATCGAAGCCGGGATGGCCTATGGGATGTCGCGCTTCAAGCTCTATACGCGCATCATCCTGCCGTCCGCGCTGCGCCGCTCGCTGCCGAGCTACAGCAACGAAGTGATCCTGATGCTGCATGCGACGACGCTCGCGTTCACCGCGACCGTGCCCGACATCCTGAAGGTCACGCGCGACGTCAATTCGGCGACCTACATGTCGTTCCAGGCCTACGGCATCGCAGCCGTGCTGTACGCCGTCGTCGTGTTCGCGCTCATCTGGGCGTTCCGCAAGCTCGAGACGCGCTGGCTCGCGTATCTCGCGCCGCGCAGCCATTAACGCATCCGCAAGATCCGCAACGAAGGACCCAGCATGTACAAGCTTACCGTTGACAACCTGCACAAGAAATTCGGCGACAACGAGGTGTTGAAGGGCGTGTCGATGAAGGCGAAGGCCGGCGACGTGATCAGCATCATCGGCTCGAGCGGCTCCGGCAAGAGCACGTTCCTGCGCTGCATCAACTTCCTCGAACAGCCGTGCTCGGGGCAGATCACGATCGGCAGCGAGCCGATCCAGACCACGCGCGACCGCAACGGGTCGCTGCGCGTGGCCGACCAGAAGCAGTTGCAGCGGATGCGCACGAAGCTGTCGATGGTGTTCCAGCACTTCAACCTGTGGGCGCACATGACGGTGCTCGAGAACGTGATCGAGGCGCCGATGGCCGTGCTCGGGGTCGGCAAGGACGAAGCGATCGCGCGGGCGCGCAAGTATCTGGAGAAAGTCGGCCTCGCGCCGCGCGTCGAGGGCATGTATCCGTCGCATCTGTCGGGCGGCCAGCAGCAGCGCGTCGCGATCGCGCGCGCACTCGCGATGGAGCCGGAAGTGATGCTGTTCGACGAGCCGACGTCGGCGCTCGATCCGGAACTGGTGGGCGAAGTGCTGAAGGTGATGCAGAAGCTCGCCGAGGAAGGGCGCACGATGGTCGTCGTCACGCACGAGATGGGCTTCGCGCGCAACGTGTCGAACCACGTGATCTTCCTGCATCAGGGGAAGATCGAGGAGGAGGGCGATCCGCAGCAGATCCTCGTGAATCCGAAGAGCGAGCGGCTCGGGCAGTTTCTGTCGGGGCGGTTGAAGTAATAAACGCGTCTGCCGGTTGCATCGCAACGCCCGTGAAGCCGCGCAGGCTTCACGGGCGTTCACGCGAGTAACGCCAACTATTGCGCGAGCGCGTCCGTCAACGGCCGCTGCGCGACCTGTACGAGATTATCGCGGCCCGCACTCGGGCTCGACCATTGCAGATGCATGCTGGCCGGCCCGCTCGCATGCACGTACTCGACGCGGATCGGCACGTTCCGCTTCTGCGACAGGTGGATGCGGCCCTTCGCGGTCGCGAGTCCCGGCTGCTCCTTGTCGATCACCTTGCGGCCGTCGATCCACACGCGCGCGACGTTGTCGCTCGTCACGCTGAACGTGTAGTTGTCGGCCTTCGGAATGTCGAGCGCGCCGGTCCAGCGGATCGCATAGTTCGTCGCATTCATCCCCTTCGACGCATCGGGCGAATCGGTGCCGCGCTCGGTGTTCAGGTCGAAATCGACCAGCGGCGTGATCGACGAGAACACCGGCGTCGTGAACGTCGTGTCGTTGTAGTACGTCGCGTTCAGCACGCGCAGCCGCGAGCTGAACGCGCTCGCGAGCGCCTGCACCTCGGCCGTGCTCCACGGGTGACCGTCGGGGTAGAGCGTGCCCTGGAACGGCGTCGCCGGCTCGACGGTCGCCGGGGCGGACGCCGTCTGCCCCCAGTGGAAGCGCGTATTCGTGCGGCCGATCATCAACTCCCACACGAGGAAGCCCGTCTTGCCGCCGTAGGTGGATGCGATGCCGGCCATCGTCTGGCCTGCCTGGCCGCCCGGCCAGCCGCGCTGCAGCGTTTCCGAATTCAGGCTGTCGAGCAGGCTCGGCGGCAGCGAGTAGTCGGGCGTCGTCGCGTTGAGCGCGTACGGGTGGAACGCATGGAAGTCGGAGAAGTAATCGCCTTCCGGCTCCTGCACGTTCGGCGAATTGATCGGCTGCGTCGCGCCCGCGTTCAGGATCGCGATGCGCGCGTCGTTCATCATCAGCGCGCGCGTCGGCTGCAGCGCGCCGTTGCCGCTGCAGCCGGGCTCGTTCATCGGCTCCCAGTACAGGATGCGCGGGTCGTTGCGGTGCGCGGACACGAAATCGGCGATGTAGTGCTGCAGGTCCTGCTTGTAGGTGGTCGACGCGCCGGCCGCGATCGGCTGCAGGTACTGCTGCTCGACCGACTGCCCGGGCGACTGCACCCAGCGGCTGTTGTGCACGCCGAAGATCGGCGCGGGCTGCGGGCCGTACGCGGGATCGACGTGCCAGCAATCGTCGTAGAAGATCGGCGCGACCTTCAGCCCGTGGCGCGCGGCGATCTCGAGCAGGCTGTCGAACTTCGCGAGGAACGCGTCGCGATCGTTGACCCAGTTCAGGTAGTGCAGGTACACGGTGATCGTGTTCATCCCGTACGTCTGCGCGTAGTCGAGCTCGCGGTCGACGATCGCCGGATCGTAGTGCTGCCAGAAATCGATCGCGTTGACGGCATTCCACGGGTTGTACACGGCGCCCACCACGCGCGAGAAGTCGTAGGTTTTCGGCGCGACGTCCGGATGGCGGCTCACGGTCACGTTGCTGAACGCGACGCTCGCGCCGAAGCGGCGCAGCCCGAACGCGCCCGCGCGCAGCGCGGTCGTCAGGCCGCTCGTCGCGTCGTTGATGCTGATCACCTGCGCGCCGTCGACATACACGTCGATCGCGTTGTTGCGCGTGACGACCTTCAGGTGATGCGTGCTGCCCGGCACGACCGCGGGCGCCGGGTAGTCGATGAAGTCGGTCCAGTTGTTCTGCTCGCGGCCGACCTGCACCACGTGGCGCACCGCGTCGAGCCCGATGTAGTAGCCCGTCAGCGCATCGGTGCCGACCGACGGGTTCGTCACGTGCACGATGAAGCCCGCATTCGCGGTATTCGCGCCGGGCGCGGGCGCGCCGATCGTCACGTCCGCTTCGTACGACGCGTGGCCGTACGCCGGATGCTGCGCGTTGGTGACGAGCTTCGCGCCGTCCGTGCTCGTGCCGTCGATCCGGATCGTGTTCGTGCCGCCGCTCGTCCACGCCGGACCGTACGTATCGAAATCGGCGAGCGTCAGCGTTTGCGTGTCGGTCGCGACGGGCGGTGGCGGCGGCGCATACGGCGGCACGCCGCGCGACGACACGCGCAGCGCGGGCGTCGGCCCCGGCAGGCCGAGCGTGACCAGCTGGTTCGGGAAATGCGACGGGCCGCCGTGACCCATGTTCATGAAATCGCTGGATGCGGCGGCGTTGGCCGTGGCCGCACCGTCGCTGGACGCGGCATCGACGGACGCATGCGCGGCAAGCGCGGATGCCGACGGCGCGGACGAATCATCGCCGCCGCACGAGGCGAGCAAGACGAAGACCGCGAGCGCGGCGGGCTTGAGACGAGACGTGATAGTCATTCTGGACTCCGGATCAATGGGGAGAAGCGGACGACTGGTGACTCGATGCGGCTGAAGCGGTGCCTCGACGGCAAGCGTCGCGGCACGATGCGCGTGTGATGCGCGGACGGCACGGAGCGGGCCGCGCGGCGGGTTCGCGCGCAGTCGCTTCCGGTCACCGTCTCGTCGTGTTGTTCTGTCGTGGCCCGGGGTTCTGCCCGATGCCGACGCAAGTATAGAAATGCCGGGAAAATATTACTAATAATTTAGTGATGGTGTTTACCCTCGAATGGGCGGCAACCGAGGGCAAGCAGGGGGCCGACAGGGTGTGCAAGCACGCACGGGCGGCGAATGTGCCGCCCGCGTCGCAGGGGGGTGTCGGAAGGAGGAAGGGGCGCGCCTACGCGCTCGCCGATTGCGCGGCCGTCTCGACGGTCCGCACCGACCCGCGCTCGACGAGCGGCCCGTCGAGCTTGATCGCGCGGCGGCGCACGGGCATGCCGACCGCACGGTTCTGTTCTTCCTGCAGCAGGATCTCGACCGCCCAACGGCCCAGCTCGTAGTTCGGCAGCACGATCGTCGACAGCGGCGGGTGCGTATGCCGCGCGATTTCCTGGTCGTCGTAGCCGAGCACCGAGATGTCGTCGGGCACGCGCATGCCGAGATGCTTGACGGCCTCGATCGCGCCGATCGCCATCAGGTCGTTCGCGCAGAAGATCGCGGTGGGCGGGTTCGGCTCGCGCAGCAGCGACAGCGTCTGCTCGAAGCCGGTGTCGGAGCCCCAGTCGCCGTCGCGCACGAGTTCCGGCGCGAACGGGATGTCGGCCGTGGCCAGCGCGGTGCGATAGCCCTTCAGCCGGTCCTTCGCGGCGTCCTGCCACGGTTCGCCGTTGACGTAGCCGATGCGCCGGTGGCCCGCGCGCAGCAGGTATTCGGTCGCCGCATGGCCGCCCGCGACTTCGGCCGGCACGATCGACGACAGCCCGCTGTCCGTCGTGTAGCAGTTGAGCAGCACGGCCGGCACGCGCAGCAGCTCGGCCGGCAGCGCGACCTTGCGCGTATAGACGGTCGCATAGACGACGCCGAGCAGGTTCGGCATCGCGAGCACCGATTCGAGCACCTGGCGCTCGATGTCGACGTTGCCGTGCGTCGAGTACACGGCGAGCAGCTTGCCGTTGGCATACGCCGCGTCGCGCGCGCCGTCGATGTTGACGACCGGGTGCGGGCTCGTCGAGATTTCGTCGGCCAGATAGACGATCAGGTCGCGCTCGCCGCCGTGCGTCATCGTCACTTCGCGCGGCAGGAACCGGTAGCCGAGCTC
Organism: Burkholderia sp. 9775_39; assembly: GCF_015712225.1. NCBI lineage: Bacteria > Pseudomonadati > Pseudomonadota > Betaproteobacteria > Burkholderiales > Burkholderiaceae > Burkholderia > Burkholderia sp. 9775_39. The sequence goes on along the minus strand of NZ_JACCQC010000002.1, from coordinate 412,019 downwards.
GTGCGCGATCTTCAGCACTTTTTCGCGCGTGGCGTCCGAGAACTTGGTGCCCGCCGCGTTGTTCAGCACGAGGGAGACGGTGGATTGCGACACGCCGGCAAGCTTGGCGATGTCGGTCATCGTGGGGCGACGTTGAGTAGAGCGTTTCACGGTAGGAGCGCGGTCCGGCCTCGGCAGGATGGGCAAATAAAGTCGGTGATGAACAGCGGGTCGGATCAATCTGACCCGACGGTAACATCGGCCATTCGGGCCGGCAATCAAGCTTTACGCGTGTTCCGCCGGATGCGTGGATGTCCGGATAATAATATCAACAAATATTATTGACCACGCGGGCGGCGCCGTGCCATCCTTGGCCGCACATGCCCGCGGCCGGATGCTGCATGCCGGCGACGGGGTCGTCAGCTTCATCCCGGGATGATCGATGCCGATGGGAATGCCCCGCCACACCGACCTGATCGAACTCGCCAGCGGGTCGACCCGCGTCTGCGTCGCGCCGCTGGCCGGCGGCTCGATCGCCGCGTACTACGACGAAGCGCCGGACGGCCCGCAGCACTGGTTTCGCCCGACCACCGACGCGGCGCTCGCGAGCGGCGATCCGCTGCGCTTCGCGAGCTTCCCGCTGTTTCCGTACTGCAACCGCATCCGCGACGCGAAGTTCGAATTCGACGGCCGCACGATCGACCTGTCCGGCCCGGACGATGCGTATCGTCACGCGCTGCACGGGCACGGCTGGCTGCGTCCGTGGCAGGTCGAGCGGCGCGACGAGATGCAGGTCGACCTGCGCTTCGAACATCGCCCCGATACAAGCCGCGCGGGCGACTGGCCGTTCCATTACGAGGCGCGCCAGTCGATCCGGCTCGACGGCCCCGTGCTGTCGATCACGCTGTCCGCGCGCAACCTCGGTGCACAGCCGATGCCGTTCGGCATGGGCCATCACCCGTATTACCTGCGCACGCCGCACACCGTCGTGAAGGCGCACGTCGACGCGATGTGGCATGCCGATGCGGACGTGCTGCCTACCCACGTCGGCGATCACCCGGCCGTCGCCGCGCTGCGCGGCGGGATGCCGGTCGATGCATTCGAGCTCGACAACAATTTCGTCGGCTGGTCGCGCGAGGCGGCGGTGATCTGGCCGGAGCGCGGCCGGCAACTGGTGCTGCAGGCCGAGCAGCCGTTCGACCAGCTCGTCGTGTACGCGCCGTCGGGCGCCGACGCGCTGTGCGTCGAGCCCGTCACGAACACGACGGACAGCTTCAATGCAACGGAACCCGCGTCGCTCGTCGGCGGCTGCGTGCTGGCGCCGGGCGAGTCGCTGCAGGCGACGTTGCGGTGGACGCCGGGCCCCGCCTGACGGGTTCGGCGATACGGGATTATCCTGAGTCGGGCAGGCGATAATATCGAGTAATAATATTAATTCGTGACGCCGATGCCGTCCGCAGGCGACGGGGCGCGGGCCGATCACGCCATCACAACATTTGGAGACGATGATGCCGAGCCGTGCAAAGCTGCAACGTATCGTGGTGACGATGGGTGTGACGCTCGGATGCGTCGCGATCGCGCATGCGCAGGACAATGCGCAGAAGGTCGGCGCGAGTTCCGCGCAGACCTGCACGAATCCGAAGCCGGGCGGCGTGAAGCTGACCGATCTCGTCGTCGGCTTCTCGCAGTCCGAGAACGAACAGAACCCGTTCCGCGCGACCGAAACCGCGTCGGTGCGTGCCGCCGCGAAGGCGGCCGGCGTCAAGCGGCTGCTGTATACGAATGCGAACGCGAACCAGGCGAAGCAGGTCGCGGATATCGAAAGCATGATCAACCAGGGCGCACAGGCGCTGATCGTCGCGCCGAACGATTCGACCGGCCTGCAGCCCGCGCTCGCGCAGGCGCGCGCGAAGGGCATTCCGGTCGTCACGATCGACCGCCAGACGGCCGGCACGCCGTGCCAGGATTTCATCACGTTCCTCGGCTCCGACTTCTTCCGGCAAGGGCAGCGCGCCGCGCAGGCGCTCGCCGATGCGACGGGCGGCAAAGCCGTGATCGCCGAGATCCAGGGCGGCTACGGCAATACCGTCGAGAGCCAGCGCACCGACGGCTTCGCCGACGGCCTGAAGAAATTCCCGAACATGAAGATCGTCGCGTCGCAAACCGCGAACTGGTCGGCCACCGAAGCGCAGAAGGTGATGGAGCAGGTATTGCTCGCGCATCCGGACGTGAACGCCGTCTACGCGCAGGCCGACACGATGGCGCTCGGCGCGATGACCGCGTTGCGGCAGGCCGGCAAGCAGCGCGGCGTGACGGTCGTGTCGATCGACGGCACCAAGGACTTCGTCACCGCGATCGCGAACGGTTCGGCCGCGGCGAGCGTCGAGACGAACCCGCGCTTCGGCCCGCTCGCGTTCAAGTCGCTCGAAGCATGGTTCGCCGGCAAGCCGGTCGCGCAGAAGCAGATCATGGATGACGCGCTGTACGACAAGGCGAACGCGAAGCATTCGCTCGAAGCGAACCTCGTCTACTGACCGGCTGGCAAACGCTCGGCAATCGCTCAATCGCTGCTCAACCGCTCAACCGCGAACGCGAGGCGCGCGATGGACGCAACGCTTCCCGCCGGACCCGGCGCCGACTCGGGCGCCCACGGCCAACCCGTCGTGCTCGAAACGCACGGCGTCGGCAAGACGTTCGGCGTCGTGCGCGCGCTGAACGGCGTGTCGCTGTCGCTGCGCGCGGGCGAGGTGCACGGGCTGATGGGCGAGAACGGCGCCGGCAAGTCGACGCTGATCAAGATCCTCACCGGCTTTCACCAGCCCGATGCGGGCGAGATCCGCGTCGACGGCGTGCCCGTGTCGTTCGACAGCCCGCGTGCCGCGCAGCGCGCGGGCATCTGCGCGGTCTACCAGGAAATCAACCTGATTCCCGAACGCAGCGTGGCCGAGAACATCTTCCTCGGTCACGAGCCGCGTCGCTTCGGCCCGTGGATCGACCGCCGCGCGATGCGGGCGCGCACCCGCGAGATCGTCGAGCGTTACGGACTCGACGTCGATCCGGCCGACAAGGTCGGCTCGCTCGGGCTCGGCCAGCAGCAGATGGTGTCGATCGCACGCGGCGTGTCGCTCGGCGCGCGCGTGCTGATTCTCGACGAGCCGACTTCCGCGTTGAGCGGTGCGGAAGTCGAGGTGCTGTTCGGCGTCGTCGAGCAGTTGCGCGCGACCGGCATCGCGATCGTGCTGGTGAGCCATCGGCTGTCGGAGTGCTACCGGATGTGCGACCGGCTCACCGTGCTGCGCGACGGCGCGGTGGTGCGCAGCGAGTCGCCGGACCGGCTGCCGCGCATGGCGCTGATTGCGGCGATGCTCGGCCGCGAAGTCGGTGCGCACGGCCCGCGCGAACAGGCGGAGACGGTGGCCGCCGACACGACGCGGGAGCCCGCGCTCGCCGTCGACGGGCTGCGCTGGGGCACGCGTTTGCGCGACGTGTCGTTCCGCGTCGCGCCGAAGGAGATCGTCGGGCTCGCCGGTTTGCTCGGCGCGGGCCGCACCGAAACGTTCAAGGCCGTATTCGGCGCGCAGCAGCCGGACGGCGGCGCGGTGCGCGTCGGCGGCAGGGCGCTCGACGGCGCCGACCCGGCGCGCGCGATTCGCGCGGGGCTCGCGTTCCTGTCCGAGGATCGCCGCTCGGAAGGCATTTTCTCGAAGCTGTCGGTGCGCGAGAACATCGTCGTGTGCGTGCTGCCGCGCATCGCCCGGTTCGGCTTCATCTCCGTGCGCAAGCAGGAGGCGCTCGTCGAGCGCTACATCCGCGAGCTGGGCATCAAGACGTCGCATGCGGGCGCGCCGATCTCGACGCTGTCCGGCGGCAACCAGCAGAAGGCGCTGATCGCGCGCTGCCTGTCGACCGAGCCGTCGGTGCTGCTGCTCGACGACCCGACGCGCGGCATCGACGTCGGCGCGAAGGCCGAGGTGCACGATCTCGTCAAACGGCTCGCCGACGACGGGCTCGCGGTGGTCGCGACGTCGTCGGAGATGGAAGAACTGCTCGAGCTGGCCGACCGGCTCGTGATCCTGCATGAAGGCGCGACGAGCGGCGAACTGCCGACGCGCGGCGCGAGCCCCGACGACGTGACCGCGCTGCTCGCGAACCAGACCTGACGCCCCGCACATCGACCCGAGGACGAGGACAGCGTGAATCTTGCCAACCTGATGAGCGAACCCGATGAAGCCCGCCGCCCGTCGCGCCGCTCGCTGTTCGCGCAGGCGCGCGACCACAGCGTGTATCTCGCGTTCGTCGCGCTCGCCGTCTTCAACCTGATCGTCACGCCCGGCTTCTCGAATCCGCTCGCCGCGCGCAGCCTGCTGTTCCAGGCCGCGCCGATCGTGCTGATCGCGCTCGGGCAGAACCTCGCGATCGCCACGCGCGGGATCGACCTGTCCGTCGGCTCGGTGATGGCGCTGTCCAGCGCAATCATCGCGGTGTGCCTGCCGTACGGGACCGGCGCGGCGTTCGCGGCGGCCATCGCGATCGGGCTCGCGGTCGGCCTGTTCAACGGCGGGCTCGTCGCGCGGCTCGGCATCGATCCGCTGATTTCCGGGCTCGCGTTGCTGGTCGCCGCGCGCGGGCTGGCGCAGGCGTTGCTCGGCGGCTCGCGCGTGAGCCTGCCGCCGTCCGATGCGTTCGACTTCGTCGGCATCGGCACGTGGTTCGGTCTGCCGGTCGTGATGCTGATCGCGCTCGTGTGCGCGGCCGTCGTGTTCTTCGTCGTGCGCAACACGACGTTCGGGCGCTACACGATTCTCGTCGGCGCGAGCCGCGATGCCGCGCATCTCGCCGGCGTGCCGGTGCGGCGCACGCTGCTGGCGGTCTATGCGGCGAGCGGGGCGCTGGCCGGGCTGGCCGGCCTGTTCGCCACCGCGCGGCTCGGCGCAGGCGATCCGAACTATGTCGGCGTGAACTTCGAACTCGATGCGATCGCCGCGTCGGTGATCGGCGGCACGCCGCTGTCCGGCGGGCGCGTGTCGATCGTCGGCACCGTGTTCGGCGTGCTGCTCCTGCAACTGCTCGATGCCAGCTTCATCATGAACAACATCAGCTACACGTATGCGCAGATCCTGAAGGCCGCGTTCATCCTCGGCGCGCTGTATCTGCAACGCTCGGGAGCCTGACATGTCGACCGCGCCGATGACTCCGCACACCGCGCAGGATGCCGGCCGCGCGCGCCGCGCGCAGTTCGTCCGGCTCGTGCAGGCGCGCGGCGCGATCGCGATCCTCGTGCTCGTCTGCCTGATCGCCGGCCGCGTGTTTCCGCATTTCCTGAGCGCGCCGAACCTGCTCGATATCGTCGCGGCCGCCGCGTTCGTCGCGCTGATCACGATCGGGCAGAGCTTCGTGATCATCCTCGGCGGGTTCGACCTGTCGGTCGGCTCGCTCGTCGGGCTCGGCACCGTGATCGCCGCGTATGCGGCGCCGTACGGCTGGGGCGCCGCGCTGGCCGCGCCGGTGTGCGTCGGGCTGATCGTCGGGCTCATGAACGGCTGGCTGATCGCCCGCGCGCGGATGGCGCCGTTCATCGTCACGCTCGCCGCATTGCTCGGCTTGAAAGGGCTGTCGCTCGTGCTCGCGAGCCAGGACATGCTGATCGCGAACCCCGGCTTCTTCGCGACGATCGCGAACGGCTCGCTGTTCGGCGTCGGCCATCTCGTGTGGATCGTGCTCGTCGCGTATCTCGTCGCCGCGTTCGTGCTGAATCACACGCGCTACGGCGCGGGCGTGTTCGCGATCGGCGGCAACGAGGAGGCGGCGCGCATGCTCGGCGTGAACGTCGAGGGGCTCAAGGTCGTCACGTACGGACTGAGCGGGGCGCTGGCGGGGCTGGCCGGCGCGCTGCTCGCGTCGCGGCTCGATTCGGGGCTGCCGGGCGCCGGCAACAGCTACGAGCTGCAATCGATCGCGGCGGCGGTGATCGGCGGCGTGCTGCTGACGGGCGGCGTCGGCACGCTGTTCGGCCCGCTCGCGGGCGTGCTGCTGCTCGGCGTGATCGAGAACGTGATCAACCAGGTCGGCACGTTGAGCCCGTACTACCAGAACCTCGCGAGCGGCGCGTTCCTGCTGCTCGCGGTGATCGTGCAGACGCTGCTGACCGGCAAGCGGCGCAAGCGCTGACGCGCACGGTGCCGTGCCGCCGCAAACTGGAACGCTTAATGCTTGTCTCGCGTGATCCTTTCGATGAAGGAGCACCGCGATGAGCACGCCGATCACCACCGCTTTTTCTCACGTGAAGCCGCAGGACACCGCCTTTCAAGGCGAGGGCCTGCGCGACTTCTTCCTGTACCGCGATCTCGGCATCGCCGCCGCGACGAACGGCAAGGTCGTCGCGCAACTCGTCAGGGCCAATCATGCACCGGAGGCGGGCACCGGCTGGCACCGTCACGAGGCCGAGTTCCATATCGTGATCATGCTGAAGGGCTGGGCGCGCTTCATGTACGGCGAACAGGAAACGCTGGTGGCGGCGGGTGACTGCGTGCACCAGGCGCCGGGGATCGTCCACTACCTGTTCGATTACTCGCCGGACATGGAGTACCTGGAGATCGTCGGGCCTGCCGACTTCAAATCGATCGATGTCGACGGGCCGTGCGCGGTGCCGGAGCCGACGCCGTGGGGCGAGGTCGGTGCGTAGCCTGTCGAGTGGGTGTGCGTTCTAGACGAACCGCCTGCATTCAGGCGGTTTTTTATTGGTCGGCGCGATTTACGCGCACTGCTTTTCGCTTCGACACATTCCTTCGAATTCCAAACGATCGAGAAGCTGAAGAACCAGAAAGAAAAGAAAGACATTCGTCAGCTTCGATCGTCGACAGGCGATGCGATGTCAAAGATCGTCAATTGCCCGCAGGGGCGGTGCACGGCGTGTCGACGCCCGGCGTTAAGGAGGTACCAGCCGGATCACCGGCTGACTATCCGGGAGAGTTTCACCATGAACCGCATCGCGAAGATCCTGACGGCCACCGCACTGGCTTGCGCCGTGCTCGTGCCGGCACTGGCCGAAGCGCATTCGCACCGCGTGTGCCACTTCGATCATCACCATCATCGCGTGTGCCGCTGGGTGCGGTAACCGTCGCTGTCGCCGGGAATGTCCCGGACGCTTTCGTCATTCAGGCAAATCAGGAGAGGATCATGAAAAAAACGATGTTGATCGCCGCGCTGGTCGCCGGCATGGGTGTGTCGATCGGTGCGTTCGCGCAGGTTCCGGCCAGCGCGCCGGCCGGCACGACCGGGCTGTGCAAGGACGGCTCGTTCTACTCGGGCGCGTCGAAGAAGGGCGCATGTGCGGGCCACAAGGGCGTGAAGACGTGGTACGGCGCATCGGGCGCTGCCGCGGCGAGCGCACCGGCCGCGGCCCCGGCTACGGCGGCTTCCGCCGCGCCGGCATCGGGCGCCGCAGGCGCGAAGAGCGCCGCCGCGACGGCCGCGGCGCCGGGCGGCGGCGCGGGCAAGGTGTGGGCGAACGACAGCACGAAGGTCTATCACTGCTCGACCGACAAGTACTACGGCAAGACGAAGCACGGCAGCTACATGTCGGAAGCCGACGCGAAGGCGAAGGGCTACCACGCGTCGCACGGCAAGGCCTGCTCGTAACGAGCCGGCCCGGCGCGCGAGCGGTTTCGCTCGCGCGTCGTCCGAATGCTGCAGCACACATCGCCCCGCTTCTCCGCCGGGGCGATTCACTGTTTGGCTAGCCGCGTTCAGTGCGCGTGCGCCGATTGCGTTTCGGTCGCCGCATCGATCCCTGATGCCCGTGCATCGAGCAGCGCGCGCAGCGTGACGTAGTGCGCGCCGTGCGTGTCGCCTTGCGCGTCCGCGGTGCGATCGTACGGCTCGTTGTCGTGGATCGTCGCCCGCACGATCGGATAGATCTGCGTTTCCCACCGGCTGCCGTTGAACACGCCGTAGTGCCCGACGCCCGTCTGTACATGGTGCGTCTTCAGGTACGACGGCAATCCCGAACACAGTTCCTGCGCGGCCACCGTCTGGCCTACCGCGCAGATATCGTCCTTCTCGCCTTCGATCGTCAACAGCGCGGTGCGATGAATCGCCGCCGGTTCGACCAGCGTGTCGCCCACCGCCAGCTCGCCGCGCGCGAGCGCGTACTGCTGGAACACCTTCTCGACCGTTTCCAGATAGAACTCCGCGGTGAGGTCGGCCGTCGCGAAATATTCGTCGTAGAAGTGCCGCAACGTGTCGGCTTTCGCGGGGTCGCCTTTCGCGCGCTCGTAGTACAGATCGGCGAACGACGCCGCATGGCGGTCCGGGTTCATCGACATGAACGCGCCGACCTGCACGAAACCCGGATACACGCACCGCTGCGCGCCGACGAAACCCGTCGGCACCACGCTGATCAGGTTGCGCGCGAACCATTCGATCGGCTGGCTCGTCGCGAGTTCGTTGACCTTCGTCGGATTCACGCGGCAGTCGATCGGGCCGGCCATCAACGTGAGGCTCGCGGGCTGCGCGGGATCGCCGCCGGCCGCCATCAGCGAGACGGCCGCCAGCGACGCGACGGTCGGCTGGCAGATCGCCAGCACGTGCGCGTCCGGGCCGATGTGGCGGATGAAGTCGATCACGTGCGTGACGTACTCGTCGAAGCCGAAGCGTCCGGCCGCCAGCGGGATGTCGCGCGGGTTGTGCCAGTCGGTGATGTACACGTCGTGGTCGGCCAGCATCGTGCGCACCGTGCCGCGCAGCAGCGTCGCGAAGTGCCCGGACATCGGCGCGACGATCAGCACGCGCGGCTGGCGCGCGACCGGCCGCGCCTTGCGGAAATGCAGCAATGTCGCGAACGGCGTGACCGCCGCCGCTTCCTCGACGATCGGCACCGTGTCGCCGTCGACGACGACCGACGCGATTCCGAACGGCGGCCGCCGATGCGAGAACGCGCAGCATTCGAGCAGTTCGCACAGCGCGTCGACCATGCGGCCGGTCGGCGTCGATGTCGCCGGCGGCCACAGCGACATCGTCGCGCGGGTGGCGGCGGCCCATGCACGCGCCGGGCGCAGGCATTCCGCAGACCATTGATAAAACGGATAGGCAAGCAGGTTCATGACCGTCGCTCGTGACGCCGCATTGCAAGGAACGAGGCAAGCCGTATGCCAGCGTGAGGCTGGCACGCGCGTTGCAGCGGTTCGGGAGCGCGGCGGCACGCGCGGGACGTGATGACGCAGGGGCGAAGGCGACGCGTTGCCTTCCCGGTCGGGCGTGCGACACGTGCCGCGCGGCCGTGCGACGTTGCGCCAGTTCGGCGAACGGACCGCACAGACGTGGTGCGGCCGTTCATGCGGCGCGTCCGTTTACGGTGCAGGGGCACGAACGACATTCAGCAGGGGAGCGACATGGAATCCAACGCACGGACGACGCTGACCATCAGCAGCCGCAATTACTCGTCGTGGTCGATGCGCGGCTGGCTGCTCGCGAAGCTGAGCGGGCTCGCGTTCGAGACGATCAGCGTGCCGATCGATGCGACGTCGCGCGCGGAGCTGCTGCTGCTGTCGCCGTCGATCCTCGTGCCGTGCCTGACGCACGACGGCAACGCGGTGTGGGATACGCTCGCGATCGCCGAATACCTGAACGAGATCCGCCCGCAGGCGCGGCTGCTGCCCGACGACCGGCATGCGCGCGCGCATTGCCGGTCGATCTGCGGCGAGATGCATTCCGGCTTCAGCGCGTTGCGATCCGCGCTGCCGATGAACCTGCGCGGCCATTTCCCCGGCTTCCGGATCTGGTCGCGCGCGCAGCACGACATCGAGCGGATCGTGACGATCTGGCGCGAGTGCCTGGCCGAGTACGGCGGCCCCTGGCTGTTCGGTGCCGAGATCGGCATCGCCGACGCGATGTATGCGCCGGTCGTCACGCGCTTCCTGACCTACGACGTGAAGCTCGAACCGGACGTCGCCGAGTATTGCATGCGCGTCCTCGCGCATCCGTTCGTCGCCGAGTGGATCGACGCGGCGAAGGCCGAGCACGAAGACATCGACGAACTCGACATGGAGTTCTGACCGGACGCATGTGGTCGCGGTGGGCTTTCAATTTCACTACATGCGCAAACGGCGAAACGAACGATCGATGCGCCCGCGCAATCCGCAAACGTTTTACCTTGATTTCGGTTCGAAACGAGCACGAATGCCCTAAAGGATGTTGCGCGCGATGACGTAAACGAGTCACGGGGACGACTCGCGATCGCATGCTTCAGACGTGCGACGCGCAGTCCGCAATAACCAGCGCAGCAGGGGAATCGACTTGAATCGTCAGCAATCGTGGACGCGCACCGCGGCGCCCGGAGAAATCATCTACTCGGAGGGCTTCGCGGGCGAGCCCGTCATCTTTCTGATTACCGACGGCAAGGTCGAGCTGTCCACGCGCTGCGAAGACAAGCGCGTGATCGTCGCGACGCTCGGCCGCGGCGAATTCTTCGGCGAATCGGCGCTGCTCGCCGCCGAACCGCGCACGCATACCGCGAAGGCGCTTTCGTTCTGTCAGCTCACCGTCGTGCCGGCCGGCATGCTCGATGAAGAAATCGAGCGCGTGTCCGCGCTGCTGCGTCATATCGTGCGAACGATGATCCGCCGCGTGAAGCGCAAGGACGACCAACTGGCGACCTATACGCATGCCGATTTCATGCCGGGCGTGCTGTCGTATGCGCACGTGCTGTCGCTGATGGCCGGCGCCGACGCGCGCGAATCCGGCGACACGTGGGCACGCCGGCCGATGCAGGCGCACGCGGCCGAAACCTCGGTGCCGCTTGCCGAAGTGATTCGCAAATGCCGCGCGATTGCCGGCCATTCGCGGCCGCACGTGCTCGCGATGCTGCGGCGCATGGAGAAGCTCAACCTCGTCACGATCGAAGCCGCGCAGGGCGACGGCACCGGCGGCGCAAGCGATTACGCGGCTTCGTCGGATGCGCGCCAGGTCGTCACGTTCGACGCCGCCCGCGTGATCGACCGCGCGCAACAGGTGGCCGATCACGATCTCGACGTATCGATCAACAGTGAACTCGAACTCATCGAACTGGCCGATCTCGAATCGCTGATCGGCGTCGACAAGACGCTGCTGCTCAACAAGCTGTCGAACGGCGAGATCGCGGAAGAAGTGTTCGCGTTCCGCAAATCGAAGGTGCTGAACTACGTCGAACAAAAGGGTGTTGCGTACTTCTCGCGCCGCAACGCGCGCCGCGGCGGCGACGTGCGCGCGCTCGAGGATCTCGTCTGGATCGACCAGCGCACGCTGTTCGACGTGATCAGCGCGTTCGATACCTATGACCTCGCGAAGCTGATCGCGAACCTCGACGATCGCGCGGTGGCCGACAAGCTGTTTTCCGTGATGACCGAGGCGCGGCGCAACGAGGTGTCGTGGGTGATGCGCCGCGAACTCAAGCTCGATCCGGTCGAGATCGACGAGATCGAACAGCGCGTGCTGGAGGCCGTACGCGCGGCGAAGGCGCCTGCGGCGGGCGCAACGGCCGTTGCGTCGACTTCGGCGTCGGATGCGTGATACGGAGGCGCGTATGGATCTGTTGACCCTGGTCGGGGTGGTGCTGGGCGGCGCGGCGATCGTGTTCGGGTTCGCGCTGGAAGGCGGGCATTTCTCGATGCTGTTCCAGTTCGAGGCGCTCGTGATCGTGCTCGGCGGCACGCTCGGCGCGGTGATGATCCAGAACACGTGGGCGCGCTTCTTCGACGCGGTGAAGCAGTTGCGGCTCGCGTTCGTGCGGGCGCGCGAAGTCGATCGCAAGAACCTGTCCGACCTGCTCGAATGGGGCGATCGCGCGAAGCTCGACGGGCTGCTCGCGTTCGAATCGATGGACGTGAGCGGCATTCATCCGTTTGCGCGGCGCGGGCTCGAACTGCTGGCGAACGGCGTGTCGACCGCGGTGCTCGAAGATGCGTTGCAGCGCGAACTCGATGCGTACGAACGTAGCCGCCTCGCCGCCGTGCGCGTGTGGCAGCAGGCCGGCGGCTATGCGCCGACGTTCGGCATTCTCGGCTCGGTGCTCGGGCTCGTGCAGGTGACGAGCCATATTCTGGAGCCGGCGCAGCTCGGGCCGGGCATCGCGGTGGCGTTCGTCGCGACGCTGTACGGGCTCGCGTTCGCGAACCTCGTGTTCCTGCCGCTGTACGGCAAGCTGCGCGCGCAGATCGACAGCGAGATGCGCTTTCGCAAGCTGTATCTCGACGGCTTGCTCGCGATCTCGCGCAAGGAGTCGCCGCATACGATCGAAACGCGATTGACCGGCGATGTGCGCGGGCGGGCGGCGGAATCGCTCGCGTGATGTCCGTGTGCTTCGTGCTTGCGCGTGGGCCTGTATCTGTACCGTATGACGAACCCGGATTCCCGACGGCATGACTGCTCGAACTGACGGCGCATCCGCTGCCGATCGCGACGATGACGAACTCGAAGGCGCGCAGTCCGGACGCTGGCTGATTTCGTACGCGGATCTCATCACGACGCTGATGGTGCTCTTTCTCGCGCTGTATGTGCTGCAGCTCGCGAAATACAACGCGCTCGATGCGCGGTATCAGACGCTTGCGCGGCAGGCCGGGGGCGCGGCGACTGCCGCCGTCGATACCGCGGAGTCCGACCCTGCGCCGCCGTGGCTCGCGTTGCTCGATTCGTTGAAGTCGAATGGACGCATTTCGCTGGTGAAGGCGCCGCATGGCGTCGAGATCGGTATCGACGCGAAGATTCTGTTCAACGTCGGCGATGCGCGGTTGCTGCCCGATTCGTCGCCGGTGCTGAACCAGATTGCGCAGGCATTGAGCGCGCATGCAACCGGCGACATCCTCGTCGAAGGCCACACCGACAGCGTGCCGATCGCGAACGCGAAATACGAATCGAACTGGGAGCTTTCGTCGGCGCGGGCGGGGAGTGTGGTGCGTTATCTGACCGAGCGCGGTGTCGCGCCGCATCGGCTGGCGGCGATCGGGCGGGCGGATACGCAGCCGCTTGTCGCGGGGGACGATGCGGCATCAAGAGCGCGAAACCGGCGCGTCACGATCTTCGTTGCGTATTGATCCGCGCGTTGTATTTGCATGGTTCTCGTACATATAGGCGGCTGCATATGCCCGCCCATCAACAACATAACGAATCTCGAATGATCGACATTTGAAATCAACGATGTGGTTCTGCGCGTGCATGCCGATAACCCAAACTGGCTCAGACCGAGCGGTTATCGAGGGTTCCCCATGCATTTCTGGCGCAAGCTTTCCATTCAGAACAAGCTGATTCTCAGCATGACGAGTTGCCTGCTCGTGTTCGTCGCGATTTCGAGCGGGCTCAGCGTTCGTCTGATCGGCAACGCGGTGCGAGAGCGCGTCGTCCGCGAAGAGCTGCCGACCGCCGTCAACGGCATCCGCGCCGACGTGCAGCGCCAGATGGCCGGCCCGATCGCCGCGTCGCGCATTCTCGCGCGCGATGCGTTCCTGCTGCAATGGGAAGCCGACGGCGAACCCGATGCCGGCACGCGCAACTGGATCCAGCTCGCGAAGAACGTGAAGGACGAGCAGAAGGCCGCGTCCGTGCAGTGGGTGTCGGTGAAGAGCGGCAACTACTACAACGAAGCCGGCCTGCAGCGGAAGGTGACCGACAAGGATCAGTGGCTGACCAGCTTCCTGTCGTCGGGCAAGGCGTACGACGTGAACATGGATCGCGAGGTGACCGTCGGCGGCTACATGATGTTCATCAACAGCCGCGTGGAACTCGACGGCGTGCCGATCGGCGCGGCGTGCATGAGCCTGTCCGTCGATGCGCTCGCGAAGGGTATCTCGGCTTACCGGATCGGTGACACCGGGTTTGCGTATCTCGTGCGCCCCGACGGCGCGATCATGATGCATCGCGATACGTCGCTGATCGACGGCAAGCATTTTCTGAAGGATGAACCGGGGCTGCCGGGGGATGCGTCGTCGACGTTGCTTGCGGGTAAGCCGTATGCGTATCTGAGCTACGAGGGTGATGGCGGCGCGCGGTTCATCGCGACGTCGTTTATTCCTGAGTTGAATGCGTATGTGGTCGTTCAGGTACCGCAGGCCGAACTGCTCGGGCCGGTGACGCGTGCGATCCGTAGTGCGGCGCTGGTCGCGGCGGTGGTGGGGCTTGGGGTTGCGTTGATCGTGATCTGGCTGGTGGGGCGTGCGATTGCCGCGCCGATTCGTCGGGCGGCTACGCTGCTGTCGGAGATTGCCAGCGGTCAGGGCGATTTGACGCGCCGGATGACGGTTGAGAGCGAGGACGAGATCGGGCAGTTGTCGGATGCGTTCAACCGGTTCGTGTCGTCGCTGTCGACGCTCGTTCATCGGATTCGTGCGGCTTCGGCTTCGATTGCGACCGGATCGGCGCAGATTGCTTCAGGGAATGCGGATCTGAGCGAACGCACCGAAGGGCAGTCGAGCAACCTGGAGCGAACGGCTTCGTCGATGGAAGAGATCACGGCCGTGGTGCGCAACAACACCGAGACGGCGACGACGGCCGCGAAGATGATCAATGGCGCGGCGGATACGGCGGCGCGGGGCGGGCAGGTGGTGGGCGAGGTCGTGACGACGATGGAGCAGATCAGTGACGCTTCGCAACGGATTTCCGAGATCATCGTGATGATCGACAGTATCTCGTTTCAGACGAATATTCTGGCGCTGAATGCAGCGGTGGAGGCGGCGCGGGCGGGGAGCAGGGGCGCGGGTTTGCTGTTGTTGCTTCGGAGGTGCGGAATCTGGCGCAGCGTAGTGCGCAGGCGGCGAAGGAGATTAAATCGCTGATCGAGCATAGCGCGGGAACGGTGGGTGCCGGGTCGCGGCTCGTTAGTGAGGCGGGGAAGGTGATGAGTGATGTTGTCTCGCAGGTTCAGGGCGTTAGCGCGATGATGAGCGAGATTGCGGAGGCTAGCCTGGAGCAGAGTGCCGGGATTGATCAGATCGGGGACGCGGTGCAGTCGCTCGATCAGATGACGCAGCAGAATGCGGCTTTGGTCGAGGAAAGTGCGGCGGCAGCGGAGAGTTTGAAGCAGCAGGCGGCGGAATTGACGAAGCTGGTTTCGGCTTTTAAGGTGGATGAGTAAGGGCTGATTTGCGGTTTGGAGCTGGGGTGTTCTGACGGCGGCTGCCGTGGGGTCACGGCAGCCGTTTTTGCTTGTAGGCGCGGGATTGATGACATTTATATAAATGAAACGCATTTCCAGCTTTAGGATTGCGGCGGCGCGAACGTGGTCTAGGTGAATGACTGGTTAAGCTCGTCGGGACGGTCAAGGGGAGGGGGGTTGCACAGCGGGCGAATGGCATGCAAAGCGTCGTTCCCGATGACAACTGGTTGTGCATTATTGGATCATATGGATCCTCTGAGATGCTAAACAACAGTCTTGAAGAATGTGGTTTTTTGAATGGGCGTCTTGAAGCGATTTTCCAAATTCTCCATCAGATTTTTGGGAATATGAAGCCAGTCCTTTGCGAATAGGGCCATTAAAACATCACTAATATATTCGTCAACTGATTTCGCGATTTCTGCTAACTCGTCCCCGGTCTTTCTATTGCGAACGACTTCGGCCAAATTGTTTGCGACCGGGAGTGTTATTGCGCTTTGTGAATGAATGTGTGCAGAAAGAAATCTGTATGTGTCAATTTCTTTTCTGGTTGCGGTATTTTTTAGAATTCCATAGCGCTCTCCAAATCCGTCAAAGTATCGCGTGAAATATTCAAACATTTCCTTCTTTAGTTTGAATCCATCGCCTGTTGCATTCACGTTTTCCCATTCAATTCGATGATCTTTGAAATAAAGCCATGTTAACATAACATCGATCTCGGTTCGCATTGAAAACAGTGCCGGTCTTACTAGGCCAAGTGCCGCACAGGCGGCGGCCTCGACAAGCGATGACGCAACGCCAGAGATCAATTCGTCGGCAACGCCAGTCTTTAAGCGGTCCAAATATGGTAGCCACTGAAGAACGAGTGCAGAGTTGGCGTCGATTAAAGAAGCAACCGCGACTCCGTCAGTAGTGGCGAAAGAGTTGACTCGCTCTCGAAGCGCGTCAACCTGTGCTTGAGCGCTCATTATCGATTACCTCGATGTAACCAGTCGTCTTTTTCTGCCGATCCGTGTACTCGCTCATTTCGAAGGCGTGTGACAACATGAAGAATCTCAGACGCAGAAAACTCTTTAAGCAAGTTCCTGATCCAATTCGCAAAACCCGCCTTTGTATTTACCGGGGGTACTGTACGTCCAGGAAACGAGGCTTTCAAATATCTTGGTAGTAAATTGTAGGCCTCGGTTTTTGTAAGATCCATCTCGTGTAGCAAGTCAGTGACGCGATTAGTCATGCTATCGTCAGGTTGTTCCAATAAGTCCGTCTCTCGTTCGACTTCACTACTTTGCAAGCGTCGGAGTGCAATCTCATATTCCTGCAATATTTGCCTTGGACTTGCTTTTGAGATTTCGTCGATAATCTCATGAACCTGTCTACGGTCAAAATTCGCAGCGGCGAGCAGAGTGCAGAAGTGTCGGATTGTGGTCTTCATGATTACCATCCTAGCGGGGTCTTGAGGTCGTCGACGATCCGCGAGAAACGTTGTTTTAACGCATTCATATGAGCAACTCTCCGTTCCGTCGCAAACCCCGTTTGCCCTTCCTTCGCAGAGAGCAGGCCAGAGAATTTTAATGTAGTCGGCAGCGTGATGGGGCCTAGTTTCGGGTCTGCGCGAAGGGTATTCTCAACGTTTACGTCATGCTTGGCAGCAGTTCCGTTAACGAGTACGATCTGCTTCGGCTTGCTGGTTAATACCGGGACATGATCGATGAATTCATTTAGTAATTCGAGCCCCAATATTGAATATCGATCTGGTCTAACCGGAACGAGCAGGTGAGTCGAGGCAAGTAGGGCGCATACAGTCATAAATGAGCTGCTCGGATTGCAGTCAATGCATACTAAATCGTATTGTTGTCTTGCATTGTTTATAAAATCGAGAAAGCGATTTCGTACCGGTTGAAGTGCCTTTTGGTCGTCAACAAGAGTGTATTTCGTCATTCGAAAGTCGCCGGCTAATAGGCTTATGGCCGGCTTCTTGGTTTGAGTCCATACTCGCAAAGGAACAACGACAGATTCAACGGATGGCGGCGGCCCCATTCCGCTGGTTATCTTGAAAAGCGAGGGCTCCGGATCAGGTTCCATAACCGAAAATATTGTTTTATTTGCGAGCTTGGTCTTCTCAAATGTGGATCGACTCATTAGGGTTTGGGTCAAATTGAATTGAGGGTCGAAATCAATTAGAAGAACGGATTTGCCTAGCTTTTCCGCTAAATGTCTAAATAAATGTGCACTTATGGTTGTCTTTCCAACTCCGCCTTTCATGTTTAATACGGAGATGGTTGGTGCAAGTGAGGCTTGATTTCCCATTTATTTTTCCTCTATTTATATCGTTATTTCTGTGTTTCTGGTGCGCTGCTTCGAGCGCCGAATGCACAAAATGCTGGTCTCCAATGTGTGTGCACGAGGCCGTTCGATTCTACCTTGAGTTTGGATTGATTGTGTACAGCACAACGGGCTTTGTTCTGCATAGGTTCATCAACATGGAGAGCTATCGGCCAGGACAAGGTGGGCCGCGTAGAGCTTCTTTGATGTGCTATATCGTATTGCTCCGTCGACGGAGCCTCAGACGTATACTCGTGAATGGCAGTTTACGAGAGCGTAACGATTGACTGCAGTCCCTCTGGGGACTGGTTTTAGCGATTCGGTGAACGTTCACCGAATCGCAGCATCCGTCTTGTGTTGAGCGTATCTCTATACCTAATGGCCAATCCCCCTCATTTCCCCATTTCTGAGATGCCAGCCCGACTACACTGGTCATGAAGCATTGCTTCTCGCCATCGGAAGTTGACCGCAGTCCCCTCCGCCCCGATGGTCGAAAGAAAGCCGTCTTGCCCAACAAGACCCAGCGAAGAGGGGAGAAAGAAGGGGAAACCCGAGGGACCAAAGAAGCGCGGGCCGCATGGGCGGCAACCCATACGACCCGCTGACCACCGCCAACTCACCCAAGGAGTCGGAAATGGCTGACGCCAATACTAAGCCACGTCGTAGAAAGAGCAAACCCGTCAACATGCAGAAGAGGTTTGAGCTGGTCCTGCGCAACTACCCGGACCTTCCTAAACGAGGCTGGCCGTACCTGCCGTGGATGCAGGCGATCGACATTGATTTCAAGATCTTCGGATTCAAGCCGGGCGACCGCATATATCTGAACGCCAACTACGTGACCCGGCAGATCACGATCACGCCGGACTACGGCCAGTTGGCGCTGCGAGAGCAGCCGTACCACGATCCTGATTGGGTGCCGCCGCCGCTGTAACCTCTGCGAGGGCCGCTTGATGCGGCGCTAGCGAGTGGAACGCAGGCATTTCCCGAATGCGATTGACCGCCGGGGCGACACCGCCCCGGCCATTGCCGCAAAGGCGCTATTCATACCGATAGCCACCGTCAACAACTGTCACGACCGCAAGGCCCGTGAGGCAGCACCGTGCCTGCGGAAATAGCCGAATGGCTTCACACATCACCGTCCGCCGACACCCCGCTTCACAACCGCCCCCCGCTGCAACACATACTCGACCCGCGTGCCTTCATCGGCCACCACCCCAATATCCTCAAGCGGATTCCCATCCAGTACGACGAGGTCGGCGATCGCCCCCACCGCAACCACCCCAAGTTGCCCCGTCATATTGACGATCTCGGCCGCCACCGTCGTCGCCGACCTAAGCGCTTCCAGATTCCCCAGCACCTCCGCCCGAATCCGAAACTCACCGGACTGAAACGCATGCATCTCGCCGAGCAGGTCCGACCCGAACCCCATCTTCACGCCGGCCTTTGCATAGATCTCAAGCGACTCGCGTCCTTTCTGCTGCACGGAAGCCACCTTCGCGATGGAGTCAGCCGGCATCCCGAACTCCGCCCCATGCTTAGCCAGCGCGTCATACGTCACCAGCGTCGGCACCACAAACGCCCCACGCTCACGCATGAGCATCGCAGCCGCTTCATCCACGAGATTCCCATGCTCGATCGTCCGCACGCCGCACCTCACAGCCCGCGCAATCGCCCGCCCCGTATACGCATGCGCCATTACATAAGTATTCGCGGCTTCGGCCTCATCGACGATCGCCCGAATCTCGTCCTCCGAATACTGCGTGTTCGCGATCGGATCGGTCGGCGAAGCCACGCCGCCTGACGCCATGATCTTGATCTGCGTCGCGCCTTTCTGAATTTCCTCACGCACGGCGAGCCGCACGCCTTCGACGCCATCGACGACGCGCGCAATCGCCCCCGTCCTGAAGCAGCAGGAGCAGGGCTCCAGCACATCGCCACGCGGCCGAAAATCCCCATGCCCGCCGGTCTGCGACAGCGCCTTCCCCGACGGAAAAATCCGCGGCCCCGGAATCAGCCCTGTCTCAACGGCCTGCATCAAACTCCAATCCGCGCCCCCCGCATCCCGCACACTGGTAAACCCCCGCGACAACATCGCATCGAGAATCGGCAGCGACCGAATCGCCGCGAGAATATTCGGCTGCGTTGCATTCGCGCCGAGGTTCGCATTCGACGCCAGCACATGCACATGGCAATCGATGAACCCGGGCATCACGGTCTTGCCGCGCACGTCGATCACCTGCGCATTCGGCAAATCCACCGGCCGATCGGTGACTTCGACGATCCGCTCGCCTTCGATCACGACATGATGATGTTCGAGCAACACGCCTCGTTCGAGGTCGAGCACGTTGCCGCCTTGAAGCACGGTAATGGTCATGAGCAAAAATCCTTATCGAGTCGTTGCGGCCGCACGCTTCGCATCCTTCACGAAGCGCGTGCCGACGAAACTGACGGCCGCCGCGAGCATCACGTAGAACGCGGGCGCCATGTTGCTGCCGGTGCGGGCGATGAGCCACGTGATCAGGAACGGCGCGAACCCGCCGAAGATCGTCACCGCGAAGTTGTACGCGACGGACAACCCGGTCGACAGCACCTTGGTCGGAAACAGCTCCGCGAACGCCGCGAGGATCGGCCCCGTATAGGCCGCGATCAGCACGCCGAACACGGCCTGGAACACGATCAGCGACGCGAACCCGGGCGCATGGTTGATCCACGAGAACATCGGCCACGCGAGCACGAGGATCGCGAGCGCCGAGCCGGACAGGAACACGCGGCGTCCCCACGCGTCGGCGAGTCGCCCGACGATCGGCGAGCAGCACATGATCATCAGCCCGCCGACCATGCCGGCCGTGAAGCCGGTCGATTGCGGCAGATGCAGCGTGCGCACGGAATAGGTCGGCATGTAGAACAGCAGCACGTAGGTGCAGACGGTCCACAGGATGACCATCGAGAAACTCGCGAACGTCTCGCGCGGATACGTGTGCAGCACTTCCTTCAGCGGCGAGCTTTCCTTCGCCTGCGATTCGACGGCGCTGAATGCGGGCGTCTCGTCGATATGGCTGCGAATGAAGTAGCCGACCGGCCCGACGATGATCCCGAGCAGGAACGGCAGCCGCCAGCCCCAGCTATGCAGCGCCTGCGTGTCGAGCGACGTCGTGACGAACGTGCCGGTCGCCGCACCGAGCAGCACCGCGAAGCCGATGCTCGACTGTATCCAGCTCGAGTAATACGCGCGCTTCTCCGGCGGCGCGTATTCGGTGAGGAACGCGGTGGCGCCGCCCATCTCGCCGCCGGCCGAGAAGCCTTGCAACAGCCGCGCGACGACGATCAGGAGCGGCGCGGCGATGCCGGCCTGTTCGTAGGTCGGCGCGATCCCGATCAGCGCGGTGCCGGCCGCCATCAGCAGGATCGTGAGCGACAGCGCGGCCTTGCGTCCGACCTTGTCGGCATAGACGCCGAGCACGATGCCGCCCACCGGCCGCATGAAGAAGCCCACGCCGAACGTCGCGACGGTGAGCAGCACGGACGTCAGTTCGTTGCCGGTCGGGAAGAACAGCTTCGCGATGATCACCGCGAAGAAGCTGTAGACGGTGAAGTCGAACCATTCGAGACCGTTGCCGATCACGGTCGCGACGATGGCGCGGCGGCGCTGTTGCACCGCTGCATCGACGGCAGGCGCGGCGCGCGGGGAAAGCGTTCCTTGCATGGTCTCTTCCTTGGTCAGAAGACGGGGCGGCTGCCCCGCGTGAATCCCATGCTAAGGACAGCCGCAATTTTTTCTGAAACGAAAGATTCGCATGCCTGCATGCGCTGCACGCATGGATCGGGCGCGTGGTATTCAGGCCCCGGTTTGCTGCTCCGCCTGTTCGAACAGCCAGCGGGTGAACAGGCGGGCGGCCTGGTTCTGCGCGCGGTCGTTCGGCGAGATCACGTAATAGCCGCCGCCGTGGCTCGCGGACGCTTCCGTCACGCGCACGAGCAGGCCGGCTTCGATGCAGGCGTCGATCATGTAGCGCCAGCCGAGCGACACGCCCTGACCGAGTATCGTCATCTGCACGATCTGCGGATAGGAGTTGATCGTGATGTCCTGCGGCTGCGCCTTCTGCCGGTCGACGTCGTTCAGGTCGAACCATTCGGACCACGACATCCATTGGCGCTGGCCGTCTTCGAGGCGCAGCAGCGTTTCGTTCGCGAGATCGGCCGCGTCGAGCGTGCGGCCGGCCAGATAGCCGGGCGCGCAGACGGGGAACACTTCCTCGTCGAACAGCCGGCGCGCGGTGTATTCGGCCGGCGCCTGCTGGCGCACGTAGTAGACGCCGACGTCGAATTCCGCGGGCGACATCGACGCAAGGCCGTCGCGCACGATCAGGCGCAGCTTGATGTTGGGATAGGTGGCGCGAAAGTCCGGCAGCCGCGGCGTGAGCCACAGCAGCGCGACGCCGGACGAGCACGCGATCGTCAGTTCGAGATCGCCGTACGGTTTCATGACGTCGTGCGTGGCTTCCGCGCATTGCACGAGCAGACGGTGGACTTGCGCCGCGTATTGCTCGCCGGCGATCGTCAGCCGCAGCGAACGGTGTTCGCGCACGAACAGAGAGCGGCCGAGGAATTCCTCGAGCTGCTGGATCTGGCGGCTGATCGCGCTTTGGGTCAGGTGCAGTTCGGCGGCGGCTTTCGTGAAACTCGCGTGCCGCACGGCGGCTTCGAACGCGATGAGGCACTGAAGGGGCGGCAGGGGCGTGATGCGCATGGCGGGCAGGGGAATCAGGGGAGGCGCTGTCTCCATGATACGGGCGGTCCTGACGAAAATCGCCACTCGTGACGGGGCTGTGGATTCGCCCTATTCGTGCGAAGATTGCGCGAAACAACACCAACACCGACACGTACCCGAGAACGACGTGACCCTATTGAACCCTGAGAGCAAAGTGAAAGCCGTCCACCCACCCTGGATGCCCGTCGCGCTGGCCGAACTCGGCATCCGCCGCCACCCGCCGGGCAGCATCAACCCGCGCATCGTCGAATACAACAACCAGACGAACCTGGTCGGCTACGACGACAAGATTTCTTGGTGTTCGTCCTTCGTGAACTGGTGCATGGCGCACGCCGGATTCCGCGGCACCGGCTCCGCGCTCGCGCGCTCGTGGCTCGAATGGGGCAAACCGCTGGAGCGCCCGGTCTACGGCTGCATCGCGATCCTGACGCGCGATGATCCGACGAGCTGGAAAGGGCATGTTGGTTTCTACCTGCGGCACGACGCCGAACACGTTCACCTGTTTGGCGGCAACCAGCTGGAAGAGGTCCGGGAACTTGCGTATCCGTTGCATGAGGTGATCGGATACCGTTGGCCGGCTACCGAATGACCGTGCAGCGGTAACACACAACAATCCAGAACAAGGAGCCCGCAGTGCAAACCGGCAATCTCCGCCTCTACGCGGATGCGCAATACAAGAGCCATTATGCGATGTCGGTCTTCGTCGCGCTCGAGGTTGCAATGCTCCATAAAATTTGGCCGGCCTGTTATTTCTAACAGATCTTTCCTCTCAGTGGAAACGTTTATCTACAAAATCGAGTAACTCAACACGGTTGCTCGGAGACCGATTTAGCGTGCATTTTGTAGAATTGCACATGCTCCTGAAGAAGGCGAAGCGATCGGGCGTTTCAATCCTGGATAGTGAGGGAGTCGGTCCGCTGCTTGTTTCGGCGTTAATTACTGTAAAAAATGCCCTTGTTGTCGATGCGAAAGATTAGAAAGCATTGAAACATAAAATGACGTCGGTTGTCGGGAGACTGTTTTTACGTTTGTTATCAAAGCGGATAGGTCGTTGTGGCAAAATCTCTTTCGACCTTTCGCGCTGCCTCCGATTTACGTTCATTTTTTCGTCCAGAGGAGATATTCGAGATGGGTAGGTTGCCCAATTCGTTGATGCTTGACGCGGGTATCGAGCAGACGAACCGAACGCTCGTCCTGGAAACGCCCCTCGGGGCGAAGGTACTGTTGCCCCAACGCGCCATGGGCGAATCGCGCGTGGGCCGGGATTTCGAGCTCACAGTGGACGTCGTGACCCGGGAGCGCGCGCTTCATTTGAAGAAGCTGATGGCGCAACCTGTCACATTATGGGTGCGTCAAGCCGACGAGTCGTACCTGCCTTGGCATGGCTACGTCCATGCAACGCGACGCCTCGGAGCGGACGGGGGACTCGCTTACTATCAGCTTTCGTTTTCGTCGTGGATGCGCTTTCTGCAGTACCGCAAGGACGCGCGCATTTTCCAGGACCTAACGACCGCCGACATCCTGACTAAAGTGTTCAGCGGCCATTCGCAGGCGCGCGGTCATTTCCGGCTCGATGTGAAAGACCCGGGCGCGGTTCGCTCGTACTGTACTCAGTACGAAACCGACCACAATTTCGTCCATCGGTTGATGGAGTCGGAGGGATGGTTCACGTATGTCGAGCATGCAGAGGACGGTAAGTCGCATACGATTGTCGTGACCGACGACCTCTTCAATTGCAAAGCGCTCGCTACCCAGCGAGTACCGTTCTATCGCGGCGACCGAGACGGCCAGGCTGGCACACTCGTCGAATGGAGCGGCGAGCGTACGACGCAAAGCGTCGGATATGCGTTCAGCACGGCGGATTACAAACGTCCGGCACGCACGTTGCAGCGGGCGGACCGGTCCACGGTTGACCAAGGCGATATCCCGCAGGAGTTGGAAGTCTACGAATACGCGGGCCACTATAGCTTTCCAGTCACCGGCGAGTCATACGACCGTGGCGAGCGCGCTATGCGAATTCGGCTGGAAGAGATGGCCTCGCGCAGCAAACGGTTTTTCGGGGTGGGCAGTGTTCCGTGCATGGACGCCGGTCGATGGTTCACGCTCGAAGACCATCCCGAGCACGACGCAGACAAGCCTGAGGACCGCGAGTTCGCGATTCTTGGCGTGCGTTGGGCTATCCAGAACAATCTGCCGTTGGGCAACAGCCGCCCCTTTCCGGGTAGCCTGCAGCGACGCCTGTCGCGTCTGCGTGCCGAATACAAGGACCGGCAGGCCGCATTCGTATCGAAGGACCCGTTAGGCAATGAAAGTTTCGTGCTGGCCGAAATCGAGGTCCAGCGCCGCTCGGTGCCATTCCGCAGCCCGTTCGAGCACAGAAAGCCGGTCATGCATATGCAGACCGCCACTATCGTGGGACCGGCGGGTGAGGAGGTGTACACGGACGAGTTGAACCGGGTGAAGGCTCAGATGCACTGGGACCGTCTGGGGAGCAATAACGAGACGTCATCGTGCTGGATGCGGGTAATACTGCCGCACGCCGGCAAGGGATTCGGCGGTGTGTTCGTCCCTCGAATCGGGCAGGAAGTGGCCGTCAATTACCTCGACGGGGATTGCGACCGGCCGGTCGTCAGTGGAGTGCTCTTTCACTCTGTCAACACGCCACATTGGCATTCGAACGGCCTGCTGTCCGGTTTCAAGTCGCAGGAGTACAGCGGTCAGGGTTTCAATCAACTCGTCTTCGACGACTCCACGTCGCAGAACCGGGCGCAGCTTTTCAGCTCGACGGCGAATTCATATCTTCACATCGGCTATCTCATCGACCACAGCGGCAATACGCGCGGCAACTACCTTGGCACTGGCTTCGAACTGAAGACCGAGGCGTCAGGCGCCCTGCGGGCCGGACGCGGGCTCTACGTATCGACCTACGCCCGCGGCGGCACGTCGAGTCAGCCGCTGGATGTGAAGGAAGCCACGCAACACCTTATCGATTCGAGCGGCGTGATTCAGCATCGCTCACTCGCTGCTGCTGACGGCCAGGCCGAGACCCTGGACGATGCACAGGACGCCATCAAGGACTTCGCTGCGACGACGCAGAGCGATGCACAGGGTTCTATGGCGGGCGGCAGGACAGCGGGTGGCGGCACCGGAAGCGCCAATGCGTTTTCGCAACCCGTCATGTTGCTTGCGAGCCCGGCTGACATGGGCCTGTCGACACAGAAGTCGCTCCACGCAGCAGCTACCCAGCACGTCAATTTGGTTAGCGGAGAGAGCACCTACGTTTCGGTGGCGAGGTCGTGGATTGCCAGTATTGGCGAGAAATTAAGCTTCTTCGTGCAGAATGCCGGTATCAAGCTGTTTGCCGGCAAAGGCAAGGTCGAAGTGCAGGCGCAGTCGGACAACATCGAACTTACGGCAGACAAGACTGTAAAGGTCGTGTCCACTTCCGATTCGGTGAACGTTACAGCCCAGAAGGAAATCACCCTTACCGCCGGCGGCGCATCGATTCGCATCGCCGAAGGTAAGATCTTCATCCATGCGCCGGGGCTGGTCGAGGTCAAGGGCAGTCCGCTCATCTTCGATGGCCCGGCGGGCGATAGCGCGTCGGCGCAGCTTGCGCCTTCAAAGTCGTGCGCCCAGCAGTTCGCAGCCGCGGCCCAGGCCGGCTCGGCACTCGTGTAGGGCGGTCGGTATGGTTCACTACGTTATCGTCGAAGTCGTGAACGGGAAGCCCGAGTTGCCTGGTGTGCCGCCGGTCTATGAAGTCGGTGAGTTGGTTCCCGCGGCGCGTCCCGAACTCGAGGGTGTGGCTCCCGTGCTTTACTGTGCCGAGCATCCCGAGCTGCAATTGCCAGCGTTGAGAGAGCGCGCCGAATCGGACCTGGAGAATGGCTTGCCGCCGGTCGTTTGCGCCATTGTCGAATGCGGCAAGGCGACGGGCCGGCTGCAGCAACATCTGTCGAACCGATTGTTACTACAGGCGCCGACTTCGGGTGATGCGGTCTTCCGCTACTACGACCCGCGCGTGTTTCCGCACTTGGGTCGCATCTTGAAGGCCGAGCAGATGGATGCGCTTCTGGGGCCGGTTGCAACGTGGACGTACCTCGACCCCGTGAGCGGCTGGACGGTGGTCAACGGCGCGGCCGAACCGGAAGCCGCCTTCGCGGTTACTGCGGACCAGCACGCACGAATTGCGCGCATCGAGTTGGTTCAACGCGGGCTTGACCTACTCCGTTGCAATGGTACGGCGCCTCGTCCCGATATGTCGGCGCTGCTCGACGCGCAACTTGCAAAAGGAGAGGCTCACGGGCTCGCCGGTGGGGACCTGCTTGCTTTTGCACTTCACGGCACACTCGTTTCCCCCTGCTTTGACCGTCACCCGCGTGTTCGGGCCATTCTGCAGGCGCCGCGGAAAGGCCCGTATGCTGAAGCGGTAGCGAACTGGAGCGCGGCAGACTGGGAAGCGATTGCTCGCGAGAGCCTCCAATATCAATGAGCCCGGGTGGCGGCACGAGAGAGATAAAGAATGGCACTCGACACGAATTTTGCGAGTATTTCGCAGCTCACGCAGTCCGCGATGCAGACCAGTTCGCGTGCGCCGAATTCATGCAGCATGTGCAAGAAGAAGGGATTGCCGATTCTGCCTGTCCGCTACGGGGTCGTGGCCAACTCCAAGGCTCACAGCTCTGCTGGCGCGATGTCGCTCATGGGCGGAAAGTTTGGCGACGGCGTCGTCGGTATCGCGCTCAAAAAGGCAAAGTACACGCTGCGCACCCTGCGCTACGGCTATGTGTATATCTTCTATCCAAAGACACAGCGATGGCAGATATACGCGGTTACGGCGGAAGGATACTTGTACGACTATCCGGTCGGCATCAAGCTCGACCGTAGTTTTGAGAAACCGTTCAGTTGCCACCAACCTGGGCATGCGCAACTGGCTCAATGCATCACCGTTGAAGACGCCGAACATGCCGGAACCGTGTATCTGGCGTTCAGCGATGAGCTTTGGACACAGAAAGTCCGAGACACCTACGCGAAGAACTTCATGGGTTGTCGTGACAAGCGGATGCAGAAGTTCGATGCAACCGCCTGGTATAACGGCAGCATGAACCAGCCGCACGCGGATAGCCTGGACCATCTCGAGGGGCTACTGAGCGAATACAAGGGCGGTCGTCCCGATGCGCTCGTTACCGGTTGCTTTCCGTACCATGACCGTGCCGGGCAGCAGCCGGCCCTGAAAAAGGCGATGGATTCCATACTACCGGACAAGGGGCTGTTCTTCGCGTTGTGGGACCCGGTTGGCATCACGCAGGAACTCAATTTTGAGCAGCGCGTTGCTTTCGGCGCAGCGCTTGCGCCGTATGAACACGGAATATGGGCCTCCAGCGCAATCGACGCGCTGCAAAAGGCGGTCGTGGTTTCGGCGAAAGAGGACGTGGAACGTGCCGCCGGCATGCTGGAAGCCAATACTTATGAGGGCATGGGCCTCGGGGCTCTGTTCGATGGTGGCAAGGCGCTCGAGAAGCGGCTCAAAAGCATTGAGGCGCAGAAGGAATCTGAACTTGCAACAGCCGGACCGGAGGCATGGAAGCCCTACACAACCCACTATCGGCAGCAGGCTATCGTCGACTTTCGGCAACAGATGGCGAACGCGATGAAGTCGGAGCAGGCGAGCACGCTTATACCGCTGTCGCAAGACCATCAGGCGTGGCTGTCCAGTTCCGCATTGTTGAACGTTTTCGAGTCGGATTACGAGCCGGGAAGTTGGCGATGCGGGCTGAACTATACCAACACATTTACACGGTGCATCGAAGGCTCGGCTGACCGCAAGAATGCCGTCGATGTGCTCGTCAAATGGGCTAAAGGCAACGTATCCGATACCCGTAATCCGCTGTTGCGGGCGTTCGTCCTAAACAGCCCGGTGCTGGCTGAGAAGGTCAAGGAGGCGTCCGGCTATCCGTACATGGAACTGAGGGAGTTCGTCGCGAAGCTCATAGAGTCGTACAGCAAGATAGAGGGCGTGGAAGAGTCGAAGGATAAGGGCGTCAAAGTTGCTGTTGCGAAGGCGTTAGCATGGCTTCTCCATGAGACAGGTGGGCCCGTGGCCGAAGCTATCAGCGCGAGTGTAGATACGGCTGCAACCAAAGTGCTGTATGCGACTCTGTGCATGCGAACGAAACAGCTGTTCGAGTTTAAGGTCGTATACGGTTCGGTAAACCAATGGGTGAACTACATCGCCCGTCAGATGCAGGAAGTGATGCCGGGCCGGCAGAAAATCAGTGTCCAGGACCTGAAAAAGCAGCTTCAGGACAAGGCCTCCGTAGGCGGAGGCGTAGACGCGGAGATCAAGGCGAAGCAGTTCGTGCCAGTCGAAAGCCCGGCGACAGAGGCCGCTGCCCTGGCTGGCGTCAAAGCCAAACCCGGCTTCGAGAAATTGGCCAGTGCGACGTTGACACCCGACGTGGTCGAGACGATTTACATGCCGAAATTTAGGCTCATGACGAAGGGGGAGCCTGGGTTTGCGGGCATCGGGGCGATATTCAGTGCTATCAATCTTCGCTTTGCTCGGGAAGAATTGAAGAAGGCGAATCGGTTCAATCAATCGGAGGCCGGCATCAAGTTCAACAACGCCATTGGTGGACTCGTGGCGAGTGTTGCGCAATATGGTTCGGCTGCAATTGACACCGTCGGAAAGGCTGGGGCTCAGTTGGGTACAGGCTGGCTTCGACTAGAACGTTTCCTCAACGTCGCGGGGAGGTACGGCGGCGCGGTGGTTGGGCTCGTGTCTGCTGCGATTGACATCTATCATGCCGTGCAGGATTTCAAGGAAGGTAATGTGACGATGTTTATACTGGATGCCGCATCAGCGGTTGTCGGTCTTGCCCTCGCTTACTCTGTCATATTCCTTTCGGCATCCGCTGCAGCGGTCGTGGCCCTGCCGCTTCTGCTTATCGCTGCCCTTATTGGTATCCTCATCAACTACTTCAAGGGTAAGGAAGTGGATGAGTGGCTTGAGCGATGTTTTTTTGGTCTGAAAGAGGCCAAAGAGCGGTTCCCCACTCTGGCCGAAGACCAAAAGGCATTTACGGCAATGCTTTCGTGATGGAGAAAAAAGATGGCATTTGACGGACTCTCGTGGTACCGCCTGAACCGGCCGGTCAGCGAGGAGGAGCAGGCTGCCCGCCTCGCAATCGGACAGCCTGCGTCTGACACGGCTAAGGATGAGCGTTCAGTATTCTCGATGAGCGATACTTGCCTAGAGGTCCGAGACGGAAACTATTCGGAGAAGGGCTGGGGGGTCTTTGCGTTTATGTTACCGGGGCTCGGTTCGTTGGCATTCACGGCGGCCCTTCTTTGGATGATGACTCATGTACCTCCTATCTACGAGCAGCGGGGACAACTGGGGCTCATTTATGGAGTGCTTTCGTTTTTCTTGTTTGTCGCGCTCGGTTTCTCGGGAATTGGCATTTGGGCATTGACACGCGACTGTTTCAATTACACCTGCAAGCCCGTCCGGTTTAACCGGCGTGACCGGATGATTTACGCGTTCAAGCACAATGGCCCTGGCGGGGTTGTATCGGTACCCTGGGATAGCGCCTTCCTGTACGTCGAACGCAAACCCAGAAGCGGCCCCACGCGCACGGCGCCGCGCGTGGTTCGTTGCCTGGTTCTTGACGACAAGGGGATGGTCAAGGATACATTCTCGATGGGAACGCGAGTTGTCCTGTCGTCCGATGAGGGAAGCGTCGGGGGACAGGAGGTCATGAAAGTCCTCTACCAGGACTTTGAGTTCTACCGGCGATTTATGGAAGAAGGCCCCGCTTCGCTGCCCCCGGTGACCGAGTTCCTGCCGAAGGGAGCCTCCCTGCGCAATTCGCTGAGGTTGAATTTCGACGGAACCTCGGGCCTACTTAAGTCGGGCAATCCGATAGTGTGGCTGGTGGTGGCGGTCGGGGCACTTCCCGCATTCTCTCAATCCCTATTGCATTGGCTCGCCCAACTGACTTGCCGCGAACCGGTATGGCCGGACGATATCGAGCGGGCGTGCAATGCTGCGACGCCGTCCAACGGCCTTACAGCATGAGCCGCCGGTTCATTCGTCAGGGCGATAAGACTGACCGCAACGGGGTTGTGGTTGAGGGTATCGCAGGCACCTCGTTGCAAGGCCAACCTTTCGCTTATCTGGGCGCCCCGGTTCAATGTCCCGCCTGTGGCACGACGGGTGTCATCATAAGCGACGGCTCGCCACGTGCGATGACGATGATGGGTAAGCAGGTCGCATTAGAGAACGATTTGTGCCAATGTAAATGTGAGCCACTGCCAAAGCTGATTTCGTCCCAGGCTCTCGGTTCAATAAAGACATGACGGCGCGTCGCTGCCTGTTGCAGGGCAACGGGCGCGGTTGTTGAAACGTATCAGCCACGGGCTCGTTGCCGCTCGCGATGAGTTGTACGGTCATTTCCTATCATGATGCGGACGATTGCAGGGGTGGCGTGCGCAAGATGTTTGATCCGCTTGATAGCCATATAGCCGATGGCGTGCCAAGGCGACGGCGCATGACCGTGAATGGCCACCTTCGCAGTGGATTACCATCGGTACGATTTCTATCGGTAGGGCTTCGACAAAGGAGTGAATCGCCTGAGCCTGCTCTGCGGTGAACGTGCGGGCGAGTTTGTCCCGCGGCCTCTTCGATAGATTCGGGTTCAGGAAATCGGTGTCCGCAAAGCTCAGTCGCCGCAGATGGCCCTGAATCAAGCGTACGCTCATGCCGCGCGCATACATGCTGATGACGTGATCATCGAAGCCGGGCAGCCGGCATTGATACTTGCCGGCCAATTGCCGTTCGAACGTTGCCTGCCGGTCATGCGGAATATCCAGCTTCAGTTCGCCGTTGGGGCGTGAGGAACGTCTTGGTGCGGGTGCCATTGCGGTTGCCGGCCTTGCCTTGCTCGGTCCCGGCTTCCGGATGGTGGCTCATCTCGGCCGCGAGCATGCGCTCGGCCAACCGCTTCCCGAGCTGGCCGGCCAAGCCCCGATTCGCCCCAGGATCGACTCGGCGTTCTTGCCCTGAACCTGGGCAAGCAACTGATCGTCAGTTCGTCGGGAAACACCTTCGGCGCCTTCGGATTCTTGCTTTTCTTGATCACTGTTGCATCGGTCATAGGACGTTAGTTCCGTTATCGTTTCATGACCTCGGCACACTAAAAGTCTGACAGGCTCCCGCATCGTGATCCCACCTAGTTCTTTGCCACAGCTTCGGTTTCCGCCCGCGGTCCACCCGCCGCCTCATTCCTGCTCCACCCACCCCCAAGTGACCGATACAACGCCACCGCCGCGAGCGCATGTTCGCGCTTGACCTGATTGAGCGAATCCGAATCCCGCAAATAAACCTCCTGCGCCGACAGCACATCCAGAAAATCCGTCGCGCCGCCCTTATAGAGCTGATTCGCCAGCCCGAGCGCTTTATCGGAAGCCGCCAATGCGCTACCCAGCCTTCGCGTCGCCTCATCGGAACTGACGAGATTCGCACGCGCATCCTCGACTTCCCGCAGTGCTTGCAGCATCGTCTGCCGTAACCCGAGTTCCGACTCGCGCATTCGGCTTTCGCTCTGCGAGATATCGGCGGCAATCCGCCCCGCGTTGAAGATCGGGCTCGTCGCGCTCAGTGCCGCGCTGAACAGGTTATCGGTCAACGTCGGCAGCCCGAGATAGGAAGCCGCCAGAATCCCGTCCGTCAGGTTCAACGAAAACTTCGGATACCGCTCGGCCTTCGCCACGCCCACTTGCGCCGCACGCCGCTCGACCTGCGCATAGGCAGTCAGCACATCCGGCCGCCGCAACAACGCCTGCGAAGGCAACGTCCCAGGCGCGCCAATCGGCGGCGCGGGAATCTCCCCGGCCTGCGCCAACACGAGCCGATCGACCGATTCCGGCGTCCGCCCCGAATACACGGCGATCAGATTGAGCTGATGCGAAATCTGCGCCTGCGTCGGCGGAATCCGCGCCTCGAGCGCGTCGAGCTGGTTCTGCGCACGCGTCACGTCGAGTTCCGTCGACAGCCCGAACGCCTGCCGCTTGCGTGTGAGTTCGAGCGCATGCTGCCGGATCTTCGCGTTGTCCTGCAGGATCTTCAGTTCCTGCTGCGCCCAGCGCAGATCGACATACGCGGATGCCGCGTCGGCCGCGAGAGCGAGGCGCATCGCATCTTCCGCGTGCTTTTGCCCGACCAACTCCGCTTGAGCGGCCAGCAAATCGAGCCGTTCACCGCCGAACACATCGGGCGACCAGCTCAGTGCGAGGCCCGCGCCGGCCTGCCGCACATAACCGAGCGGCGGCGGCGTGTTCTGCCGCGCGTCGGCTGCATGCGCGGTCGCGTCGAGTTCGGGCAGCAGCACCGCGCGTTTCTGCACGGTCAGCGCCTGCGCCTGCTTCACGCGTTCGGCGGCGGCTTGCAGATCGAGGTTCCCGTCGAGCACGGTCGCGATCAGCCGGTCGAGCACGGGGTCGTGGAACTGCGCCCACCAGGCAGCCGCATCGATGTCCGCGCGCGGCACGTCGGTATCCCACGCGGTGGGCGCGAGCGTCTGAACGGATTCGTTCAGCGCCGGATGCTGCGCGGGCTGCACCGCACACCCTGCGGCGAATGCGCTGACGGCCAGCGCGACGAGTAGCTTCTTCATGATGATGATCCCTGGGCCTCAGTGCGCGTCCGGCGGCGGCGCGTTCAACGTAATGGGTTTGGAAAACACGACGGCAAGCAGCGCGACGACGAAGCACAGCGACAGCGCGTAGTACGCATCCGCATAGGTGAGCGTCAGCGCTTCGCGATAGATCAGCCGATGCAGGTTCGCGAGCCCGGCCTGAGCGGTGTTCAGCGTATTGCCGGCCACCGATCCCCAGTACGCGGCCTGGCGATCGAGCAGCGACGCGACCTGCGGCTCGCCGGCGCTCACGTGTTCGTTCAGCCGCAGGTAATGAAAATTCAGCCGGTCGTTGAGCATCGTCGCGCTCACCGCGATGCCGATCGCGCCACCGAGGTTGCGCATCAGGTTGAACAATCCGCTCGCCGATTTCAGGCGCGACTGCGGCAGCGAACCAAGCGCCATCGTCACGATCGGCGGCACGCTGAACTGCTGGCCGATGCCGCGCAGCGCCTGCGGCAGCAGCAATTCCTGCCAGCCCCAGTCGTGCGTGATCGGCGTGTACAGGTAGCAGCCGAGGCCGAAGCAGATGAGCCCGAACACGAGCAGCGCACGCATGCTGACGTAGCGCGCGGCAAACGCATACGCGCACAGCGCGATCAACTGGAACGCGCCGACCGACAGCAGCGTGATACCGATCTGCAGCGAGCTGAACGCACGCACCTGCGCGAGAAACAGCGGCGTCAGGAACACGGTCACGAAGATCCCGATGCCGGTCACGAACGACAGCAGGCTGCCGATCCCGAAGTTGCGCACGGCGAGCGCGCGCAGGTCGACGATCGGATCTTTCGCGGTCAGCGCATGCACGATGAACAGGAAGCCGCAGATGCCGGAGAGCCACGCGCAGATCACGATCGCATCGTCGCCGAACCAGTTCTTGCGTGGGCCTTCCTCGAGCACGTATTCGAGGCAGCCGAGGAAGCCCGACATCAGCAGGATGCCGAGATAGTCGCCGCGCTTGATCAGGCTGAGATCGGGCGCGTCGATATGCACGTAGCGCGGCACCAGCGCGGCGACCGCGATGCCCGGCACGAGGTTCAGGTAGAACAGCCAGTGCCACGACCATTGATCGGTGATCCAGCCGCCGATCACGGGGCCGATCGCCGGCGCGAGCGATGCGAGCGCGCCGATGGTCGTCGACGCGATCAGCCGCTGCCTGCCGGGGAACAGCACGAACGCGGTCGTGAACACAGTCGGGATCATCGCGGCGCCGAGCGCGCCCTGCAGCCCGCGAAACAGGATCATCGAGTTGATGTCCCACGCGAGCCCGCACAGCATGCTGGTGATCGTGAAGCCGACGGCCGACGCGGCGAACAGCCAGCGCGTCGACATCACCTTCGACAGCCAGCCCGACATCGGGATCACGATGATCTCGGCGATCAGGTACGCGGTCTGCACCCACGACAGTTCGTCCTGGCTCGCGGACAGCCCGCCGCCGATGTCGCGCAGCGACGACGCGACGATCTGGATGTCGAGCGTCGCCATGAAGAAGCCGACGCACATCAGCGCGAACGCGAACACGCGCTGTCTGGTCGGTTGCGACGCGGGGTCGCCGGAAAACGCGGTGGTCATCGTCGGCTCCCGCTCAGTGCTGGTGGTCGGTATGCACGGTCACGACCGCGGACAGGCCGGGGCGCAGCACCTGCTCGATACCGGGCTGCGGATCGAGATGCACGCGCACCGGCACGCGCTGGACGATCTTCGTGAAGTTGCCGGTCGCGTTCTCGGGCGGCAGCACGCTGAAGGTGGCGCCGGTCGCGGGCGCCAGGCTGTCGACGCGGCCGTGCAGCCGCGTGCTCGACGCATCGAGCGCGACGTCGACGCGGTCTCCCGCGCGCATCTTGCGCAGCTGGTCTTCCTTGAAGTTCGCGTCGATCCACAGGCCGGAGGCCGGCACGACCGTCAGCAGCGGCACGCCGACGTTCGCGAGCATCCCGACGCGCCCCGTGCGGTTGCCGACGTAGCCGTCGACCGGCGAGCGGATCGTCGTGTATTCGACGTTGAGCGCCGCGACGCGCTGCGCGGCGAGCGCGGTGTTCACGCGGGCCCGCGCATCGGCGAGCTGCGCGCCGAGCACGTCGAGCTGCCGCTTCGATGCGAGCAGCGCGGCGTCGCTGCGTTCGACGGCCGCGCCGGCCTTCGAGTAATCGGCGTCCGCGCGCTCGACGATCTGGTTGGATACGGCGTCCGACTTCACCAATTCGCGGTAGCGCACGCGGTCCGACGCAGCGCGCGTCAGCTCGGCCGACGACGCGTTCTTGTCGGCCGCGTGCTGGCCGATCACCGCGTATTGCAGTTGCTGCTTCGCTTCGAGTTCGGTCACGGCGGAGCGCGCGCTGTCGACTTCGGCGCTGGCCTGCGCGAGCTTCGCGTCGTAGTCGCGCGCATCGAGTTGCACGAGCACGTCGCCGGCCTTCACGCGCTGGTTGTCGGTCACGAGGATCTTGTCGACGAAGCCGTTGACCTTCGGCGCGAGCACGGTCACGTCGCCACCGACGTACGCGTCGTCGGTGCTTTCCTGGAAGCGCAGCACGAACAGCCAGTCGAGCGCGGCGGCCGCGACCACGACGACGACGGCGCCCACCGCGATGCGCATCCACGGTACGCGGCGTTGCTGCTTGGCGGGCCGCTCGGTTGTGGCTGCTTCGCGTGACGAGGCAGCGTCTTGGGTCGTATCCATCGATTCACCTATGTATATGCACTTATTAAAACGATCGACGGCACGACGTCGATCGGGGAAAGGGTTAGCGTTCCGGCAGGTTGTGCGTGATGCGGAACAATTCGTCTCTCAGTCGGGCCGCCTGCACCGACCCGAAGCACCGCTCGAACGCTTCCTGCGCGGCGAGCCAGTGCACGTGCGCATCGGCCACCTTCGTTTCGCCGTGCGCGGTCAGCGCGAAGGTCTGACCGCGGCACGGCGGCTCGATCCGCCCCGTCACCAGCGCCGCGCCGACGAGCGGCTTGAGCGCGCGCAACAGCGCGGTGCGTTCGATCACCAGCACGTTCGACAGCGTCGCCATCGTCAGGCCGGGCCGCTCGCGCAGCAGCGCGAGGATGCTGTACTGCGACGGTGTGACGCCCGCCCGCGACAGGTAGCGCTCGTAGAACTGCGAGATCCGCCGGGCGGCTTGCCGGACCGCGAAGCAATCGTCATCGGTGAGCGTGGTCTTGTGCATGTGCACATGTTAGGTGGCGACGCGGCGCGAAGCGAGGGGCGCGGTGGGATCAGATTGGTGTCGTGGCTGTATCAATCGGCGTCGGAAACGCGCATTCGCGCGCCCGGCGTCACGCCGCTGCCGGAACGATCCAGCCTTCGCGGTCGCAGTACGCGGCCGTGTAGTCGATGAACGCCTTCACCTTCGCGGGCAGCAGCGCGCGGTTCGCGTACGCGAGCTTGATTTCGACGAACGCGTCGACGAGATCGGCTTCTTCCAGCAACTGCACGAGCGCGCCCGATGCGAGTTCGGCCTGGACGAGCGTCTTCGGGACGACGCCGATGCCGAAGTCGTGCATCACCATTTCGCGGTTGAACACGGGGCTGTTCGACGAGATGTCGAAACGGAACGGCACGGTGAGCATGTCGCCGTCGACCCGGAACGACAGCGCCGGGCGGCGCAGCGACGGCGAGATCGGCACGAACGCGTGATCGGCGAGGTCGGCCGGCGTCTCGGGGCGCGCATGCGTCTGCAGATACGCAGGCGTCGCGACGATCACGACCGGAATGCGCTCGACCAGCCGCACGACGGTCGATTCGCTCGTCAGCATGTACGGCACGACGATGCCGATGTCGTAGCCTTCGCCGACCAGATCGACCGGGCGCTCGGTCAGCGTGACGTCGAGGCGCACGTTCGGATGCGCGCGCTTGAAGCCGGCGATCAGCGGCACGAGCCGGTTCAGCGCGGCCGTCGTATGCGCGACGAGGCGCAGCAGGCCTTCGGGCTCGCGCGTGTGCGTCTGCGCTTCCACTTCCAGCGCGTCGAGTTCGTCGAGCACGGCCGCGCAACGCTCGTAGATGCGTTCGGCCGTTTCGGTCAGCGATACCTGGCGGGTCGTCCGGTGCAGCAGCCGGCTGCCGAAACGCGCCTCCAGATCCGCGACCGCACGCGATACGACCGGCCGCGCGAGGCCGTGCATGTCGGCGGCGCGCGTGAAGCTGCGCATCTCCACCACCGACCGGAAGATGCGCAGCTTGTCGATGTAGTCCATGTCGGTCTCCTTGACGCGATGGCCGGCCGCCGGCCGCTGTTACGGCGGAGTGTACATTGACTTTATGCATATGCACATATAAATTGCCGAACATGAACGACACCTCGATTGCCCAGGCATGCAACTGTCTCGCGCTGCGTCAGGCGGCGCGCTTCGTCACGCAGCTGTACGAACGCCATCTGGCCCCGGTCGGCGTCACGCCCGCCCAGTTCTCGATCATGGCGAACCTCACGCGCCACCCGGGCCTCCTGATGAGCGAACTTGCCGACATGCTCGTGATGGACCGCACGACCTTGCTGCGTGCGCTGAAGCCGTTGCAGCGCGACGGTTTCGTCTCGACGGCGGCGTCCGAGCACGATGCACGCGCGCATGCGCTGCACCTCACGAAGCTCGGCGAGCGTACGTTCGCGCAGGCAAAAGTCGCGTGGCAGGCCGCGCAGGACGAATTCGACACGCAGTTCGGCCGCGAGCGCGCGAAGGCGTTGCGCAATGAATTGTTCAGCCTGACGGCGGAACGGTAGGCGGGGCTGGCGTGGCGGTGTGGCGATCAACTGGCGCGAAATTCAGGCCATTGGTCGGCTTGGAAGTAGTCGATTGCTGGAATTGGTTTTGATGATGTCCGGTTTGATGGCGATCTGGACAGTTTTTATTTCCAGTTGTAGAGTCCTCTGACTGATTTCACGAACCGGCGCCGCCGCCGGTACGCGTCACGAGGAGCAACCGATGCTGCAGTTGAGTGACCGCGACGACGCCATGTTGCGCGGGGATTTCGGCGACGGCGTCGCCCGCGCGATGCGGATCGTCGCGCGCACCGCGCAGGTGATGTCCGCGCCGCACCTGATCGACATTACGTCCGCCCATATCGACGGCTGTCTGTATCACGGCCAGACGAGCCTCGACTTCGTCGACTATTTCGTCGACACGGGCGCGAAGGTCGCGGTGCCGACCACCTTGAACGTCGGGTCGCTCGACCTGATCCATCCCGAGCTGTACCACGGCGACCGCACGATCCAGCGCGATGCGCAGCGCCTGATGGACGCGCATCTGCAACTCGGCTGCGAATCGAGCTTCACGTGCGCGCCGTATCAGCTGAAGAATCGTCCGGCGAAGGGCGAGCAGATCGCGTGGGCCGAATCGAATGCGATCGTGTTCGCGAACTCGGTGCTCGGCGCGCGCACGAGCCGCTACGGCGATTTTCTCGATCTGGCCGCCGCGATCACCGGGCGCGCGCCGTATGCGGGGCTGCATGTCGACGCGAACCGCGCCGCGCGGATCGTGTTCAATGCGCCCGATTTCAGCCGCTTGCCGTCGCGCGACATCTATTTCGCCGCGCTCGGTTTGGCGGTCGGCAAGGTCGCGGGCGCGGTCGTGCCGGCGATCGTCGGGTTGCCGGCGGACACCACCGAGGACGAACTCAAGGCGCTCGGCGCGGCCGC
Source organism: Burkholderia sp. 9775_39 (assembly GCF_015712225.1). Classification (NCBI taxonomy): domain Bacteria; kingdom Pseudomonadati; phylum Pseudomonadota; class Betaproteobacteria; order Burkholderiales; family Burkholderiaceae; genus Burkholderia; species Burkholderia sp. 9775_39. Next base: position 373,493 of record NZ_JACCQC010000002.1, on the reverse strand, counting down.
CGCGTCGAGCGGGGCCGTCGCGCTGTTCCATGCGGTCGGCGTGACGCCCGAGGCGCCGACGCTCGACGCCGCGTTGCACGGCCGCGCCGCGCAGCACACGGTCGATATCGCGATGGCCGATCTCGACGAGATTCGCCGCACGCTGAATCACGGTGCGGCCGGCGACGCGCTCGTCGCGGTCGCGCTCGGCACGCCGCATTTTTCGCTGGCCGAATTCCGCACGCTCGACACGTTGCTCGACGCGTTCGACGGCAAGCCGGCGTGCGACTTCTACGTGAACACGAGCCGCTTCATTCTGTGGGAACTGGAGCAAGCCGGCCTCGCGGAGAAATTCGCCGCGCGCGGCATCCAGATCGTCGTCGATACCTGCACGTACATCACGCCGGTGATGAAGCAACTGTCGGGGCTGGTGATGACCAACTCGGGGAAATGGGCGTCGTATGCGCCCGCGAACATCGGCGTGACGGTCGCGTACGGCAGCATGCGCGAATGCGTGCGCTCCGCGTACGAAGGCAAGGTGCGATTCGATGACTGAAACGACGGGCACATTCTTGACGGGCGACACGCTCGTGCCGGGCAGCGCGTGCGCGCGCCCGTTCATCCTCGACAAGCCGCTGAGCTTCTGGGGCGGCTACGACTCGGGCGTGGGCCGGATCGTCGATCGCGGGCATCCGCAGGCCGGCGCGAGCCTCGCCGGCAAGGTGATGGTGATGCCGCACGCGAAGGGTTCGAGCTCGAGCAGCAGCGTGCTCGCGGAAGCGGTGCGCAATGGCACGGGGCCGGTCGGGATCGTGTTGAAGGAGCGCGATTTGATTATCTCGATCGGCGCGATCGTGGCCGCCGAGCTGTATGCGATCGCGGTGCCGGTGGTGTGCGTGAGCGACGATGTGTACGACGCGATCGTCGCCGCAACGGGCGATGTGCGGATCGAAGCGGGCGAGGGGGACGGCGGCGCGCGGATTTATCTGGGCACTGATGCGCGTTCGGGCCGATTCGGTTCGACCTGAACGAGCGGCGCGAACTGACGGCGAGTCAGGTGGTGGCCGCGGCGATGCGATCCGGAGCGAGCAGCGTCGTTCGCCGCGCGGTAGCCGCACCTGTCCCGGTCAGATGAAGCGCACGTGTCGGGTTTCTTCCTGCGTGAGCGACAGCGCTTGAGCTGCCGCGTTCATTTCACGTTTGCCGCCCGGCTGCGCCAGTCTTCTGATTTCGGGCCATACGATCACGCCGAACAGGATGCGCAGGATCGCACTCAGCACGCACAAGCCGATTACGCTCGCGCTGATCAGCGCAAACACGTCGAACGTCGATTCCATGCTGAGCGTCACCGCGGATACGATTCCGCTGACGACGGCCGCGCCGATCACGCAAATGAGCATGACGAAAAGGTCGGTTCGGGCGCCGGCGACTTTGGCGGGGCGCAGCAGATAAGCCGAACCGTCGGTCATGTTGCGAATGCCGTAGATGAACTGGCGATCCTGGTCGCCGGCATAGGCGACATTCAATCGATCGCCATCGGCGATGAACAGGCGCGTCGTCCCGTTGGTCCTGAACACGAGGGGGGACGCGAGCGAATCGAGTTTGAGCGTGATTTCCTCGATACTTTGCGTCGTCGTGCCCAGGTTGTTGCTCCAGACCTTCGTCTCGATCGATTGCTGACTGATTGCCGTCACGCGGCCGGATACGATATGCATGTCGTGGTTCGTCATGGGCTACTCCGCTCCGCGCTGAAACCGGACGGTTCGCCTAGCCAGCAATCCTGGGCTTCGCGTCGCTGCGGCTGGAAGATCAGGTCGGACAAGCCGCCGATGGCGACCAGGTTGCCCACCAGACCGACGATGGCCACGACGGTGGCCAGTGCCGAGGTGAACGCCCAGCCCGAATGGAGTGCCGCGGCAGCGGTACCCAGACTCAGCACGACCAGGCACGACGCCCAGGCGAGCAGCGACAGGTTCCGTCGCTTTTGCGCGCGCACGTCGTACGGCGCGATGGCAAGGCTGCCGCTCCTGATCCACGCGATTCGGCGACGGCCGCGATGCTCGAACGTGCAGGCACGCACCGACATGCCGGGCCTCAGTTTCTCGATCTGCTTGAATGCTTCTTCGTCGACGTCGTTGGCCGTGACGAAGTAGCAGATGTTCTGCATCGTCAAACGGTATGGCGGGTGCTTCCTGACATCGGCCTTGACTCGGATGAGGTTGGTATCGACACGGTCGATCGTGGCCTCGATCAGGGTGGTGCGATTGGGCATGGGTCGGAGAGGGCGCGGGTCCGCGCGACGTCGTTTTGATGTGGCGCCCATCATACGCCACAGCTTTCGGCCCACCGTCCGGCATTGTCGGACGACGGGTTGGCTGGCGCGTGGCACTGCGATCCGCGCGCGGCCGCACCCGCCTCCTCCCGCCGGCGGTTCGGCGTTATTCGCGCCGGTGCCCGGGTCGCCGCTGACGCGATCACCTCGCAGCCGCTTCCCGAAACGCGCTCGGCGTCTGCCCGGCCCAGCGCCGGAACGCGCGCGTGAAGTTCGCCGGGTCGGTGAATTGCAGCCGCTCGGCGATCGTTTTCAGATCGAGATCCGACGCGGCGAGCAACTGCTTCGCGTCGCGAAACCGCACTTCATCGAGCAATTGCCGATAGCTCGATCCGGCTTCCTCCAGCCGGCGCCGCAGCGTGCGCGTCGACACGAGCAGCGCATCGGCGAGCGTGTCCGGCCCCGGATAATCGCCGGCGGCGCGCGCCAGCTCCGCGCGCACGCGCTCGACCAGATCGCCTTCCTCCTGCCGCACCTGCGCATATTCGCGCTCGACCTGCACGAGCGCCTGCCGGTGCGCGACCTCGTCGGCGAGCGGTAGCGGCCAGTCGAGCGCATCGCGCGCGATCCACAGCGCGTTGGCCGCGCAGCCGAATGCCACCGGCGGCAACTGGTCGCGATAGCGCGCGAAATACGCGGGTTCCGGCCATGCGAATTGCAGCGTGATCGGCGGCGACGCGCGGCCCGACCATTGGGAGATGTTCTGTGCGAGCCCGGTCAGCACGAATTCGAACATCACGTGATGCTGGAGGACGGGATTCGCCTGCACGCCGTGCAACTCGAGCGTCGCGCCGCGTTCGTCTTCCGCATAGGTCAGCCGGTACTGGCGATTGCGCATCCGGAAGTAGCGCTGCGTGACCGACAGCGCTTCACGGATGTCCCGCGCGGTCAACGTCGCATAGCCGAGAAAGCCGTGCACGGTCGGCTTCAGCAGCAGCCCGAACGCGAGCCCGATGCCCGGATCGCCGCCGATTTCGATCGCGTTGAGCACGAGCCGCCCCCATTGCGACGGCGCGACGCGCGCGTCCGGTTCGGCCAGCACCGCGTCGCGCAGGCCCGTGCCGGCGCGCACGGCGGCCAGGTCGACGCCGCGCGCGGCCAGCGCCTGCAGCAGCAGGCGCGTATAGGCGACCGGAATCGTCGGCCGGCGTAGCCCGAGGCGATCCTTGCGAGACGGGGAAGTCATGTCGATTTGGCCGGAAATGACAAGCATTATGGCTGTTTGCCCCCTCACGTTCAAGGCAGCGCGCGCCTACGATGGCAGCCATCGCTTATTGGCCGACTCATCATGACGACACCCTTTCCGCACCTGCTCGCCCCGCTCGATCTCGGCTTCACGACGCTGAAGAATCGCGTGCTGATGGGCTCGATGCATACCGGCCTCGAGGACAGCCGCAAGACGCTGCCGCGCCTCGCCGAATATTTCGCCGAACGCGCGCGCGGCGGGGTCGGCCTGATCGTGACGGGCGGCTTCGCGCCGAACGTGGCCGGCTGGACCAAGCCGTTCGGCGGCACGCTGATGACGTCGGCCGCCGCGCGCCGGCATCGCGAGATCACCGGCGCCGTGCACGCGGAGGACGGCAAGATCGCGCTGCAGATCCTGCATACGGGCCGCTACGGTTATCACCCGTTCGCGGTCGCGCCGTCGAAGATCAAGTCGCCGATCTCGCCGTTCGCGCCGCACGAACTGAGCGCGCGCGGCGTCGAGCGGCAGATCCGCGCGTTCGTGCGCTGCGCGAAGCTGGCCCGCGAAGCCGGTTACGACGGCGTCGAGATCATGGGCTCCGAGGGCTACCTGATCAACCAGTTCATCTCGATGCATACGAACAAGCGCAGCGACCAGTGGGGCGGTGCGTACGAGAACCGCATCCGCCTGCCGATCGAGATCGTCGAGCGCACGCGCGAAGCGGTCGGCCGCGATTTCATCCTGATCTACCGGCTGTCGATGCTCGACCTGATTCCGGACGGCAGCGACTGGCGCGAAACCGTGCAGCTCGCGAAGGCGGTCGAGCGCGCGGGCGCGACGATCATCAACACCGGGATCGGCTGGCACGAGGCGCGCGTGCCGACGATCGCGACGTCGGTCCCGCGCGGCGCGTTCGCGTGGGTGACGAAGAAGATGAAGGGCGAAGTGGGCATCCCGCTCGTGACGACCAACCGGATCAACCGGCCCGAAGTGGCCGAGCAGATTCTCGCGGACGGCTGCGCGGACATGGTGTCGATGGCGCGGCCGCTGCTCGCGGATGCCGAGTTCGTCGTCAAGGCCGCGCAGGGCCGGGCCGACGAGATCAATACCTGCATCGGCTGCAACCAGGCGTGCCTCGATCATGCGTTCAAGAACAAGATTGCGTCGTGCCTGCTGAATCCGCGTGCATGCCACGAGACCGAGCTGAAATACACGCCTGCGTCGCAGCCGAAGCGTATCGCGGTGGTCGGCGCGGGGCCGGCCGGGCTCGCGTGCTCGACGGTGCTCGCGCAGCGCGGCCATCAGGTCGACCTGTTCGACGGCGCGGCCGAGATCGGCGGCCAGTTCAACATGGCGAAGCGGATTCCGGGCAAGGAAGAGTTTCACGAAGCGCTGAATTACTTCGGTCGGCAAGTCGAGCTGACCGGCGTGAAGCTGCACCTGAACCGCCGCGTCGACGCGAGCGACCTGATCGCGGGCGGCTACGACGAGATCGTGCTCGCGACCGGCGTCGCGCCGCGCGACCCGAAGATTCCGGGGCAGGACGGGCCGAACGTGCTCAGCTATATCGACGTGCTCGCGGGCAAGCAGCCGGTCGGCCGGCGGGTCGCGGTGGTGGGCGCGGGCGGGATCGGCTTCGATGTCGCCGAATATCTGGTGCAGGACGGCGAGTCGCCGGCGCTCGATCTGGACGAATGGAAGGCCGAGTGGGGCGTGACCGACCCGGCCGCGACGCGCGGCGGCGTGACGCGGGCGCAGGTGTCGGCGCCCGCGCGGGAAGTGACGTTGCTGCAGCGCAAGGCCGCGCCGCTCGGCAAGGGGCTCGGCAAGACGACCGGCTGGATTCACCGCGCGACGCTGAAGATGAAACAGGTGAAGATGATCGGCGGCGTGAACTACGAACGGATCGACGCGCGCGGGCTGCATGTGTCGTACGGCGAGCAGCGCACCGATCACGAACTGATCGAAGCCGATACGATCGTGCTCTGCACGGGGCAGGAGCCGCAGCGCGCGTTGCTGGCGCCGCTGCAGGCGGCCGGGCGCTCGGTGCACCTGATCGGCGGCGCGGAGCTGGCCGCCGAACTCGATGCGAAGCGTGCGATCGATCAGGGTGCGCGGCTGGCGGCGCGGTTGTAACGGGCGGCCGTTGCGGTGGCCGATTCGGATGATCGTCGCGTGGCGATGATCAGTGTGCGCGACGGTTGGCGGACTGATGCGCCCATTCGCGGGCGCGGCAACCATGACGAACCGCGGCGCCGATGGCGCCACCACGCAACGTGGCGGCGCGCACCCGCAGACCGTGCCCGCGACCGACCGGCGCGACTCAGGCCGCTTCGGCCCGCTCTTCCGCTTCCGCTTCGAGCATCGCCTTGACGATCAGGTAGACGGCCGGCAGATCGTCGTCGTCGCGGTGCCAGTCGACCGGTTCCTCGACGTCCGCGGCGACCAGCCGGCTGTCGCGCAGCCGGATGAACGCGTCGACGACGGTCGGATCGTTGCGGTTCAGGAACCCGGCATTCGAAAACGCCAGCTCCTCGACGTTCAGCAGCGCCTGCCAGCTCATCGTGCGCACGGCCGCCGGATGGGTGCGGCGGCGCAGGCCCAGCGCCCGCTGCGCGGGGCCGCCGACGACACGCTGCAGATCGACGACCGCCCGCTGCGCGGCGCGCTCGAAGTGGACGGGATTGAAGCCGGGTTGCTCGGGATCGAATGCGGAAGCCTGGAACATGGTCGCCTCACAAAAGTCCGTTCGTCTGTGGATGACGGAATTCGGGTCAAATGGTGCAAAAGCACTGTAAATATATACAGTGTTCGACGCGGTTTCAAGCCCCGAATGCAGGATTTCGTGCATCGGCGATCGATGCGGGCGATCGCGTCGATCAGACGGACGATCTACACCGCCGCCGCGATCGTCTCCCGCAGCCACCGATGCGCCGGATCGCGATGCACGCGCTCGTGCCACAGCATCGACATTTCATAGCCGGGCACCTCGACCGGTGCGTCCACCACGCGCAGCGCCGGCACGTCGCGCACCAGCCGCTCGGGCAGCATCGCGACGAGATCGGTGCTCGCGACGGCCGACATCACGAACAGGAAGTGCGGCACCGACAGCACGACGCGCCGCGTGGCCCCGACCTTCGCGAGCGCTTCGTCCGTCACGCCGAAGAAGCCGCCGCCGTCGGGCGACACGATCACGTGCTCGAGCGTGCCGAACTGCGCGAGCGTGGGGCGCCGCTTCAGCTTCGGGTGGCCGGCGCGGCCGATCAGCACGTAGCGCTCGACGAACAGCGGCAGGCGCCGCATGCCCGGTGGCGACCCTTCGGTCGTATGAAAGGCCAGGTCGATGCCGTTTCGTTCGGCATCCTGCTCGATGCGTGGCGGCACCAATTCGACGACGGCCAGCCGCGTGCCGGGCGCGGCCGAACGCAGCGTGTGCAGCGCGGGCAGCACGATCGTCGATTCGCCGTAGTCGGTCGCGGCCACGCGCCACGTGTTCGTTGCGGTCGCGGGATCGAACGGCGTGGCCGGAATCACCGCGCGCTCGACCGCTTCGAGCGCATCGCGCAACGGCTCGCGCAGCGCTTCCGCGCGTGCGGTCGGCCGCATTCCGCGCGGCCCGGGCAGCAGCAGCGGATCGCCGAACACGTCGCGCAGTTTCTGCAGCTGCACGCTGACCGACGGCTGCGACATGTTCAGCTTCTCGGCCGCGCGCGTGACGTTGTGCTCGGCGAGCAGCACGTCCAGCGTGACGAGCAGGTTCAGATCGAGCCTTCTGAGATTATTCATGGCTATATCTGGAATATCAGGAATTCATTTCAAATATACCGTCGGAGGCCGCATCCTGCAGTCATTCAATCCACGGAGTGACGAAGATGAATGTGCTGATCGTGTATGCCCATCCCGAACCGCGTTCGCTGAACGGCGCGCTGCGCGATTTCGCCGTCGCGCATCTCGAAGCGGCCGGCCACGCGGTGCAGGTGAGCGACCTGTATGCGATGAACTGGAAGGCGGTGCTGGACGCGAACGACGTGACCGATCGCGCGCCCGACGCGCGGTTCGATCCGTCGCTCGATTCGCGGCGCGCGTTCGCGGCGGGTACGCAAAGCGACGACATCGCGCGCGAGCAGGACAAGCTGAAGTGGGCCGACGCGGTGATCCTGCAGTTTCCGCTGTGGTGGTTCTCGATGCCGGCGATCATGAAGGGCTGGTTCGAGCGCGTGTACGCGTACGGTTTTGCGTACGGCGTCGGCGAGCATTCCGATACGCACTGGGGCGATCGCTACGGCGAAGGTTCGCTGGCCGGCAAACGCGCGATGATCGTCGTCACGACGGGCGGGTGGGAGTCGCACTACAGCCCGCGCGGCATCAACGGGCCGATCGACGACTTGCTGTTTCCGATCCAGCACGGCGTGCTGTATTACCCGGGATTCGACGTGCTGCCGCCGTTCGTGATCTATCAGACGGGCAAGATGAACGCCGCGCGCTTCGACAAAACCTGTACGGCGCTCGGCCAGCGTCTCGACGCTCTGTGGACCACGCCGCCGATTCCGTTTCGCCGACAGAACGCGGGCGATTACGAGATTCCGGCGCTGACGTTGAAGGAGGACATCGCGCCGGGGAAGGTGGGGTTCGCCGCACACGTGACCGCCTGACGGTTACTGCACACCCCGACGCGGGGCGGCACGGACAGCCGCCGCCATACGCAAGATGCCGGACGCAGAATGCAAACGACCCGGGCGGCCTGCGTGACATCGCCGGCCGCCCGGGTCGTGCTTCTCGTGGCATCTCGTGCCATTTCGCGGCCGTGGGGCACGGCCGCGATTCACCCCGTTGCTTACCGATCGTCGTCCCGCACCGAAGACGGATGCCGGCACAGCGCCCGCACCTCCATCTCCATATACGGAAACAGCGGCAGCTGGCTCAGCACGTCATGCAACTGCTGCACGCTTTCGACGTCGAAAATACTGACGTTCGCATACTGCCCGGCGATCCGCCACAGATGGCGCCACGTGCCTTCGTTCATCAGCCGCTGGCACATCGCCTTTTCTTCGGCCTTCAGCGTGGCCGCCTTGACCGGATCCATGTCCGCCGGCAGGCGAACGGTCATTTCCACATGAAACAGCATCCTGCACTCCTTGCGTTGTCGATTCGTCGAACGGGAAGGGCGCTCACGCCTGCGCGCGGGCCCGCTCGACTTCGCTGCCCGGCACGTCCTGCTTGTCCTTGAGCAGCGTGAAGTCGAAGTCGATCAGCGCGAACTGCCCGTCGACGCCATACGGCTTGCCTTCCGCGCCCTCCGCCTGCTTGACCGGCGGGATCAGCCCGTCGCGCGTCGCGAACGCGAAGTCGTCCCACAGGTGCGGATCGCCGTCGATGTTGATCTGCGTCGTCAGCTTACGATAACCGTCCGCCGAAACGAAGAAGTGAATGTGCGCCGGACGATGGCCGTGGCGGCCGAGCTGGTCGAGCAATTGCTCGGTCTTGCTGCCCGGCGGCACGCTGTAGCCGACCGGCAGCACGCTGCGGAAGCTGTAGCGGCCTTCGGCATCGGTGCGGATCGAGCGGCGCAGGTTGAACGCGGGCTGCGACGCGTCGAAGTACGAGTAATTGCCCAGATGGTTCGCGTGCCACACCTCGACCAGCGCGTTCGCGAGCGGCGCGCCGTCCTGGCCGAGCACGCGGCCGCGCATGATCAGCGTCTGGCCCGGATCGGTGCCGTCGTCGAGACGCGCGTGGCCGACCGATTCCGGCGCGCCGGCGACGTACAGCGGCCCTTCGATCGTGCGCGGCGTGCCGCCCTGGATGCCGGCCTTGGCCTCGGCTTCGTCCATCCGCACGTCGAGGAAGCGTTCGAGGCCGAGGCCCGCGGCGATCAGCCCGAATTCGCGGCCGGCTTCGTTCAGGTAGTTCAGGGCCGTCCAGAATTCGCTCGGCTGCACGTCGAAGTCCTCGATCGTGTAGCAGATGTCCTTCACGATCCGGTTGACGATCGCGCGCACGCGCGGGTTGCCGGGCTTTTCCGCGGCGTCGTCGAAGGTCTTCAGCAGGGCGTCGATGGCTTGCTTGTTCATCTGTGTCTCCGGTGTCGGTTGTCGTGTGGGGATCAGCGGGCGTCGCGTCGCATCCGTTCGATGCGGGCCCAGTCGAAGGTGATGCCGAGGCCGGGCGTCGCCGGCAGATGCAGCTTGAAATCCTGGTAGCGCAGCGGCTCGACGAGGATCTCCTCGGTGAGCAGCAGCGGGCCGAACAGTTCGGTGCCCCATTTCAGCGAGTCGAACGTGCTGAACAGTTGCGCGGACGCCATCGTGCCGGCCGCGCCTTCGAGCATCGTGCCGCCGTACAGTTCGATGCCGGCCGCCGCCGCGATCGACGCGACGCTCGCCGCGCCCTGCAGGCCGCCCGACTGCGCGATCTTCACCGCGAACACGTCGGCCGCGCGATCCTGCGCGAGCGCGAACGCATCGACGGGGCCGTGCAGCGCCTCGTCGGCCATGATCGGCACCTGCGCGAGCTGCGTGAGGCGTTTGAGCCCCGCGCGGTTGGTCGCGGCGATCGGCTGCTCGACGAGGCTCACGCCGGCGTCGGCCAGCCGCGCGCCGGCCCAGATCGCATCGGTTTCGCTCCAGGCCTGGTTCACGTCGACCCGCACGTCGCCGCGCTCGCCGAGCGCGCGCTTGATCGCGACCACGTGGGCCACGTCGTCGGCGACCGCGTTCGAGCCGATCTTCAGCTTGAACGCGCGATGGCGGCGGGCGTCGAGCATCGCTTCGGCTTCCGCGATGTCGCGTTGGGTATCACCGCTCGCGAGCGTCCACGCGACATCGACCGCATCGGTCCGCCGGCCGCCGAACAGCTCGGACAGCGGTACGCCCAGGCGCCGCGCCTGCGCGTCGAACAGCGCGGTCTCGATCGCGCATTTCGCGAAACGGTTGCCCTGGAACAGCTTGCGCGCCCGCGCGATCGCGGCGCCCGGGCGCGTCGCGTCCATGCCTTGCAGCAGCGGCGCGAAGTAGGTGTCGATGTTGACCTTGATGCTTTCGGGGCTCTCCTCGCCATACGCGAGACCGCCGATGGTCGTCGCCTCGCCGACGCCTTCGATACCGTCCGTGCATCGAACGCGGACCAGCACGAGGGTCTGGCAATTCATCGTCGCGACCGACAATTTGTGGGGCCGGATCGTCGGCACGTCGACCAGCAGCGTGTCGATGCGTTCGATGGTGGCGGCAGTTGCTATCATGCGATTCCTCCTGTTGGTGCACATGGTAGGAATTCCCGCCCCGCGTCGTCCAACACTCTTTCCGACTACTTCCATACCTTTGAGGCATGAAATGGAATTGCGTCAGCTCCGTTACTTCATCGCCGTCGCCGAGGAAATGAACATCACGCGGGCCGCGGAGCGGCTGCACATGACGCAGCCGCCGCTGAGCCGCCAGCTTCAGGCGATCGAGGAGGAGATCGGGTTGCCGCTGTTCGAACGAGGCGCGCGGCCGCTGAAACTGACCGATGCCGGGCGCGTGTTCCATGCGCAGGCGAAGCGTCTGGTCGACCAGGCCGACGAACTGGGGCCGCTGACGCGGCGGCTCGCGCAACTGTCGGAGCGGATCGTGATCGGCTTCGTGCCGTCGACGCTGTACGGCGCGCTGCCGGACGTGATCCGCGCGTTTCGCGAGGCGCAGCCGGACGTCGAGCTGTCGCTGATCGAAATGTTCACGCTCGAACAGCTCGGCGCGCTGAAGGGCGGGCGGATCGACGTGGGGTTCGGCCGCCTGCGCTTCGACGACGACCAACTGGTGCGCGAGGCGCTAATCGAGGAAAAGCTGATCGCGGCGCTGCCGGTCGGGCATCGGCTCGCCGATCCGGCACGGCCGCTGACGCTCGCGGATCTCGCCGACGAGACGATGATCGTCTACCCGAGCACGCCGCGGCCGAGCTTCGCCGATCAGCAGTTGTCCGCGCTGCGCGACGGCGCGGTCGTGCCGGCGGCCGTGCACGAGGTGCGCGAGCTGCAGACCGCGCTCGGGCTCGTCGCCGCGCAGGTCGGCGTGTCGCTGGTGCCCGAGAGCGTGGAGGGCGTACGCGTGAAGGGCGTGGTCTACCGGCGGCTGCCGGAGCCGGGCGCGACGTCGCCGATCATCATGAGCCGCCGGCTGCACGGCGAAAGCGCCGCGACGGCGGCGTTCTGCGCGATTGCGCGGGAGATGATCGTGCCGTCGGCGTGATGGCTGACGGCCGACACAAAACGATCGCCGCATGCCGATTATTGCCGCACATGGTTTTTTCTATCCTGCCGGCAGCCGATAAATCGGCCATGTCGCTCTCCGTAAACAGGGTTGGACGCGGGGTTTCCCGTTCCGCATCGCCCTGGAACAGTGGAGGAGAGCAGCGTGAGCCGATTGGGGAAAAGCATCAAGTTCAGGATCTTTTTCGCGCTTGCCGCGTGTGTCGCGCTCATGGCCGCCATCGGCGTGTTCGGCCTGTTCGGTCTGTCGAGACTGAATTCGAACGTCCATGATGCTTATACGGACAACACCTTGCCGATCAGCGAATTGTCGGAAATTCGCGCCGCGACCTTCGAGACGCAGCTTCGGATGCGCGGGGTGTTGTCCGAGCGCGATCCCGCGCGGGTTCGCAGCGGGATCGACGAGACGCGTGCCGGGCAACGCCGTCTCGACACGATATGGAACCGCTATTACGGCCAATCGATCACGAGCGACAAGGAGCGCCGCATCGCGGCCCGGATTCGCGACGTGCTGCCGCGGTTCCGGGCCGGCGTGGACGCGGCACTCGCGGCGGTGGGCGGCGGGGACCGCGACGCGGCCGCCGCGGCGATCGACCGGCTGGCGCCCGCCGCCGGCGCGCTCAAGCAGGCGCTCGACGACGACATCGCACTGAACATCGATCAGGCGAAGTCGTTCGTCGACGACAGCGCGTCGACCTTCGTCATGATCCTGTGGATCGCGATCGGCCTGATCGGCATCGGCGTGCTGGTCGCGGCGTGGGTATCCGCGCACCTGATGCGGCACATCTCGACGCCGCTCGGCAAGGCCGTGCGCGTGGCCGACGAAATCGCCGGCGGGTCGCTGGACAACCGGATCGACGTCGACTCGCACGACGAATTCGGCCGGTTGCTCGGTGCGTTGGCGACGATGGATCGGCAACTCGGTGCGACGGTGCGCGGCATCAAGCGCAGCGCGGAAGCGGTGGGGGTTGCGTCGCGCCAGATCGCGAGCGGCAATGCCGATCTGTCGGCCCGCACGGAAGAGCAGGCCGCGTCGCTCGAGGAAACCGCGTCGAGCATGACGCAACTGACCGAGACCGTGAAGCAGAACGCCGACAACGCGCAGCAGGCCAATACGCTGGCGACGCGCGCGACCGGCATGGCCGATGCCGGCAACGATGCCGTGCAGAGCATGGTCGCGACGATCGGGCAGATCAGCAGCAGTTCCAGCCAGGTTGCCGACATCACGGGCGTCATCGAGAGCATCGCGTTCCAGACCAACATCCTCGCGCTCAACGCCGCGGTGGAGGCCGCGCGCGCCGGCGAGCAGGGGCGCGGCTTCGCGGTGGTCGCGAGCGAGGTGCGCAGCCTCGCGCAGCGCTCGGCGGCGGCTGCGAAGGAGATCAAGGAACTGATCGGCGCGTCGGTGTCGATGATCCGCGACAGCGCGCGGCAGGCCACGGGCGTCGGCGTGACGATGGAGCAGGTGAAGCTCGCGATCAAGCAGGTGTCCGATATCGTCGCCGAAATCGCGGCCGCGTCGCGGGAGCAGAGCCAGGGGATCGGGCAGGTCAATCTGGCGATCGAGCAGATGGACCAGGTGACGCAGCAGAACGCGGCGCTCGTCGAGCAGGCGGCCGCGGCGGCGCATTCGCTCGAGGAGCAGGCCGGCCGCCTGCAGGCGGCGATGGCGGCGTTCAAGCTCGCGCCGAATGGCGACGATGCGCCGGTCATGGCGTCGTCGGCGCCTGCATCCGCGCTCGCCGTCGCGCCGACAAAACCGCTGGCGGCGGGGCTGAGCGCCCCTGTCGCGGGCGGCGCCGTCGACTGGAAGGCGTTTTGATCGGGATAACGGTTCGCAGCCTGCTGCGACGGGAGTATCGGCCCTTGAATGGCGCGACGCGTTCTGCTCACGTGGTACTCACGCTCGATGCGCTCGTCGACGCATGCGTGCGTTTCGATCCGTTGGACCGGGATCAGCGGCTGATCGTCCGGACGCTGGTCGTGCCGATGCTCGCGCGGCGGCTGAAGTGGCTGGGGCTGTTGCTGCGCGCGAGCCCGCGCAGCGAGGCCACGCGCGCGATGCTCGAACGGATCGAAGGGGCGCTGGCGTGCGCGGCGGCACGGCTCGACCCTGCGCGCCGGCCATCCGCGGATGCGGCGAGCAACGCCGTGCCGCGGCGCGGGCCGCCGGCGTAGATCGCGACGCGAGGTCGTCGCGCGAGTGCGACCGGCCGTCGATTGGGGCGACCTCGCTCACGCGCGGAAGGCGCGAAGGGTGGGAACGGCGATCGGCAGGACGGCGCGCGAAATGCAGCCTACGGCCGTGCGGCAGTGCGTGTGCGGACGGCTGCTTCAGCGCCTGGCGTCGAGCGTTTCCGACGGCGATTCGCCGAACTTCTCCCGATACGCGATCGCGAACCGGCCCAGGTGGGTAAACCCGCAATCGAGCGCGATATCGGCGATCCGTCGCTCGGATGTCGACCCACGCAGCAACTCCCTCGCATGGTCGAGCCGCGTCGCGCGCAGATATTGCATCGGGCTCATCCCGCGGAATTGCAGGAACGCGTCGCGCAGCGTCCGTTCGGGCACGTTGGCGGCCTGGACGATATCGGCGAGCTGCAGCGGCTGCGCGTAGTGCGCATCGACGAACTCCTGCGCGCGCCGCACGAAGCCCGGCGCCGGGTCGCGATGCGACGCCTGCGGCATGGACGGCGGATGGCCTTCGATCAGCAGGTCGATCAGCAGATGCTCGAGCTGCGACGCGACCCGCGGGTTCGCGTTCGCGCGTTCGAGCAGCTCGGGCGACCGCGCGACGAGCATCAGTTGCTGACGCCACGCGGCGAGCGCGGCGTCGCTGACGTGCAGCACCGGGTCGAGCGTCGCGCGCGGGTCGCCGGTCAGCGAGCCGACGGTCGCCGCGTCGATGCGCAGCACGAACTGCTCGCAATCGGCCGACAGCACCGCGTCGAAGCGCTCGCCGGGCGCGCACAGCACGCCGGTCTGGCCGTCGACGCCGAGCCGCCGCCCCATCGCGCGCACTTCGGCCTGGCCGGACAGGCAGAACATCAGCAGGTAGTAGCCGTCGACGGCATCGACCTGCACGCGCATCGCGTCGCCGAACGCGATCGTGCCGATCCCGAGCCCGCCCAGCTTGACGAAATCCATGTGCGACGCGCCCTGCACGCGGCCGCTCGGCAGCAGCGCGTGCGGCTGCATCACGCGCGAGATCCGCTCGCGCGTCTCGTCGAGATCGCGGGATTCGAACAGCCGGTGCGCGCGTAGCGCGAGCGGCTCGAACGACGTTGGGGACATGGGCCTCAGCCTTGGTAGGGCGACGCGCGCTTCGATCCGACGAATGGGTCGCGATCGTGCGACGGGTCGCGTGTGCCGTCATGCTAGCGCAGAAATCCGCCGAAAGTGGATATTGCACCGCCGCAATCGCACTTTCCGGATAGACGCTGAATATTAGCTTTTCAAAAATCGGCTCCATGCATTCAACGCAACGGATCGACAAGGAGTCCGACATGGAGCAGACAGAATCGCCCGTCGTTTTCGCGGAGCGCGGCGACGCATCCGACGTGACCTTTCCGCACGACGACGGCTCGCGCGTGCCGTACAAGGTGTTCAGCTCGCGGGCGGTCTACGATCGCGAGCAGGAACGCATCTTCCGCGGGCCGACGTGGAACTTCGTCGCGCTCGAAGCGGAGATCCCGAACGTCGGCGATTTCAAGAGCACGTTCGTCGGCGACACGCCGGTGGTCGTCACGCGCGCCGAGGACGGCACGCTGTCCGCGTGGGTGAACCGCTGCGCGCACCGCGGCGCGCAGGTGTGCCGCAAGTCGCGCGGCAACGCGAGTTCGCACACGTGCGTCTATCACCAGTGGAGCTTCGACAACCAGGGCAACCTGCTCGGCGTGCCGTTCCGGCGCGGCCAGAAGGGGATGACCGGGATGCCGGCCGATTTCGATCCGAAGCAGCACGGGCTGCGCAAGCTGCGCGTCGACAGCTATCGCGGGCTCGTGTTCGCGACCTTCAGCGACGCGGTCGCGCCGCTGCCCGAGTATCTGGGCGAGCAGATGCGTCCGTGGATCGACCGGATCTTCCACAAGCCGATCGAGTATCTCGGCTGCACGCGCCAGTATTCGAAGTCGAACTGGAAGCTGTACATGGAGAACGTGAAGGACCCGTATCACGCGAGCATGCTGCACCTGTTCCATACGACCTTCAACATCTTCCGCGTCGGCATGAAGGCGCGCTCGATTCCGGATGCGAATCACGGGCTGCACAGCATCATCACGGTGACGAAGACGAATGACGACACGTCGGCCGCATACAAGCAGCAGAACATCCGTTCGTTCGACGAGGGCTTCCATCTGGAAGACGAATCGATCCTCGATCTCGTATCGGAATACGACGAGGATTGCACCAACCATATCCAGCCGATCTTCCCGCAGCTCGTGATCCAGCAGATCCACAACACGCTGGTCGCGCGGCAGATCCTGCCGAAAGGGCCCGACAACTTCGAGCTGATCTTCCACTTCTTCGGCTATGCGGACGACACGCCCGAGCTGCGCGCGCTGCGCATCAAGCAGGCGAACCTCGTCGGGCCGGCCGGCTACATCTCGATGGAAGATACCGAAGCGACCGAGCTCGTGCAGCGCGGCACGGTGCGCGACGCCGATGCGACGTCGGTGATCGAGATGTCGCGCGGCAATCCGGACCAGCAGGACACGGTGATCACCGAGAGCCTGATCCGCAAGTTCTGGGTCGGCTACCAGAAGCTGATGGGCTATTGACGCGGGAGCAGGAAAATGACGGAAGACATGAAGACGTGGTTCGAGATTTACATGCTCCAGAACCGCTACATCGGGCACCTCGACAACGATCGGCTCGAACACTGGCCGGACATGTTCACCGAGGACTGCACGTACGAAATCGTGCCGAAGGAGAACGCCGATCTCGGGCTGCCGGTCGGGATCGTCCACTGCACGAACCAGCGGATGCTGCGCGACCGCGTGGTGTCGCTGCGGCACGCGAACATCTACGAGGAGCACACGTACCGGCACATGACGTCGGGCCTGACGATCGTCGCCGAGCGCGACGGCGAAATCGATACCGAGAGCAACTACGTGGTCGTGCAGACGCGCAGCAACGGCGAATCGAACGTGTATCAGGCCGGCAAGTACTACGACACGGTCGTGCGCACGCCCGACGGCCTGCGCTACAAGACCAAGCGCGTGATCTACGACACGTCGCGCGTGCAGACGCTGCTCGCGACGCCGATCTGACCGCTCTGATCGATCTGACGAAGCAAGGAATCGACATGACTGAAGCAACGCTCGCCCAATGGCATCCGCTGGGCGCTTTCGACGAATTCTCCGAAGCCGAACCGGCGGCGCGCGTCGCCGGCCAGAAGCCGATCGCGGTGTTCCGGATCGGCGACGAACTGTTCGCGATGCATGACCTCTGCACGCACGGCCATGCGCGGCTGTCCGAAGGCTATGTGGAGGATGGCTGCGTCGAGTGCCCGCTGCATCAGGGGCTGATCGACATTCGCACCGGCGCGCCGAAATGCGCGCCGATCACCGAGCCGGTGCAGACCTATCCGATCCGGATCGTCGACGGGCAGGTGGAAGTCAATGTCGGCTGATCCGTTCGTGATCGTCGGCGCCGGCCACGCGGCGCGGCGTACGGCCGAAGCGCTGCGCGCACGCGATGCGGCGGCGCGCATCGTGATGATCGGCGCGGAGCGCGAGCTGCCGTATGACCGGCCGGCGCTGTCGAAGGATGCGCTGCTGACGGACGGCGGCGAACAGCGCGCGTTCATCCGTGATGCCGCGTGGTACGACACGCAGCGGATCGCGTTGCGGCTCGGCACCCGCGTCGACGCGATCGAGCGCGATGTGCAGCGCGTGCGGCTCGACGACGGGGCGACGTTGCCGTACGGCAAGCTCGTGCTCGCGACGGGTTCGCGTGTGCGCACGTTCGGCGGGGCGATCGACGACGGTGTCGCGGTGCATTACGTGCGCACGGTCGACGATGCGCGTGCGTTGCGGGCGCAACTGGCGCCCGGGCGCCGCGTGGCGGTGCTCGGCGGCGGCTTCATCGGCCTCGAGGTCGCGGCGGCCGCGCGCCAGCTCGGCTGCGACGTGACGGTGATCGATCCGGCGCCGCGGTTGCTGCAGCGCGCGCTGCCGGAAGTCGTCGGCGCATATGCGCGGCAATTGCACGATGCGCGCGGCGTGCTGTTCCGGATGGCGACGCTGCCGCGCGCGATCCGGCGCGCGCCGGGCGGCGGCGCGGTCGTCGAGACCGATCAGGGCGGCGTGCCGGCCGACGTCGTCGTGGTCGGCATCGGCGTGGTGCCGAATGTCGAGCTGGCGCAGGCGGCCGGGCTCGACGTCGACAACGGGATACGCGTCGACGCGGGCTGCCGCACGGCCGATGCCGCGATCTTCGCGGCGGGCGAGGTGACGATGCACTTCAACCCGCTGCTCGGGCGGCATGTGCGGATCGAATCGTGGCAGGTGGCCGAAAACCAGCCGGCCGTCGCGGCCGCGAACCTGCTCGGTGCCGACGAGACCTATGCCGAGCTGCCGTGGCTGTGGTCGGATCAGTACGACTGCAACCTGCAGATGCTCGGGCTGTTCGGCAGCGAGCGCACGATCGTCGTGCGCGGCGAGCCGGCGAGCGGGCCGTTCACGGTGTTCGCGCTCGGCGACGACGGCAGGATCGTCGCAGTGGCCGCGGCGAACCTCGGACGCGACATCGGCGCGTCGCGCCGGCTGATCGCGGCAGGGGCGGTGCCCGATCCGGTGAAGCTGGCCGATCCGGCCGTCAACCTGAAGACGTTCATGTAGCAGCGGTGCGCGCGGTGCGTGCTCGCGCGGGCCGCGGGTTTGTCGGCTGCGGCGAAATCGGGGATATTAGCGGCATCGCCGATCCGCTCGTCCTCCATGACGCCAGACAAAGCCCTCGAACTGAAACGAAGCAAGCGCCGTGCGCTGTGGCTGCTGCTCGCGGCCGTCGCGGTGTTCGTCACCACCATCGTGCTGCCGCGCGGCCCGTGGGTCGACGGTTTCAAGGCCGTCGCGGAAGCCGCGATGGTCGGCGCGCTCGCCGACTGGTTCGCGGTCGTCGCGCTGTTCCGCCGCGTGCCGATCCCGTTCGTGTCGCGCCACACCGAGATCATCCCGAAGAACAAGGACAAGATCGCCGACAACCTCGCGGTGTTCGTGCGCGAGAAATTCCTCGGCCCCGACGCGCTCGCCGCGCAGATCCGCCAGCACGATCCCGCGCAGAAGCTCGGCGCATGGCTCGGCGAGCCGGCGAACACCGACGCGCTCGGCGGCTACGTGACGAAGCTGATGAGCTTCGCGCTCGACATGACCGACGACGCGCGGATCCAGTCGTTCGTCCACGATGCGTTCCGCGCGGTGATCGACCGGGTCGACCTGTCGCAATCGGCCGGCGCGATCCTCGATACGCTGACGAAGGACGGCCGCCACCAGGCGCTGCTCGACGACGCGATCGAACAGGTGGTCGACGTGCTCGACAAGGAAGAGAACCGCGAGGTGATCGCGGGCTTCATCGTCGAATGGCTGAAGACGCAATACCCGAAGGTCGAGAAGATCATGCCGACGCAGTGGTTCGGCGAGAACGGCGCGCGGATGCTCGCCAGCGCGGTGAGCCGCGTGCTCGAAGGCGTCGCGGCCGACCCCGAGCACGAGCTGCGGCAACGCTTCGACCGGACGGTCGTGCGGCTGACCGAGCGGCTGAAGCACGACCCCGCGTTCCTCGCGAAGGGCGACGAGATCAAGCGCTATATTCGCGACGGCGACGCGTTCAACGAGTACGTGCGCGACTTGTGGGACCAGTTGCGTGCGTGGCTGAAGGCCGATCTCGCGCGCCCCGATTCGGCGCTGCACCGGCAGGCCGCGACGCTCGGCGGCTGGCTCGGCGCGCGGCTCGTCGAGAGCCCGGCGCTGCGCGCGTCGCTCAACGAGCATGTGGAGCGGGCCGTGCACGAGATGGCGCCCGATTTTGCCGATTTCCTGATGCGTCACATTCGCGACACGGTGCGCAACTGGGACGCGCGCGAGATGTCGCGACAGATCGAGCTGAACATCGGCAAGGATCTGCAGTACATCCGCATCAACGGCACGCTGGTCGGCGGCCTGATCGGGCTCGGCTTGTATCTCGTGTCGCTGGTGCCGCGCTGGGCGGCCGGGTGGCTGCACTGACACGGGCACGGACGTTGCGCACGTGGCGCGACGCCGTGCGCCGCCGGATCACGCGGCAGCCTTGGCGCCGTGCAATTGCAGGCCGAGCGCCTTGATGACTTTCAGGATCGTGCCGAAGCTCGGATTGCCGTCGTGCGACAGCGCCTTGTACAGCCCTTCGCGCGACAGGCCCGCATCGCGTGCGACCTGCGACATGCCGCGTGCACGGGCGATCACGCCGAGCGCATGCGCGATGAAGGCCGGATCGTCGCCGGCCTCCTGCAGGCATGCGTCGAAGTAGTCGGCCATGTCGTCTTCGGTTTTCAGGTGTTCGGCCGAATCCCACGGCCGCGTCTTGATCTTGTCCATCGATCACTCCATGTCGAGGTGCGCGAGCATTGCGTGCGCGGCGCGGATGTCGGCCTGTTGCGTCGATTGATCGCCGCCGCACAGCAGGATGACCCATATCGTTCCGCGCCTCACGTAATAGACGCGATAGCCCGGGCCGTGGTCGATACGCATTTCGACGACGGGGGAGCCGGCGGATTTCCAGTCGCCCGGATTGCCCATCGGCAGGCGGTCGATGCGCGCCTGGATGCGGCGTTTGGCGAGGCGATCGGGCAGGCCGGCAAACCAGGCGTCGAAGACGTCGATGGTCCGGATGCTGAATGCAGGAGGACTGTAGGGCGTGCATTGCAATGTGTCAACCATGGTTCACATGTCTGTTGAATGGAACATCGTTGCCATGACAGCCCGCCGGTCGC
Source organism: Burkholderia sp. 9775_39 (assembly GCF_015712225.1). Classification (NCBI taxonomy): domain Bacteria; kingdom Pseudomonadati; phylum Pseudomonadota; class Betaproteobacteria; order Burkholderiales; family Burkholderiaceae; genus Burkholderia; species Burkholderia sp. 9775_39. The sequence continues at coordinate 352,789 of NZ_JACCQC010000002.1, read as the reverse complement.
GTCACCGGGTGTCGACTGGCCGTCAGGCCGATCTTTCCGCTGCCGGAGCCGGCCATCCGGTCGAAGCCGGAGTTGCGCGAATCCGTCTACAATCAAAAACGTCTTTGCCGCCTGCGCGTGCTTGCCGCGTGCGGGCGGGTCCGTCCGTCCTCCGGTGTTCGGGGGCGTCGCCGCGCATCACGCATCGCGTCGTGCGCGGCGGGCAGTGCCGTGGTCAGTGTCCAGTAGGTAAGGCGTCCGCGTGCCGTAGGCCGGTGCGCGTCATGAACGCCGCGTGTCCGTAGGCCGGGCAGGCGGCATAACCGAGAGTCCCCATGAAAGCATCGGATCTGTTCGTGAAGGCGCTGGAAGCCGAAGGCGTCGAGTACGTGTTCGGCATTCCAGGAGAAGAAAACCTCGATCTGCTCGAATCGCTGCGGCGATCGAAGATCAAGCTCGTGCTGACCCGGCACGAGCAGGCGGCCGGGTTCATGGCCGCCACCTACGGCCGTCTCACGGGCCGCACCGGCGTGTGTCTCGCGACGCTCGGGCCGGGCGCGACGAACTTCGTGACGGCCGCCGCGTATGCGCAGCTCGGCGGGATGCCGATGCTGATGATCACCGGGCAGAAGCCGATCAAGTCCAGCAAGCAGGGCCACTTCCAGATCGTCGACGTGGTCGACATGATGCAGCCGCTCACGAAGTTCACGCGGCAGATCGTGTCGATCGGCAACATCCCGTCGGCCGTGCGCGAGGCGTTCCGCCGTGCGGAGGAGGAGCGCCCGGGCGCCGCGCACCTCGAACTGCCCGAAGACATCGCGCACGAGGAGGGCGACGGCAAGCCGATCCCGCGCAGCTACAGCCGGCGGCCGGTGGCCGAGGAGAAGGCGGTCGCGCATGCGGTCGACGCGATCCAGGCCGCGCGCCATCCGCTCTTGATGATCGGCGCGGGCGGCAACCGCAAGACCACCTGCAAGATGCTGCTCGAATTCGTCGACAAGACGGGCATTCCGTTCTTCACGACGCAGATGGGCAAGGGCGTGATCGACGAGACGCACCCGCTGTGGCTCGGCAACGCGACGCTGTCCGACGGCGATTTCGTGCATCGCGCGATCGAGCACGCGGATTGCATCATCAACGTCGGCCACGACGTGATCGAGAAGCCGCCGTTCTTCATGCGCACCGACGACAAGACCGTGATCCACGTGAACTTCCTCGGCGCGCAGGTCGACCCCGTCTATTTCCCGCAGATCGAGGTGGTCGGCGACATCGCGAACGCGGTGTGGCAGATGAAGGAGGCGTTGACGCCGCAATCGCACTGGGATTTCGAGCGCTTCAAGATGATCAAGGCGCATTTCGACGCGCACCTGGAAAAGGGCCAGCACGATCCGCGGTTCCCGATGTACCCGGTGCGGATCGTCAACGACCTGTACAACGCGTTGCCGGTGGACGGCATCGTCTGTCTCGACAACGGGATGTACAAGATCTGGTTCGCACGCTACTGGCGTGCGCACGAGCCGAACTCGCTGCTGCTCGACAACGCGCTCGCGTCGATGGGCGCGGGCCTGCCGTCGGCGATCGCGACCAAGATCGTGCATCCGCAGCGCAAGGTGATCGCCGTATGCGGCGACGGCGGCTTCATGATGAATTCTCAGGAGCTCGAAACGGCGGTGCGGCTGAAGCTCGACATCGTCGTGATGATCCTGCGCGACGACGCGTTCGGGATGATCCGCTGGAAGCAGGAGAACATGAATTTCCCCGATTTCGCGATGACGCTGCAGAACCCCGATTTCGTGTCGTACGCGCAAAGCTACGGCGCGCACGGGCATCGCGTCGAGTCGGCCGACGATCTCGAGCCGCTGCTGCGCGAGTGCTTCTCGTCGCCGGGCGTGCACGTGATCGACGTGCCGATCGACTACTCGGACAACGAGCGCGTGCTGAACCGCGAGATCAAGCGCCTGTCGGCGCAACTCTGAATACCCGTTCACAGGAAGGAGTCGTTCCATGTTGAAGGAAACCTACCCGTACTACCTCGCCAACGAAGCCGTCTACGCGAACACCGATCTGGAGGTGACCGACAAGTTCAGCGGCAAGGTCGCCACGCGCGTCGCGCTGGCCGACGCGAAGGCGATCGATGCGGCGATCGCCGCGGCCGTCGACGCCACGAAGCCGATGCGCGAGATGCCGGCCTACCGGCGGCAGGCCGTGCTCGATCATTGCGTCGCGCGCTTTCGCGAACGGTTCGACGAGCTGGCCGAGGCGTTGTGCATCGAGGCCGGCAAGCCGATCAACGATTCGAAGGGCGAAGTCACGCGGCTGATCGACACGTTCCGCGTCGCGTCCGAGGAATCAGTGCGCATCGACGGCGAGATCGTCAACCTCGAGATCTCCGCGCGTGCGCAGGGCTATACGGGCTACACGAAGCGCGTGCCGGTCGGCCCGTGCTCGTTCATCTCGCCGTTCAACTTCCCGCTGAACCTCGCCGCGCACAAGGTCGCGCCCGCGCTCGCGGCCGGCTGTCCGTTCGTGCTGAAGCCGGCGAGCCGCACGCCGATCGGCGCGCTGATCATCGGCGAGGTGCTCGCGGAGACCGACCTGCCGAAGGGCGCGTTCTCGGTGCTGCCCGCGCATCGCGACGGCGCCGACCTGTTCACGACCGACGAGCGCTTCAAGCTGCTGTCGTTCACCGGCTCGCCGGCCGTCGGCTGGGCGCTGAAGGAGAAGGCCGGCAAGAAGAAAGTCGTGCTGGAGCTCGGCGGCAACGCGGCCGCGATCGTCGATGCCGACCAGCGCGACCGGCTCGACTACGTGGTCGAGCGGCTCGCGTTCGGCGCGTACTACCAGTCGGGCCAGAGCTGCATCGGCGTGCAGCGGATCCTCGTGCATGCCGATCTTTACGACGCGCTGCGCGAGAAGCTGATCGCGAAGACGCGTTCGCTGAAGATGGGCGATCCGAAGGATCCGTCGACGTTCGTCGGCCCGATGATCTCGGAATCCGAGTCGCGCCGGCTGTCGGGCTGGATGGATGCAGCCGTCGCGGCAGGCGCGAAGATCGTCGCGGGCGGCAAGGTCGACGGCGCGATGTTCGAGGCGACGCTGCTGGAGAACGTCGGGCGCGAGCAGGACCTGTACCGCAAGGAGGCGTTCGGCCCGGTCGCGATCCTCGAGAAGTTCGACCGCTTCGACGACGCGCTCGCGCGCGTGAACGACAGCGACTTCGGGCTGCAGGCCGGTGTGTTCACCGATTCGCTCGCGCATGCGCACCGCGCATGGGACGAACTGGAGGTCGGCGGCGTCGTGATCAACGACGTGCCGTCGTTCCGCGTCGACAACATGCCGTACGGTGGCGTGAAGGATTCGGGCCTCGGCCGGGAAGGGATCCGCTACGCGATCGAGGACATGACCGAGCCGCGGCTGATGGTGGTGCGGCGCCGGTAACGCGCGGCAGGCAGCGCGGCGCCGCGACGGCACGCGGGCGGGCGATCGGGCCGGCCTGCGTGCCGTTTTGCATGGCGGCGCGTGGAGCGGCACGGTGCCGCACATGTGCCCTGCATGTGCCGCGCCGCGGGCCGCCTGAAACAGGCTCGACTGCGGGCCTCGCCTCGTGATGTAATCGCGCGAAACTGCCGACCGGGGTACGACGCCGGAACGCGCGAATTCATTCTTCACGAGGTCGATTCATGTCCCCCGTCTCGGCATTCAAGCTGGTTCTGTTGTCATTCCTCGCGATCGTTGCGCTCGAATGCATCGCCAAGCGGCTGCGGTTGCCGCCCGCGGCCGCGCTGCTGATCGGCGGCATCGGCATCGCGTTCATTCCCGGCCTGCCGCCGATCAACCTCGATCCCGAGCTGGTGCTGCTGGTGTTCCTGCCGCCACTGCTGATGGACGGCGCGTACTTCTCCGTGTGGGAAGAGTTCAAGCGCAACGTCGGCGGCATCCTGATGCTGGCGATCGGCGCGGTCGTGTTCACGACGTTCGCGGTCGGCTTCGCCGTGCACTGGGTGGTGCCGGCGCTGCCGTGGGCCGCGTGTTTCGCGCTCGGCGCGATCGTGTCGCCGCCCGATGCGGTCGCGGCGAAAGCCGTGCTCGAACGCGTCGCGCTGCCGCGCCGGCTGATGGTGCTGCTCGAAGGCGAGAGCCTGCTGAACGACGCGGCCGGCCTCGTGCTGTTCCGCTTCGCGGTCGCGGCCGCGCTCACCGGGGCGTTCAGCCTCGAGCACGCGGTCGTGCGCTTTGCGGAGCTCGGGCTCGGCGGCGTGGTGGTCGGCTTCGTGGTCGGCAAGCTCGTCGTGTGGTTCCTGAAGCTGCTCGACGACGACTATCTCGTGATCACCGTCGCGGTGATCGCCGGCTGGATTTCGTACATCGCGGGCGAAATGGTCGAGGTGTCGGGCGTGATCGCGACCGTCACGACCGGCATGATCGTCGGCTGGCATCAGCACGAGGTGTTCTCGGCGGCCGTGCGCACGCGTGGCACCGCGTTCTGGCAGGTCATCGTGTTCCTGCTCGAGGCGATGGTGTTCGTGCTGATCGGGCTGTCGCTGCGCGGTGCGATCCATCGGCTCGGCGGTTTCGAACAGGTGCTGGGCACGATGGTGCCGCCGGTGCTCGCGGTGCTGGCGGCGGTGATCGTGTCGCGCTTCGTGTGGATCTACGCGGTCGAGGCGCTGAAGTGGCCGGTGCGCGGCGTCGTACGGCGCGGCGAGGCGCCCGACTGGAAGGCCGCGACGATCATGAGCTGGGCCGGCATGCGCGGCGTGGTGACGCTGGCGATCGCGCTGTCGCTGCCCGAGGCGCTGCCTGGCCGCGACGTGATCCTGGTCGCGTCGTTCGCGGTCATCCTCGTCACCGTGCTGCTGCAGGGCACGACGATCGGGCCGCTGATTCGGCTGCTGCGCCTGCCGCAGCGCGACGAGCGGGCCGCGCACCATCTGACCGAGCCGCAGACGTGGGCGTACGTCGAGGCCGCGCAGCTCGCGGCGATCCAGCCGCTCGTGCGCGACGAGAACGGCGTCGTGATCCATCCGCGCCTGCTCGAGCAATACACGTATCGCGCCGAGCTGACCGAACGCTCGAAGAACGAGCCCGCGTATCCGGCGGAAGTGCGCATGGCGCACTACGACGTGGTGCTGGCCGCGATCCGGGCCGGGCGTGCCGAACTGTTGCGCCTGCACCGGTCGGGGCGCATCCACGACGAGATGCTGCACGCGCTCGAACGCGACCTGGACCTGCAGGAAGTATCCGCGCAGCACGCGCGCGGCTAGGGCGCCCGGCTCGCGAATCGCACGGGCCGGCGCCCTGCCGGCCCTGACCCGCGCGCGGGGCGAGCCACCCCGTCGCGCGATTTTCCCCTCCCGCCAGCCGATTCGGAGTATCTGAATCCGGCCCTCAATATGACCGACCCCGAGCCTTGCAGCGCATGCAAACCTCGTGGCGCCGGTCTCGCAAACGTTATCGTCTCTCGAATCCGGAAATGATCTGATTTAACTGTTTCCGTCTCTTTCTGCATATTTGGCAAAACTAAACCGGAAGGAGATAGATGCTGTGTTCTAATTTCATTTAGAATCAGCCGGTTATGTTTATTGAGAGAAAGAATGCGGAGGTAATGCGGTCGTCGACGGGGGAACAAGCGGCGTCCAAAGCCCCGCAAGGCAGTGCCGACAGGCCAAATCGGCGGAATCAGGCGGGTTTTTCAACTGCCAATATAAGATAGCGTCCAAGTCGGATAAACAACTCCTATGAAAGAATCGATTGGAGATTCGGCGTTTGAAACTGTATTTATGAAAGAATCGAGCAGTGATAATGCCTCGGATTACCTCGAATCGGGGTTATCGGTCCTCCTGGTCGACGACCAGCCGTTCGTCGGCGAGGTGATCCGCCGCGCGTTGCGCAGCGAGCACGACATCGACCTGCACGTGTGCACCGACGCACACCGGGCGATGGCGGTCGCGCGCGACGTGAAGCCGACGGTCATCCTGCAGGATCTCGTGATGCCGGAGATCGACGGCCTCGATCTCGTGCGAGCGTGGCGCGCGGACGCCGGCACCGCCCGCGTGCCGATCATCGTGCTGTCCGCGAAGGAGGAGCCGATCGTCAAGCGCGAGGCGTTCATCGCCGGCGCGAACGACTATCTGGTGAAGCTCCCCGACGCGATGGAGCTGACCGCGCGCATCCGCTATCACTCGAATTCTTACCTGATGTCGCGGCAGCGCGACGAGGCGCTCGATTTCCTGTCGCACGACATGCGTTCGCCGCAGACGTCGATCCTCGCGCTGCTCGACGTCTACCGGACCGAACACGGCGACATGCCGGCGATCATGGAGCGCATCGCCGGCCATGCGCGGCGCGCGCTCGCGCTCGCCGACGGTTTCATCCACCTGACCCGCGCGCAGTCGGAGCGCCGCGCGCACGAGGTCGTGAGTCTCAACGAGATCGTGCTCGACGCCGTCGACCAGCTGTGGGAGAAGGCGGCCGGGCTCGGCTGCCGGGTGATCGCGCACGTGCCCGATACCGAGTGCGTGACGATGGGCGACCGCATGATGCTGACGCGCGCGGTCGCGAACCTGGTCGACAACGGGCTGAAATACGGGCCGGCCGGGATGGACGTACATTGCACGCTGGGCGGCGAGGACGGCGCCTGGCTGATCGGCGTCGAGGACGCCGGCGCGGGCATCGCGCCGGAACAGCGCACGGCCGCGACCGAGTCGTTCGTGCAGCTCGAATCCGCGCACGGCGCGGCGCGCGGCGGCTTCGGCCTCGGCCTCGCGTTCGTCCGCGCGACGGCGGCGCGGCATCGCGGCCAGATCCTGATGCGCAATACGGCGCGCGGCTTCATGGTCGCGCTTCGGCTGCCGGCGCAAGCGGAGCGGTGATTTCGCGGCGCGGCCTGCCGGCGCCGCGCCGCTCGCGAGACCCCGATGCGCTCGTGGCGCGCCACCCGGCGCGCATGCGGACGCGGATTTTTTCAACGCTGAATTTAGAAAGCCCATAACGAACATGGCCACCGTGACGCCCCGCGCGACCAATGAAAGCCTGCATCCGACCATCGGCGCTGGCCGGCTGACGCTCGGCAATCGCATCCTGCTCAGCTTCGGCGTGCTGTTCGTGCTGATGCTGGTGACCGCCGGCGTGTCGTACGAGCGACTGCGCGCGATCAACGCCGAAGCCATCAGCATCGAGCGCGACTCGCTGCCCGGCGTCTACCTCGCGTCGACGCTGCGCGGCTCGGTCAACGAATCGTTCACGCTGCTGCAGCAGGCGACCTTCGTCGATACCGAACCCGAAACCGTGCAGCGCGATCTCGCGAAGATCCCCGATGTGCTGAAGGACATCGAGTCGCTGTCGGTGGACTACCAGAACACGACGTTCCGCGACGACGACCGGCAGCGCTTCGTGGCGTTCCGCGGCGCCTACGATCATTACGCGCCGCTGCTGAACGAAGCGGTGCAGAAGGGCCGCGTGTCGCACGAGGAAGCGGTCGCCGCGTACGCGAAAGTGCTGCCCGCGTGGACCGAGGTCGTGCGCAACGCGAACGTGCTGGTGCAGGAGAACCGCAAGTTCGCCGAGCAATCCGCGAAGCTGATCCGCGAATCGGTGCAGGACACCGAGATCGTGCTCGCGACCGCGCTGGCGTTCGTGCTGCTGTCCGCGCTCGGGCTCGGGTACGTGCTGTACCGTTCGGTCACCGTGCCGATGGCGCGGCTCGTCGAGGTGCACGACGTGATGCGTACCGGCAACCTGACGCGTCGCCTCGATCTGCGCCGTCGCGACGAATTCGGCACGCTCGAGACGGGCTTCAACCGGATGGCCGACGAGCTGACCGAGCTGGTCTCGCGCGCGCAGCAGTCGTCGCTGCAGGTGACGACGTCGGTGGCCGAGATCGCCGCGACGTCGCGCGAGCAGCAGGCGACCGCGAACGAGACCGCGGCGACGACGACCGAGATCGGCGCGACCTCGCGCGAGATCTTCGCGACGTCGCGCGACCTGCTGCGCACGATGAACGAGGTGGCCGGCGTGGCCGAGCAGTCGGCGACGCTCGCGGGCGTGAGCCAGAGCGGGCTCACGCGGATGGGCGAGACGATGCGCAGCGTGATGGATGCGGCCGGCTCGGTGAACGCGAAGCTCGCGATCCTCAACGAGAAGGCGCTGAACATCAACCAGGTGGTCGCGACCATCACCAAGGTGGCCGACCAGACCAACCTGCTGTCGCTGAACGCGGCGATCGAGGCCGAGAAGGCCGGCGAGTACGGCCGCGGCTTCGCGGTCGTCGCGACCGAGATCCGCCGCCTGGCCGACCAGACGGCCGTCGCGACCTACGACATCGAGCAGACGGTCAAGGAAATCCAGTCGGCCGTGTCGGCGGGCGTGATGGGGATGGACAAGTTCTCCGAGGAAGTGCGCCGCGGGATGCTCGACGTGCAGCAGGTCGGCGGGCAGCTGTCGCAGATCATCGCCGAGGTGCAGACGCTCGCGCCGCGCTTCCAGATGGTCAACGAAGGGATGCAGACGCAGGCGAACGGCGCCGAGCAGATCACGCAGGCGCTGTCGCAACTGTCGGAGGCCGCGCAGCAGACCGCCGAATCGCTGCGCCAGTCGTCGCAGGCGATCGACGACCTGACGCTCGTCGCGAACCAGCTGCGCACCAGCGTGTCGCGCTTCAAGGTCGACGCGTGACGCGCGCCGATCCGCAGAACGGCGTCCACGCGCTGTTCCTGATGTTCGAGCTCGACGGCGAGCGCTATGCGCTCGACGCGGCCGGCATCGACGAGGTGCTGCCGCTCGCCGTCATGAAGGCGGTGCCCGGCGCGCCGGGCTGGATCGCCGGGCTGCTGATGCGCGGCGGGCAGCCGGTGCCGGTGATCGACCTGCCGATGCTGGCGCTCGGGCGGCGCGCGCAGGCGCTGCGCTCGACGCGGCTCGTGATGGTCCGCTGTCGCGCGAGTCACGCCGGCCACGCCGACGGCGAACGCACGATCGGCCTGATCGTCGAGCGCGCGACGCAGACGATGCGGATCGACCGCGCGGCGTTCCGCGTGAGCGGCATCGCGACCGCGCGCACGCGCTGGCTCGGGCGGGTCGCGAACACGCCCGACGGCGTCGTGCAGCAGGTGTCGGTGTCCGACCTGATCGACGACGTCGCACGCCTGTCTCTGTTCGACGGCCTGCCGGGCCACGGGGAGGAGTCCGCATGAACGTGTCCGAATCGCGATTTCGCGGCTGGTTGCTGCGCGAGACCGGCATCGACCCCGATTCGCTCGGCAACGATTTCCTGATGCGCGCGCTGACCGATCGCATCCATGCGTGGCAGGCGGACGGCGAGCGCGTGCCGTCGGCCGCGCGGCCGCCCGTGACGCCGGAAGCGCTCGACGCGTACTGGCAGCAGCTCAACGCGTCGGCCGACGAACGGCGCGCGCTGATCGAGCTGTTCGTCGTCCCGGAAACGTGGTTCTTCCGCGACCGCGAGGCGTTCGCGACGCTTGCGCGGCTGGCCGCCGAACGGCTCGCCGCGATGCCTGGCCGCGTGATCCGCGTGCTGAGCGCGCCGTGCTCGACGGGCGAGGAGCCGTATTCGGCGGCGATGGCGCTGCTGGATGCGGGGCTCGAACCGGCCAGCTTCGCGATCGACGCGATCGACCTCAGCCCGCGCGCGATCGAGCAGGCGCGGCTCGGCTGTTACGGGCGCAATGCGTTCCGCGGGACGGCGACGGAGTTTCGTACGCGCTACTTCACGCCGACCCGCGACGGCTGGCTGCTCGACGAGCGCGTGCGCGCGTGCGTGCAGTTCAGTCACGCGAACCTCGTCGAACCGCTGGCCGATACCGGCATTCGCTACGACTTCGTGTTCTGCCGCAACGTGCTGATCTATTTCGACCGCGACGCGCAGGATCGCGTGATCCGCTCGCTCGACGAGCGTCTTGCCGACGACGGCGTGCTGTTCGTCGGGCCGGCGGAGACGGGTGTCGCGATGCGGCACGGAATGCGCTCGGCGCGGGTGCCGCTGGCGTTCGCGTTTCATCGCGAGCCGGCCGGCGCGGCGGCCGAGGCTGGCGCGGCGCGACCGGTCGCGCCGCTGTCCGCGGCGGCGCCGTATCGGGGCGCGGAGCGCTTCACGATCGCACCGCTCGCCGCGCCGCGCCCGGTGGTGGCCGTCGCGCCGCCCGCCTGGCTCGGCGACGTGCGTCAGCCGTTCGCGGCGGTGCCGCCGCCGGTCGTGCCGGCGGCCGCGATCGACGCCCGGGCCGACCTCGCGCTGGCAACCGCCGGGACGGCCGCCCCGGCCAACGACGGCATCGCGGCGGCGCTCGACGATGCTCCGACGCTGGAGGATGCGCAGGCGCTGGCGAACGCGGGCGCGTTCGACGAGGCCGAGCGTGTGCTCGCGCAGTTCTCGGCGCGCGTCGGCCCGCATGCCGATGCGTTTTATCTGAACGGACTGATCGCGGATGCGCGCGGGCGCGCCGCGGAAGCCGGCGACTTCTACCGCAAGGCGCTGTACCTGCGCCCCACGCATCACGAGGCGCTGACGCATCTCGCGACGCTGCTCGACGTCGGCGGCGATCGTGCGGGCGCGCAATGGCTGCTCGAACGCGCCCGGCGTTCGGCCGGCTGACACGATGACGGAAACGGGATCGACACCGCGATGACCAGAGGAATTCATGAACCGCGACGCCGCTGCCACTGACGACGCGACGCTCGACGTCGACGATTGCTGGAACCGGATCGGCACGCGCGGCGACCGCTCGTGCGAGCGGCTGAACGACTGCCTGCGCTGCCTGAACTGCCCGGTCTACGCGTCGCACGCGGCGAAGCTGCTCGAGCGTCCGCTCGACGTGGCCGAGATGACCGACGTCACGCGCCGGATGAGCGCGTTCGGCACCGCGCAAGCGGGCGACGACGACGGCGATACGCGCCATGCGGCGCTCGCGTTCCGGGTGGCCGACGAATGGCTCGCGCTGCCGATCGGCGTGCTGCGCGAGATCGCCGGCACGCGCCCGATCCATTCCTTGCCGCATCGCCGCAATTCGGCCGTGCGCGGGGTGGTCAACATCCGCGGCACGCTGCGCATCGCGATCTCGATCGGCGCGCTGCTCGGCCTCGATGCCGGCAAGGCGGGCAGCGGCAGCGACGACGGCCGGTTCACGCGGCTGCTGGTGGCCGCGCACCAGGGCGAACCGGTCGTGTTTCCGGTCGACGAAGTCGAGGGCGTGCTGCGCTTCGGCGCGTCCGACTGGGTGCCGGTGCCCGCGACGGTCGGGCGCGCGAGCGCCGGCCTGTCGCGCGGCGTGCTGGCGTGGCGCGGCAAGTCGGTGGGGCTGCTCGACGACGATCGTCTGTTCGACGCCGTGACACGGAGCATGCGATGAGCGGCGATGAGGACCTGAGCCACCTGTCGCTACTCGAGCTGTATCGCGAGGAGACGCGCACGCAGACCCAGGCGCTGTCGGAGCGGCTGCTCGCGCTCGAATCGGGCGAGCCCGATTCCGTCGCGCTGGAAGCATGCATGCGCGCCGCGCATTCGCTGAAGGGCGCCGCGCGGATCGTCGGCGTGCCGCTCGGCGTCGACATCGCCGGGCGGATGGAAGAATGCTTCGTCGCCGCGCAGGCCGGCACGATCGCGCTGACGGCCACGCACGTCGACGTGCTGCTGGCCGGCGTCGACTTGCTGGTGCGCGTCGGCGATCCGCAAGGGCCGCCCGTATCGCAGACCGAGATCGACGTGTTCGCGGCGGCGCTGACGGGCGCCGACGGCGCGCAGACGATGCAGGCGCAGGCCGCCGTGCCGCCGCCGATACCGCCGTCGGTCGTGCCGTATCGCGATCACGACGGTGCCGCCAACGAGCCGGTCGGCGCGAGTGCCGCTGTGCCGCCGCTCGCCGTGTCGGGCACGGTGCCCGATCCGGCCCAGGCCGGCCGCGTGGCGGGTGCCGGCGCGATGCGCCGCGTGCGCGCCGATACGCTGAACCGGCTGCTGAGCCTGTCCGGCGAATCGCTGGTCGAATCGCGCTGGCTGAAGCCGTTCGCCGAATCGATGCTGCGCGTGAAGCGTGCGCAGCGCGACGCGGCCCGTTCGCTCGACCTGATGTACGAGCAGTTCGCCGACGATCTCGACGCCGGCATGCTCGCGTCGATGAACGAAGTGCGGCACATGCTCAACGACCTGCAGCGCTCGCTCGCCGAGCGCATGGACGAATTCGACCGCTTCGAGCGGCGCAGCACGCATATCGCCGAGCAGCTGTACGACGAGGCGCTGCAGTGCCGGATGCGCCCGTTCGGCGACGCGACCCGCGCGTATCCGCGCATCGTGCGCGATCTCGCGCGCTCGCTCGGCAAGCAGGTGCGTTTCTCGATCGTCGGCGAAGGCACGCAGGTCGATCGCGACATCCTCGACCTGCTCGACGCGCCGCTCGGCCATCTGCTGCGCAACGCGATCGACCACGGCGTCGATTCGCCCGACGCGCGCCACGCGCGCGGCAAGCCGGCCGAGGCGAGCGTCACGCTCGAGGCGCGTCACAGCGCCGGCTCGCTGCTCGTCAGCGTGATCGACGACGGGCCGGGCGTCGACATGGACGCGCTGCGCGCGGCCGTCGTGCGCCAGCGCCTGACCGACGACGAGACGGCCGCGCGGCTGTCCGATCCCGAACTGCTCGAATTCCTGCTGCTGCCGGGCTTCTCGATGCGCGATGCGGTGACCGACGTGTCGGGGCGCGGCGTCGGCCTCGACGCGGTACAGGAGATGGTGCGCGGCGTGCGCGGCGCGGTGCGGATCTTCAACGAGCCGGGTGCCGGCATGCGCTTCGTGCTGCAGTTGCCGCTCACGCTGTCGGTGATCCGCAGCCTGCTCGTCGAGGTCGGCGGCGAGCCGTATGCGTTTCCGCTCGCGCACGTGCGCCGCACGCTCGAACTCGCGCACGACGACATCGACGTGCTCGAAGGGCAGCCGCATTTTCCGTTCGACGGCCGGCGCGCGGGCCTCGTCGCCGCGCACCAGCTGCTCGACGCGGGCGAGCCCGACGTGGCGCGCGCCAGCACGGCGGTCGTGGTCGTCGGCGGCGAACCCGAGCTGTACGGCGTCGCGGTCGACCGCTTCCTCGGCGAGCGGATGCTCGTCGTGCAGCCGCTCGACAGCCGCCTGCACAAGATCCAGAACATCGCGGCCGGCGCGTTGCTCGAGAACGGCGACCCGGTGCTGATCGTCGACGTCGAGGACCTGATCCGCTCGGTCGACAAGCTCGTGCGCGGCGGCCAGCTCGCGCGGCTCACGCGCGATCCGCAACTCGCGCTCGCCGACCGGCGCCGTCGCGTGCTCGTCGTCGACGATTCGCTGACGGTGCGCGAGCTCGAACGCAAGCTGCTGGAAAAGCGCGGCTACGACGTGACGGTCGCGGTTGACGGGATGGAAGGCTGGAACGCGGTGCGCAGCGATGCGTTCGATCTCGTCGTGACCGACGTCGACATGCCGCGCATGGACGGCATCGAACTCGTCACGCTGATCAAGAGCGACCCGATGCTCAAGCGCGTGCCGGTGATGATCGTGTCGTACAAGGATCGCGACGAGGATCGCCGGCGCGGGCTCGATGCCGGCGCCGATTACTACCTCGCGAAGAGCAGCTTCCACGACGAGGCGCTGCTCGATGCCGTGCACGACCTGATCGGAGATGCGCGCGGATGAACATCGGCATCGTCAACGACCTGCCGCTGGCCGTGGAGGCGCTGCGCCGCGTGATCGCGCTGCGTGCGGACCATCGCGTGCTGTGGGTCGCGACCGATGGCGACGAGGCGGTGGATTTCTGCGTCGCGCATCCGCCCGACGTCGTGCTGATGGATCTCGTGATGCCGAAAGTCGACGGCGTCGCCGCGACGCGCCGGATCATGGCGCGCGCGCCGTGCGCGATCCTGATCGTGACGGCGAGCGTCAGCGCGAACACGTCGTCGGTGTACGAGGCGATGGGCGCCGGCGCGCTCGATGCGGTCGACACGCCGACGCTCGCGCTCGGGCTGTCGACCGACGCATCGCCGCAGGCGCTGCTCGCGAAGATCGACCAGATCGGCCGGCTGCTCGAAAGCCGCTCCGTGGCGCTCGTGCCGCCGGGGCCGGCGCCCACGCGCGGACAGCCGACGCTCGTCGCGATCGGTGCGTCGGCGGGCGGGCCGACCGCGCTCACCGCGCTGCTGCGCGCGTTGCCGGCCGATTTCCCGGCCGCGATCGTGATCGTCCAGCACGTCGATCAGGCATTCGCGTACGGCATGGCCGAATGGCTCGACGGCTATACGCGGCTGCCGGTGCGCGTCGCGCGGCAGGGCAGCGTGCCCGAGGCCGGCGCGGTGCTGCTCGCGGCGACCAACGACCATCTGACGCTATCGCCGCGCGGCGTGCTCGGCTATACGCGGCATCCGGCCGAAACGCCGTACCGGCCGTCGATCGACGTGTTCTTCAACAGCGTCGCGGACGGCTGGCAGAGCGAGGCGCTCGGCGTGCTGCTGACCGGCATGGGGCGCGACGGCGCGCTCGGCCTGAAGGCGATGCGGGCGAAGGGCTGCTACACGATCGCGCAGGACGAAGCGACCAGCGCCGTGTACGGGATGCCGAAGGCGGCGGCGGCGATCGGCGCGGCGTCGGCGATCCTGCCGCTCGAACAGATCGCGCCCCAGTTGATCGCGCGGATCGCGCTCGCGCCGCGCGACTGACCGCGCGCCGGGCACGCGCTGTCGCTGCGTGGCGGCGCGGCGCCTGCATTGCGTGCGTGGCGCGGCGTCGCGTACAATGGCGGCCTGCGGAGATGGCATGCCTCCCTGCGGTCGTTGCCGGCGCGTAGCGTGCGGTGCGGCCCTCAACCGCCGGTTTGCCCGGCTGATGATGCCTGCGTGTTCCTGGGTCGTCAGGAGGTCGCAGGCCGTCCACGCGGTATTCTGCCGCCCAGGTTTTGATGTTCCGTCGAATCTGGAAATCATGTTTTTCACGACTTCTGCCGATCTGTTCGCGACCGTGCGCTATGTGTGCCGCTGGCTCGCGCTTTCAGCCCTGCTCGGCGCGCTGGCCGGCACGGCTTCCGCGCTGTTCCTGATCGCGCTCGACTGGGCGACCGGTACGCGCGTCGCGCATCCCTGGCTGCTGTGGGGGCTGCCGGCCGCCGGTTTCGCCACCGGCTGGGTCTACCATCGATTCGGCCAGTCGGTCGCGCGCGGCAACAACCTGCTGATCGACGAGATTCACGACCCGAAGGCGCTCGTGCCGAAGCGGATGGCGCCGCTCGTGCTGGTCGCGACCGTCGTCACGCACCTGTTCGGCGGCTCGGCCGGCCGCGAGGGCACGGCCGTGCAGATGGGCGGCGCGCTCGCCGATCGCGTCACGCACGTGTTCCGTCTCGATCGCGAACATCGCCGCGTGCTGCTGATGGGCGGCATCGCGGCCGGTTTCGCGTCGGTGTTCGGCACGCCGCTCGCGGGCGCGGTATTCGGGCTCGAGGTGCTCGCGATCGGGCGCGTGCGGTACGACGCGCTGCTGACCTGCGTCGCGTCGGCGATCGTCGCGGACGTCGTGTGCCGCGCGTGGGGCGTCCATCACACGGCCTATGCGATTCCGTTCGTGCCGGCCGTATCGGCGACCGGACTGACCGTGACGGTCGTCGCGGGCATCGCGTTCGGCGTGGTCGGGCGGCTGTTCGCGTTTGCGACGCATGCGCTGACCGCGTGGTTTCGCCGCGTGATCCGCTATGCGCCGCTGCAGCCCGTGCTCGGCGGCCTGATGGTCGCCGTGGCCGCGACCGTGTTGAACGTGCCGCAGTATCTCGGTCTCGGCATCCCGACGATCGAGGCCGCGTTCCACGGCCCGCTGCCGCTTTACGATTTCGCGGGCAAGTTCGCGTTCACCGTCGTCACGCTCGCGTCGGGGTTCAAGGGCGGCGAGGTGACGCCGCTGTTCTACATCGGCGCGACGCTCGGCAATGCGCTCGGCCAGGTGCTGGCGCTGCCGGCGCCCGTGCTCGCGGGGCTCGGCTTCGTCGCGGTGTTCGCGGGTGCGGCGAACACGCCGATCGCGTCGACGATCATGGCGATCGAACTGTTCGGCGCGGATATCGGCGTGTATGCGATCGTCGCCTGTGTCGTCGCGTATCTGTTTTCGGGACACGCGGGGATTTATCGCGCACAGCGTGTGGCGGTGGGGAAGGGAGCGCAGGTGGAGGCGGAGTGACGCAGGGTGGCAGCCGTGGTGCGAAGTCGTTCGAGCGCGGCGGCCCCGTGCGATATCCGGAGTACAAGAATCGACTGACGGACGCTCAATGACACTGGAAGACTTTCTGACCGACGCGAAGCGCCTCGCCAGGCCGTGCCACGCGTACCGCTTCGCGGCCGGCGGCGAACCCGTCACCGGCTACTGGCATGGGATCGACGCCGGCGCGTCGTGCATCTCTGTGGAGCGCGACGGCGCCTGGCTGAACGTGTATCTCGACGAAAGCGGTACGGGCGGCCGCGTGGAGACTTCCACGCAACCTGTCCGCTCGGATCACCCGCTGTGCCGATCCGGTGCAACGTCGCTTCCGCCCGTCGATGCGGTGTTCCGCTTCGGCTCGGCCGCGATCGGCGCGTACCTCGACGCACACGGCTGGCAGCGCGACTGGGGATTCAACGACAACTTCAAGGGCGCGGCCGCGCACGACTACGCGCGCGAATGGATGGCGCAATGCCCGCTCTACACGGGCGGGGTGGTGGCCGTCACGGGCGGATGGAACATGCCGTGGCCCGACGACGACTGGCATGAACTGACGGACCTCGACCTCGTCCTCTGGACATTCGAGGAGTCGGAGCCGTGGATCGAGGTGTTTTCCGACGGCACCCGGTTCTCGGTGATCCAGCGGATCACCTAGCACGATGGAAATTCGCCGTTACTGCTTCGGCAGCCGCGCGACGTTGCGCGCCAGCAATTCCTCGATATCGATGCCTTTTTCCGCCAGCAGCGCGGTGACGACGCCGTTCAATTCGCCGAGCGTCTCCTTGACCGATTCCCGGATCGTATCCACGACGACCTGGGTGCTGCGTTCGATCTCGATGTTGACCTTGTCGTTGACGCCCTTCGCATCGAACGTGGTCGCGCGGCGCGTTTCGGGAATCAGCCAGACCTCGAACCAGCCTTCGTCGCGATTGACGTCCGACACGGTGAGGCTGCAGCCGTTGATCGCGATGTAGCCCTTCGCGAACACATAGCGCTTGAACTCGGCCGGCACGCCGATGCGGATCATCCGGTTGTGCTCGGACGATGCGATGTGCACGATGGTCCCCGTGAAATCGACGTGACCGGACAGCGGATGCCCGCCGATCTCCGCGCCGTCCTTCGCGGCCCGCTCGACGTTGACGCGCGCGCCGGTCGTGAGGTCGGCCAGCGTGGTGATCCGCAGGCTCGGCAGCATCACGTCGAAGTCGATCAGCACCGGCGAATGGATGGTCGTCACCGTCAGGCACACGCCGTCGACCGACACGCTCGCACCGATCTCGATATCGTCGGTGAACCGCTCGGGGAATGCGATGCTGAACGTCCTCAGCTCGCCGTGATCCTTGATGGCGGTGATGGTGCCAACACCCTGAACAATGCCTGTAAACATGGTCTGCCTTTCGTCGCGAATTGCCTGGCCGACATGATAAGTGATCCGGGCGGACGCGGTCCGCTCCCGCTTCCATGGCGCGCAGCTCACGCCGGCGATGCGTATCAGCTCGACGTATGCGTCAATTGGAAGGTCATCGAGTAGCTGAAGCGGCTGGCCGGGTGAATGCCCGACGTCACCTCGATCATCGTGTCCCGAGCGTAGTAGCTCCGGACGATTCGCAGCCCCGCCGAGTGGTCAGGCACCCGTAACGCGACCGCCTGTTCGCCGGCGAGCAACAGTCCATGGATCTGCTGTTCGACGCGAGTTGCCTTGATGCCGAACTGTTGCTCGAGCATCGTATGGATCGGCGTGTCGAGCGTTTTCCCGACGCCTTTCAACCCGCTGTAGCGTTCCGCGACATAAACGTCGACGAGCGCGATGGGCGCGTCAGCACCGGATACCTCGTGGCGGATGCCCTCGATATGCAGCCACTTGTCGCCAGGCGCACAGTGAAGCAGGTGCGCTTCTTCGTCGCTTGCGGGCCGCACGCTGCGCGACAGGACATCGAGTCGCGTGCCCTGCGCGTAGCGGGCAAGATCGGACAACGAATCCATCGACTGCACGTAGCGCGTGTGCGGGCGAGTCGCGATCACGCGCGTGCCGATCCCTGCCTGACGGCTGATCAGACCGAGTTCGCAGAGCTTCAGGATGGCCTGGCGCACGGCATAGCGGCTGAGGTTCCACTGCGCGCATAGCTCGGCTTCCGTCGGCAGCATGTCGCCGATCCGGTAGCGGCCGCTGCCGATGTCCTGCATCAGCGTGCGTGCCAGATCGACGTGCCGAGGCTGGGGCGACTCGAGCGACACGGTGTCGGGCGCTTGGGGGGTGGCGTTCATTGAGGGCGACGCGTAATTGAGCGGCTTTCAGTATAGCGGGCGGTTGCGTCGCTTTGTTCGAATGTTCGTCGCAAGCAGCTTTTCCCGTCGTGCCGTCCTCGGGCGACAAGGCCGTATCGTCGGCTTCGGGTATATCCGAATGTTCGAACATTTGAACAATTCATAAAGTTCAGCCACGTACCGACGGCGCTCGAGTCGGGCAGCCTTTGAATCCGGAGTCCCTTTCATGTATCCAATCGACTATTTGTGGCGTGCCGTGCAGCGGCATCCCGACCGCCTCGCGGTGATCAGCCCGGAGCGCAACCTGACGTTTTCCGCGCTGGCGGAAATCGTGCTCGACCGTGCGGCTGCGCTCGATCGCATCGATCCGCTACCGCGAAGCCGTGTTTGTGTGGGGGCCGCGAACTCGGTCGACCATCTCGTGGCGATTCTCGCGATCCTCGCGGCCGGCAAGGTCTGGGTGCCGTTGAATCCGCGCAACGGCGATCCCGAACTGCGCCGCATCGTCGATTTCGTCAAGCCGTCGCTGGTGCTCGCCGATACGGCGATGCTCGAACGTCTCGCGCGGATCGATGCGCCGTTGCAGCCGCTCGAGGTGCTGGCAAGCCGGACCGGCAATCGCGATGCGCTGGCGATGGGGCCGCGGTCGCGCGCGGGGATTTCCGTCGACGACGCGCAGGCAATCAAGTTCACGGGCGGCACGACGGGATTCCCGAAAGGGGTCATCCAGCCGCTGCGGGCATGGACGACCAATATCGCGACCCAGATTCACGAACTCGCGTTGCAGCCGGGCGACCGCTATCTCGTCGCGGCGCCGATCACGCACGGCACGTCGACGTACATGCTGCCGGTCCTCGGCGCCGGCGGAGCACTGGTGTTTCCCGACGCCGCGAAGCCGGGCGCGTTGCTCGATACCGCGAGCGCACATGATGTGACGCTGTTCTTTGCCCCGCCGACGCTGATCCAGGCGCTGGCGGACGAGCAGCGCAGCGCGCCGCGGGCGCTGGGCGCGCTGCGCTATCTGGTGTATGGCGGCGCGCCGATGCGGCCCGAGCAGATTCGTGACGCGCAGGCCGTGTTCGGACCGGTCGTCTGTACGTCGTTCGGCCAGACCGAGGCACCGCAAATCATCACGTTCATGCCGCCGGCCGAGATGACCGGCGAGCACCTCGCGTCGGTCGGCCGGCCGACGCTGCTCACCCAGGTGGCGATCGTCGACGGGGACGGCATGCCGTTGCCGCCGGGCGAGGAGGGCGAGATCGCGGTGCGCGGCGGCCTCGTCATGAGCGGCTACCTGAATGCGGAAGAGGAAACGCGCAAGACGCTCGTCGACGGCTGGCTGCGTACGGGCGATGCGGGCGTGTTCGACGAGCGCGGCTTTCTGTTTTTGCGTGACCGCATTCGCGACGTGATCATCACCGGCGGCTTCAATGTCTATCCGGGCGACGTCGAGGTGGTCCTGTCGGGGCACCCGGCCGTCGCGGACTGTTCGGTCGTCGGTATTCCGGACGACAAGTGGGGCGAAGCGGTGCATGCCGCGGTGCAACTGCGCGTGGGCGCAAGCGTGCACACGGACGAACTGATCGCGTTCGTCAAACATGAGCTGGGTTCGGTCAAGACGCCGAAGGCCGTTCATTTTTTCGAAGAATTGCCGCGTAGCGCGGTTGGCAAGGTGCTCAAGCCGGCCGTGCGGGATGCAATCCTCGGAACGAGGGGACAGTGATGGCGAACCAGGCCGAGGCGCCGGCTAGCCGGCTCTGTCGTTACACCACGGACGCGGTGTACTACGGCGACAGCAACCTCGTCGATGACCTGATCGGCAACGCTGGTTTCATCGACGTATTCATGCAGCAGGCGTTCGGTATCGCGCTTGAACGAAATCAGCGACGCGTCGTCGATGCGATTCTCGTGACGCTGATGGAACACGGCATGACGCCCAGCGCGATTGCGACCCGGATGGTCTACTCGAGCTCGCCCGAGAATCTGCAGGCCGGGGTGGCCGCGGGCCTGCTGGCGGTGGCCAGCCGCTTCGTCGGCACGATGGAGCCGGCCGCCGAGTTGCTCGCGAGAATCATCGCAGCGCAGCCGGACGCGCAGCGTGAGGCTGCAGCGGTTGCACGCGAGTACCGGGCGCGGCACGAGCCGGTTCCGGGCTTTGGCCATCATCTGCACCGGCCGGACGATCCGCGTGCGATCGCATTGCTGGCGCTCGCGCGTGATGCGGGTACGCATGGCGCGCATTGCGACGCGCTCGGCTTGCTGGCTGCGGAAATCGATGCGGCCGCCGGCAAGCACATCACGATCAACGCAACCGGTGCGATCGCGGCACTGCTGGGCGATCTCGGTATTCCACCTTCGTTGATGCGCGGCTTCGCCGTGCTCAGCCGTGCGGCCGGGCTGATTGCACACATCGCAGAGGAGCAGGCGCGTCCGTCGGGGCGTTTCATCTGGCAACTCGTCGACGGCGCGATGACCGGTTAGCGCGTCGACAGGCGCCCGTGCACCGCGTATCCCTATCGCATTCGATTCCATGAAGGAGACAAACATGACCCAGATCAACCAGGCGATCATGCGCCACCATCACATCACGCTGTGCGTCGGCACCGCTCAGCAGGACTACGACTTCCATACGAAGGTGTTGTCGCTGAAAAGCGTGAAGAAGACGCTCATCTACGATGGCATGGCGCCGTTCTATCACCTGTACTACGGCAACGATCTCGGCGAGGAAAGCACGCTGATCACCTGTTTCCCCGTCGCGCATTTCGGGCGCAAGGGCCATCGCGGGTCTGGGCAGATCGGCGGGCTGGCGCTGTCGGTGCCCGAGTCGGCGATCCCGTTCTGGGAACGGCGGCTCGCCGCGCATGGATTCGACGTGCGCCGGTCGGAACGCTTCGGCGAGCAGGTCCTGTCGTTCGCGCATCCGTGCGGCATCCCGTACGAGCTGATCGGCATCGCCGACGACGAACGCAAGCCCTATTCGAACGGCGAAGTGCCGGCCGAACTCGCGATCCGCGGCCTGCATACGATCGGCGTGAACGTGCGGGACATGGAAGCGTCACAGGAATTCATGCAGCAGGGCTGGTCGGCGCACGAGGTCGACAAGGACGGCAAGTTCTCGCGCTACGCGTTTGGCGACGGCGGCTCCGGCAAGTTCGTCGACTACGCGCTGGAGCCGGACATGCCGCAGGCGAGCTGGACCTACGGCGAGGGCATCGTGCATCACTGCGCATTCCAGGTTGCCGACCGCTCGGTGCAGGATCGCGTCAAGGCCAATCTCGAAGGCCTTGGCTTTACCGACACGTCGGAACGCAAGGATCGCGGCTACTTCGAATCGATCTACGTGCGTACCCCGAGCGGCGCGATGTTCGAGGCGACCGTATCGAAGCCGGACGCGTTCCTGATCGACGAACCGTACGAGAAGATGGGGCAGACGGTGCAACTCGCGCCGCAGTTCGAAAGTCAGCGCGCGGTAATCCTCGAATCGCTCGAAGCGCTCAATTACTGAAAAGCAAGCAGGCCGGGTGGCGTGCGTGGCCCCCGCCGTGATGGTCTGGAGCGGTCGATCTCATGACGAATGCACATCTTGAACAGCCGGTGGCCGACTATGGCGCGCCGATCGATCACGCGGATACCGCGGTGATTCTCGTGCACGGCCGCGGCCAGTCGCCGGACTGGATGCACGACCACGTCGTGCACCGTTTCGGGCGTCCGGACCTCGCGTGGCTCGCGCCGTCGGCGGACGGTGCGTCCTGGTATCCGGAACGTTACCTGGTTCCCGTCGAGCTGAACGAACCGCGTCTTTCCGACGCGCTCGCGTGTCTGGAGGCGCTTTCGGAACGGCTGCGGCTGCAGGGCATCCGTTACGCATCGCAGGTGCTGATGGGCTTTTCGCAAGGTGCCTGCCTGTGCAGCGAGTTCGTGTGGCGCAGCGGCCGGCCGTACCGCGCGCTGGTGTCGTTCACCGGTGCGTTGATCGGACCGCCTGACCTGCAGCGTGCGCCGGACGCACGCGACTTTTCCGGCATGCCGGTGCTGTTTTCGACGTGGGAGCACGATCCGCATGTTCCCGTGGACGACGTTCGGCGGTCGGCGGCCCTGTTCGCAGCGGCCGGCGCGTCCGTCGCGCTGCACGTCGATCCCGCGACCGGGCATGGCATACGCGACGCTGAAATCGAGTATGCGAAACGCGTGCTCGGCGCCTGATCCGGCCGAGTACCGCACATCATCCTGAGCAGGAATCACATCATGCAATCGTTTAACCATGAAAGCCAGGCAGCGCGCGTCATATTCGGCCCGGGCAGCCTGGAGGGCCTTCCCGCGGTTCTCGATTCGCTGGGCGCCGCACGGGCACTGCTGATCACGACGCCGGAACAGGCGGAGCTCGGACATCGAATCGATCGTGTGCTCGGAACGCGCAGTGCGGGTGTGCTGGCCAAGGCGGTCATGCATGTCCCGGTGGAAGTGGCGCGCGATGCCGTGCGCGCGATGCGGGAGTCGGGCGCCGATGCGTGCATCGCGGCAGGCGGCGGATCGACGATCGGTCTTGCCAAGGCCATTGCGCTGGAAGCCGATCTGCCGATCGTCGCGTTGCCGACGACCTATGCCGGCTCCGAGATGACGCCGCTCTATGGCTTGACCGAAGCGGGTGTGAAGAAAACCGGCAAGGACTGGCGCGTGTTGCCGCGGTGCGTCGTCTATGACCCGCTGCTGACGCTCACGTTGCCGGTAAAGCTCAGCGTCGCGAGCGGCATGAACGCCATCGCGCACGCCGTCGAGGGGCTGTATGCCCACGATGGCAGCCCGGTCTACAGCCTGATGGCGGAAGAGGGCATACGCGCGCTCGCGAGTGCGCTGCCTCGCCTGTATGCGTCACCTGCCGACGTCGATGCGCGCAGCGACGCGCTCTACGGTGCATGGCTCTGCGGGACCGTGCTCGGGAATGTGCAGATGGGCGTTCATCACAAGATATGCCATACGCTCGGTGGGGCATTCAATCTTCCTCATGCCGACGTCCACACCGTCGTCCTCCCGTATGCGCTCGGCTACAACGCTGCCCATGCCCCGAATGCGCTCGCGCGTGTGGCGCGCGCGATCGGTGCCACGGACGCGATCGCCGGGCTGCGCGGCTTGATCGACTCGCTCGATGCGTGTCGCTCGTTGCGCGAGATCGGGATGCCGCGGGACGGCATCGACCGCGCGGCCGACCTGATCGTCGAAAAGACCTATCCGAATCCGCGCCCGATCGAGCGACAGGCGATCCGGGCGCTGCTGGAACGCGCTTATGACGGCGCCGATCCCCTGTAACGTGACGGCGACCGTCATTGCCGTGAAGTGGAGAGTCCGATGCTGATCGAGCGCCGTACCTATACGTTGCAGCCCGGCACGCTGAACGACTTCTGGGACGCGCAGCAGGTCCGTGCCGACGGACTCGACCCGATCCTGCAGCGTCTGATTGGCGCATTCGCACCCGTGTCGGGTGTGCCGGATTCGGTTGTCTGTCTGTATCGCTACGACGACTTCGCGGACTGGCAAACGCGACTGGGCGGCCTGGCCGACGAGTCGAGGCTTGCCGGCTACTTCGCACGCGTCCGCTCGATGATTCTGCGCCAGGAAAACGAATTCCTTCTGCCGGCCGGCCCGGATCGGGCGACGCCGATATGGGGCAACGGCAACGACTGGTTACCGAAGCACGGTGCATTGATATCGGTGCCCGCGCACCGCGTGGTCGTCGGCGAAACGACCTTGACCTTCCGCTCGGGTGGCGTGCCGCGATTCTGGCAAGCCTTCGCGGAATTTCGTCTGGCCGACGACGCATCGTTTGCCGACGGTTTGCTCGGCGCGTTCAATGTGATGGTGGGCCCGCTGAATCGCGTGCGGGTCTACACACATCCGGCAAGCATGGAGGGCTGGCTCGCCCGACAGGCGTCGCGATCGCTGCCGGGTGCATGGAATACGCTGTTGAATCAACTCGCGCCGGTGTTGCTGGACGTTACGGAAGTGCTGCTCGCTCCGTCGCCGGTGACCGACATGTCGCCGATGTTCATCCAACCATGAGCGTTGCAGGGTCCGGTGGCGGACGCGCATTCGCTGACACGGATCCGGTCTGTCGCGATGCACCATCGTCGGCACATGAAATGACGGAGATACTTTCCGGATGAGGAATCGTACCGACGAAACGGCTCGTTCCTGTAAATCAGGAATCCGTATTTATCTATGGGGCAACAAATTTTTCATGGAAAGGAGCAGAGGATGGAGATCAGGACCATGAGTGACGAGCAACGCAAGGCAATCGCGCTCGAGTATTTCAGGAGGCTGGACCATGGCGGAAACCTGTTGGAGCTGTTCGACGATCACGCGCAGATGTATTTCCCGAAATGGGGCGTCGCACGCGGCAAGGAGGAGATCGGTCAGCTGTTCAGCGACCTCATGATGATTCTGGCCGGTGTGTCGCATGAGACGTCCTGTCTGAACCTCATCCAGCACGGCGATCTCGTCTGCGTCGAGGGTCTGTCGAGCGGCAGATTGAAGAACGGGGCGGCCTGGCAGGCGGGGGCCACGCATGCCGGTCGCTGGTGCGATGTGTTCGAGATTCGCGACTTCAGGATCCAGCGGTGTCATGTCTATCTGGATCCCGATTATGCAGGCAGCGATACGGATCGCTACCCGTGGCTCGAGACGAATCCGATCCGCCGCTACTGACCCGACGCTCGCAGCGCTGGATGGTCGACTGAGCTTTCCGGATCGATCCGGACGATACGAACGAGTGCTTCGAGCGCGAAGTTGCACCGGGATCGAGACCGTTTCATAAATTAAGGATGACAAAATATTGCCGTGTGGTCTGCGGCCAGGCATGGAGATGCTGATGTCAGCGAGAAAGCAGGTTTCGCGGGGAGTGGCCGGCTGTCTGATGGCGGGTATCGCGTGCGCGACTGCGCACGCTCAGAGCAGTGTCACGCTATTCGGCGTGGTGGACGTGGCAATGCTGTATACGAACAAGACCCGCAATCCCGTCACGGGGCTCAACGATGGATGGCAAGTGTCGATGATCGATGGCGGCCGATACTATTCGCAGTTCGGTTTGCAGGGCGTCGAAGATCTCGGCGGCGGGTTGAAGGCCAAGTTCCGCCTCCAGAGCGGTATCAGCGCGACGAACGGCAGTCTGTTCCACTGCAACGGGAACCTTTTCGGCTGCGAATCGTGGATCGCGTTGTCGGGGCCGGCCGGCGAACTGAAGATGGGACTGCAGTTTTCCCCGTTCTTTCAGGCGGTCTACGACGCGGATCCGCGTGATCTTTCACTGTTCGGTAGCGAGGCCACCATTTACGTCGGTACCGTGCTGGGGACCAGCATTTTCAATCCCAATGCAGTGACGTATACGAGCCCGACCTTTGCCGGCTTGACCGTCAGCACCCTGTTCGCATTCGGTGGAAAGCCGGGCGATTTCCGTGCCGGCAGGCAATATGCTGCGCGCGTCCGTTACCAGCGTGGCGGATTGACGGTCAACGCCGCGCTCTACAGCGGCGATGCGGGCGGTGCGCAGAGCACACCCGTGCCGACCAATGTCGAGTTCGCTGGCCGGATGATCGGTGTCGGGTATCAATTCGGCTCGCTCACTGCAAAGGCATCGTTTGTCAACTTCAAGGTGGCCGGCTCTTTCGACAGCGACGTGTTCGGCGGCGGCATCAACTGGTTCGCATCGCCGGCGCTGGGTATCAATGGTGGCGTGTGGCTGACGAGCGATCGAAATCATACGACCAATCATTCCGTGATGACGGCCATCGGCGCCGATTATTTCCTGTCGAAGAGCACGACGCTCTACGCGCAATGCGGGGTGGTCAACAACCACGGGACCATGAATACCGGCCTGTCGATGATCGGGGCGTTATATGGCGCCGCGGGGACGACGTTCGGCGGTACGGTCGGTATCCGAAAGTTTTTCTAACCATTCGATCGTGGTCCGGCACCGGGCTCACCGGAACCGGACCGCGGAAACAGGAACGCCAGACATGAAAACCCATTACGTGTTGTCGTCGCTCTGCGCGGCCATCGCATTGTCCATTGCCGCGAATGCTTGCGCTCAGGCGGATCCGGCCGGGTCCGGCATCGCGGCGTCCGCGATCACGCCGGGCAAGAAGGAAATCAGGGCCGCGAATCGGCGGCTCCAGAAGGCCGTCATCCGCGCGCTCGGCAGCGCCAAGGGACTGAATGCGGCCAATATCGGCGTCGTCGCGCGCGACGGTGCCGTCGTGTTGCGCGGCTCGGTGACGGATAGCGCCCAGTCCCAAATCGCCGCCGCGGTTGCGAGCTCGGTGAGCGGTGTCACGGCAGTCAGGAACGACTTGCTGATTCGGCCGGAATGAATGCCGGGCGATGCCGTCGCATTCGGGACGGCCGATGCATCGGGAGATCGAACGGAGCCGGCGCGGGACTGCTGACCGGCCCCGTCGAACGGGTTACGGGCGTTCCGAGTCGAGCGGCTCGTTACTCGTCACGACCGCCTGGGCCTTCAGGTAGCTTTCGATGAGCAGCCGGTACGGCGGGAAAATCATCCCGTAGACCTCGGCCCATTGCTGTGCGTCGGGGCGATGCCACGTCTGCTGCAGTTCGGAGGCCACTGCGGCGGTGTCGATCGGCACCACACCGGCCTGAACCACGCGAGCGAGCGTGATTTCCTGCGCCATTTTCGAATAAGTGCCCGACGCGTCGACCACGGCGAAGACCTTGTAGCCGTCGTGAACAGCCGAGATGGCCGGAAATGCCATGCAGACGCTCGTGATGGTGCCCGCGATGATCAGCGTGCCGCGGCCGGTCGCCTTGACCGCCTCGACGAAGTCGGGATTGTCCCACGCGTTGATCTGGCCTTTGCGCGCGACGTAGGTGGCATGCGGTGCGCTTTCGTGAATCTCGGGGATCAACGGGCCGTTCGGTCCTTGCGGAACCGACGCCGTCGTGATGACCGGCATCTTGCAGAGCGTGGCGATCTTGGCCAGCGCAATCGCGTGATTGCGCAGGACCGTCATTTCCATGTCCTTCACGGTCTGGAACAGGCCGCTCTGATGGTCGATCAACAGCATCGCCGTATCGTTCGGGTCGATGACGGGGCGCTGACCGTTGAAGTTGGCAGGTGCGCTCATGGCAATACTCCTGGTAGGGCGGGCCCCGACGGGCGTCGGATAGACCCGGGGTTGGCGCGACGGCGCGGATGGCGCCGTTCGATCGCATGACGGAAGCGTAGAGGAACCGGTCTGGTGCGGGTAGACGGCGCGCGTTATCCTCAGCGTCTCATTTATGGAACGATCGAGCGCGCCTATGCAGGACCTCAACGATCTCTATTTTTTTGCTCAGGTGGTCGACCACAAGGGTTTCGCGCCGGCCAGCCGCGTGCTCGGCGTGCCGAAATCCACATTGAGCCGCCGGATCGCGACGCTCGAGGAGCATCTCGGCGTGCGGCTCGTGCAGCGTTCCTCTCGCCGGTTTTCGGTCACGGAGATCGGCCAGCATTACTACAACCACTGCAAGGCGATGCTGGTCGAGGCGGAGGCGGCACAGGACGCGATCGAGCAGATGCGCGCGGAACCGCAGGGCGTGGTTCGGCTGACCTGCCCGGTCGCGATGCTCCATGCCCGAATCGGTGCGATATTGGGGGAGTTCATGGCGCTCAACCCGCGCGTCATCGTCCATCTCGAGGCAACCAATCGGATCGTCGACGTGATCGGTGAAGGGATCGACGTCGCGATTCGCGTTCGCCCGCCCCCGCTGCAAGACAGCGATCTCGTGATGCGGGTGCTTGGCGAGCGAACCTGGGGTCTCGTTGCGAGCCCGGCCATCGCGCAGCAGCATGCCATTGCCGTACCCGCCGATCTGGCCGGGTGTCCCAGTCTCGATTTCGGGCCGCCGCAACCGCAGCATGTCTGGCACCTCGAACGCCCGGATGCCGAGCCGGTGACGGTCCGGCACACGCCTCGGTTCGTGACGGACGACATGATTTCGTTGCGACAGGCGGCGGTGGCGGGCGCGGGAGTGGTTCCGCTGCCGCTGATGATGGTGAGCGACGAACTGCGTCGCGGTGAACTGGTCCGGGTATTGCCCGGCTGGTTGCCGAAAGGCGGGATTGTCCATGCGGTATTTCCGTCCCGCCGAGGGCTGCTGCCTTCGGTGCGCGCGCTGCTGGACCATCTGGCGGACGCCTTCGCGCGCATCGACGAATCCTGAACCGGCTGCCGGCCGCTTGCGTGCCCCGGCGATCGCAAGCATCTCACCGGGACGCGCCGCAGCCCTGCATCAAACCTCCGCCGGCTCTCCCAACGGCCCGGCATCGCGATCGGCCACGCGCCGCGGCGAATCGGCGAGCCCTTTCGCCAGCTCCAGCGCCTGCCGCTCGAACAGCCGGCGGTAGATGCCGCCGTCGATGCGGATCAGCGCGTCGTGATTGCCTTCCTCGATCACCTTGCCGCGATCGAGCACCAGCAGCCGGTCGAGCGAGCGCACTGTCGACAGCCGGTGCGCGACGACGAGCGTCGTGCGGCCGACCATCAGCCGCTCCATCGCCTGCTGGATCAGCAGCTCGCTTTCGCTGTCGAGGCTCGATGTCGCTTCGTCGAGGATCAGGATCGGCGCATCGGCGAGGAATGCACGCGCGATCGCGACGCGCTGGCGTTCGCCGCCCGACAGCTTGATCCCGCGTTCGCCGACCAGCGTGTCATAGCCGTCCGGCAGCGCGACGATGAAGTCGTGCGCACTGGCCAGGCGCGCGGCGCGCTCGATGTCCGCGCGGCTCGCATCGGGGCGTGCATACGCGATGTTCTCCGCGAGCGTGCGGTGAAACAGCACGGGCTCCTGCTGGACGATCGCGATCTGGCTGCGCAGCGAATCCTGCCGCACCTGCGCGATGTCCTGGCCGTCGATCGTGATGCGGCCGCCCGACACGTCGTACAGGCGCTGGATCAGCTTGATGAACGTCGTCTTGCCCGACCCCGAATGGCCGACGAGGCCCACGCGTTCGCCGGGCGCGATCCGCATCGAGAAATCGTCGTACAGCGGCACCGGATGGTTGCCGTAGCGGAACGTCACGTGCTCGAAGCGGATCTCGCCTTGGCCGATCCGGATCGCCGGCGCGCCGGGGCGATCGTCGATGCCGAGCGGCTGGCGTTCGAGCGCGACGAGTTCTTCCATGTCGTTTACCGAGCGCTGCAGGTTGCGGATGTGCATGCCGACGTCGCGCAAATAGCCCTGCAGCATGAAGAACATCGTCAGCGCGAATGCAATGTCGCCGACGCTCGCTTCGTTGTTCACCCACAGCCGCAGCGCGACGCCGATCATCGCGGCCTGCATCGCGACGAGCATCGCACCCTGCAGCCCGCCGTTGAACGTGCCGCGCACCCACGTGCGGCGCGTGCGCTGCCGCCACTTGCCGATCACGCGCGCGAGCCGCGCTTCCTCGCGCGTTTCCGCGCCGAACGCCTTGACGACCGCGTTGCAGCTGACCGCGTCGGCGAGCGCGCCGCCCATCCGCGTATCCCACAGGTTGCCGAGCCGGGCGGCCGGCGCGACGATGCCGAGCGAGACCGCGACCGTCACCGCGATGTACAGCAGCGAACCGGCGCCGACGACGAGCCCCATCACGGGCCAGTGCGTGCCAAGCAGCACGGTCGCGCCGACCAGCATCGTGACCGACGGCAGCAGCGCGATCAGCACGGTGTCGTTGAGCAGGTCGAGCGCCCAGATCCCGCGGGTGATCTTGCGCACGGTCGAACCCGCGAAGCTGTTCGCGTGCCAGTCGGTCGAGAAGCGCTGCACACGGTGGAACGACGCGGCGGCGATCTCGCTCATCATCTTCAGCGTGAGCGTGATGATGTTCAGGTAGACGCCCTGGCGCAGCACGGTCGCGCCGATGCCGAGCGCGGCGAGCGTGCCGAACGCGGCCAGGGCCGAATGCCACGCGGCGGCGCGGTCGGTCAGGCCGGTCGACAGCGCGTCGACGAGGCGGCCGGCGAACAACGGCGTCAGGACGTCGGCGAGCGCGGCGAGCAGCGCGAGGCTCGCGACCGCGGCGATGCGCGCCGGCTGCTTGCGCCAGTAACGAATGGTGAAGCCGAAGACGGCCTGGAATGCATGGCCGCCCAGATGGGAGGTTTTTCTGGTCATGTATCGTTGCCCGGCGCATCGCGCGACGGGGCTTTCCGGTTCGGAGAACGTCGAAAACGCAACAGCCGGGCCGCGCGAAACACGCGGGCGGAACGAAACGGGCTGTCGGGAAAAGCGCGGCTGACGGGTCAGCGGAAAACTCGGGAGCCGGCGCGGACGGCGGGCTGGATCAGCTGCGCCGTGGGACCACGTTCGGGAAGGTGGCTGGCATTCGGAACATCTGCACCTCCCTGAAGTGAACGGTTGAAAGGACGCCGAAAAGACGTGCAAGGATTCTATCAGGACAGCCGCGCACGCTGCAACGTCTGACGAATGCGGCGTTGCAGCGTCGATACGGTTAGTATTCGGGGTTTTGGCCCCTTTTCGCGGACGTTGTGCGCTGGCAGACCGGGGCCGGCGCGCGCATCGATTACACTTGCGCGTCCGCGGCGCGCGACGAGGCGGCCCGTACAGATTCACTTCGAACCATTCCCGAGGAAACGATGAGCGACGTTCAGCAAGGCATCCTGGCTCCGATCGATACGGCAGCGCGATACCTCACTTTCACGATGTCGAACGACGGCAATGTCGCGGCGGCGCTGGCCGCGCTGCGCGAGATCGTCGACGGACGCGACACGGTCGTCGGTCTCGGGCACGCGCTGGCTGCATACCTCGGCCATCCGGTGCCGGGCCTGACCGACTACCCGGCGTTCGCGGTGAACGACCGCACGCTGCCGATGACGCCGGCCGACGTTTGGGTCTGGCTGCGCTCGGACGATCGCGGCGAGATCGTGCTGCGCGCGCGGGCGATCGAGCGCGCATTGGCGCCGGCGTTCGTGCTGCAGGAGGCCGTCGACGGCTTCCGCTATTCGAACGATCGCGACCTGTCCGGCTACGAGGACGGTACCGAGAACCCGGAAGGCGACGACGCGGTGGCCGCGGCGATCGTGACGGGGCAGGGCGCGGGGCTCGACGGCGCGAGCTTCGTCGCGGTGCAGCAGTGGCTGCACGACTTCGACCAGATGGAGCGCATTGCGTCGGGCGACATGGACCACATCATCGGGCGCCGCCGGTCGGACAACGAGGAACTCGACGACGCACCCGAATTCGCGCACGTGAAGCGCACCGCGCAGGAAAGCTTCGAGCCCGAGGCGTTCATGCTGCGCCGTTCGTCGCCGTGGTCGGACGCGCGTCGCGCGGGCCTCTACTTCGTCGCGTTCGGCTGCTCGTTCCGCGCGTTCGACGTGCAGATGCGCCGGATGAGCGGCGCGGAAGACGGGATCGTCGACGGCCTGTTCCGCTTCACGCGGCCGCTGACGGGCGCGTATTTCTGGTGCCCGCCGATGAAGGACGGCAAGCTGGACCTGTCCGCGCTCGGACTGTAAGCGCCGGGCGGGATCGATGAACGGGCGGGGCGCGCACGGATGCGCGCCCCGCCCGTTTCGTTTGTCAGGCGGCAGACCGGACGGCCCGCCGCGTGCGTCAGTTCAGCGTCGTTTCGATCCGCGTGCCGCGCTTGATGAACTGCGTCACCGGGGTTTTCTCGCAGATTTCCGCGAGACGCTGGCGTTGCGCATCGTCGAGCGGGCCGTCGAGCGTGACGACGCGGCGCACGTATTGCACACCTTCGCGATCGGCATGCAGCTCGGTGCGCACGGCGATGCGCGCGGCCGGCCACGTCTTGCGCTGCATGTACATGCGCAGCGTCGCGGCCGTGCATTGCGCGAGCCCGGCCAGCACGAATTCGTACGGCGCCGGCCCGCGATCCTGGCCGCCTTCGCGCGGCGCTTCGTCACCGGTCAGCGCATGCGTGCCGGCCTGCAACTGGACGACGTAGTCGGGCGCGTCGGCATCGAGGACGGCGGCGGCGTGGATGAGCGACATGGCAAGTCTCCGGTAAGCGGATCAAGGAAAGCGGGCGCCGCATGGCGGCGTGCAGCCGTCAGCATACCGTCCCGTTCGCGCGGGCGCCTGCTGCGCTGCTACGCGTCGGCGATGCCGGCGCTGCTGCGCACGAGCGCGGCGATGCGTTCGCGCACCCACTGATGCGCGCGATCGGTGTCGCGCGATTCGTGCCAGTACGCGAGCAGCGGAAACGGCTTGAGCCGCAGCGGCAGCGGTCGCACGACGATCGGCAGCAGCGCGGCCATGCGCAGCGCATAGGTGTGCGGCAGCGTGACGAGCAGGTCGCCGGCCGCGGCGATCTGGCAGGCGGCGAAATAGTGCTGGCACGTGAGCCGGATGTCGCGGAAGCGTCCGTCGTTGCCGAGCAGGACGTCGAGCGATTGCGGCTCGCCGAGCGACGACACGGCGATATGCTGCGCCGCGAAATAGTCGCTGCGTCGCAGCGCGTCGCGCGCGAGCGGATGATCGCGGCGCAGCGCGACGACGAGCGAATCGTCGAGCAGGTGTTCGGTGGCGATGCGCGGGCCGGTCTGTACGCGCCGGTCGACGACGAGGTCGAGATTGCCCGAAGCGAGCTCGCGCTCGATGTCGGATACCGCGATGCGCCGGCTGACGAGCCGCAGGCCCGGCGCTTCGTCGGCGAACGCGGCGACGATGCGCGGCAATGCGATGGATTCGAGCACGTCGCGAATGCCGACCGCGATGCTCAGGTCGAGCGTCGCGGGATCGAAGGCGGCCGGATCGCGCGCGGTGCCTTGCAAGCCTTTCAAATGCAGCTGCACGTCCGCGATGATCGACCGCGTGCGTTCGGTCGGCACCACACGGTTGCCCTGGCGCACGAACAGCGGATCGTCGAAATGCGCGCGCAGCCGGTTGAGCGCATGCGTGACGGCCGGCTGCGTGAGATGCAGCGCGCGGGCGGCCGCGCCGATGCCGCCGTGCACGTAGACGGCGTCGAGCACGCGAAACAGGTTCAGGTCGAGACGGTGAGCGGCGGGCACGGAGCGCGGGCGGCGTGGTGAAGGACGATCGATTCTAAAGGATGTGCAGGCAACGGATGCGCCGGTTGACATGCGCGGCGATCGCGCGCGTTCGATGCGTGTCGATGCCGTTCGGGCCGATACGCGAACGTCTGTTTTGCCGATGGACATCGCTCTCGAATACGCCTGTCATTACACCCGTCATTGCGCATGACGGCCGCAATAATCGACCGCATCGCATACGCGATTCTGTGCCGGCATACCAGCGGCGGGCAGCAGCCTGTAGTAATCCGCCATCATGCTGTCCCCGTCGGCCATTTCGCGCCAAAGGCGCTACCCGTTCGGCTAAGATGCCGTCGCTTCATATTTCGGGATAGCCGTCCTGTCGCACGCATTCAAACCAAATATAAGCCTGACAGTTCGACGGTATTAGAAGAAGTCGAACAAGTCGGGGGCTTGGCCAGTGAATGCAGCAGATCAGCGGTGGGTCGTTATCTATTTGAGTACGGGGTTTTCGTTGGCCCAGGCCGCGCGCCTCGGCGAAGCTTTCAATCTGGCGAATCGCCTGCATGCGTACAGCGCGGATTACCAGCTGAAGTACGTCTCCGAAAGCGGGGGACTGTTGCAGTCGTCGTCCGGCGTGCGCATCGCGGCCGATCCGCTCGGCGACGAACACAGCCGCCGGGCGCTCGCGTTCTTTCATCTTCATGGCGAGCGCGCGGCCGTCAACTGGGACGACGCCTTGCAGCGGCGCCTGACCGACATTCGCCGGCATGCGCGCTGGATCGTCGACGCGATGGATCTGCCCGCGCTCGCCGCCACGCGACGGCCGTCGTCGGCGATCGACGTGCGGCCGGGCAGGGCCGCGCGCCGCGCCACCACGACGATCGAATTGCAGGCCGGCGAGACCGACGTGTTCGCCGCCGCGCTCGACATGTTCCGCGTCGACCTCGGCGACAGTGCCGCGCAGGAGATCGCCAGCAACATGATGCGGCCGGTCGAGCAGCGCTATGCGCAGTCGATGTGGGCGTTCCGCGAACTGAGTGCGAGCCCGTCGATCCGGATGTCCGCGCAACGGCTGCGCGCGCAGAGCGTGAACCGCATCTCGATTGCGAGCGCCGCGCAGGCGGCCGCGATGAGCGAGCGCAATTTCCTGCGGCGCTTCAAGAAGGAAATCGGCGTGACGCCGACCGAGTTCGTCCAGCACGTGCGGCTCGAACGGGCGTGCCACATGCTGATCCATACGACGCTGCCGGCCGACAAGGTCGCGCGGCGCACCGGCTTCGGCAGCGGCGAGCGGCTCGCGAAGCTGTTTCGGCAGCGGCTGCTGATGTCGCCGACCGAGTTTCGCGTCGCCGAGCGGGAAAAGATCCTCGCGCAGGGCGCGGCGTCGCCCGTTCCGGACGAAGGGCGAGCCGCCGCATGTTGCGACGGCGACGGCGACGGCGACGTTGACGGAGCGGGGTGCGACGCGTGCGTGGTCGCGCACGATAAAACGGGACGGATACCCGTAAAATCGACGGATCGCGATCTCGATTCCCGGTTTCCATGCCCTTCCTCCCCACTACCGCCACCGCCCCTTTCTGCCCGTCGGAAGTAAAGGGCAGCATCACGATCGACGCCGCCGCGCCGCGCTGGCAGAAGCTCAGGCGTTTCTTCGGCCCCGGCCTGCTGGTCGCGATCGGCTACATGGACCCCGGCAACTGGGCGACCGATATCCAGGCCGGCTCGCAGTTCGGCTATTCGCTGCTGTGGGTCGTCGCGTTCTCGAGCCTCGCGGCGATCTTCCTGCAGATGCTCGCGGCGCGGCTCGGTCTCGTCGCGGGCAAGGATCTCGCGCAGGCCAGCTACGACCGCTACGGCCGGTTCGGCCGCGTCGTGCAGTGGATCACCGCCGAAGTGTCGATCATCGCGTGCGACATCGCGGAAGTGCTCGGCTGCGCGCTCGCGTTCAAGCTGCTGCTCGGCGTGCCGCTCGCGTGGGGCGTCGTGCTCACCGCGCTCGACACGGTGATCGTGCTCGGCCTGCAGGGCAAGGGTTTCCGGCAGATCGAGGCGATCGTGCTCGGGCTGATCGCGACGATGGCGTTCTGCTTCGTCGCGCAGGTGGCGATCACGCCGCCCGACTGGCATGCGGTGGTGAGCGGCCTCGTGCCGGGCGACCCGGGCCACGACCGCAAGGATGCGATCGTGCTCGCGCTCGGCATCGTCGGCGCGACGATCATGCCGCATAACCTGTATCTGCATTCGTCGGTCGTGCAGACGCGGCACGTCGTCGGCGGTGCGCGCGGCGTGATCCGCGACACGCTGGCGCTGGTGCGCATCGATACCTGCGTGTCGCTGTTCGTCGCGATGCTCGTCAACGCGGCGATCCTCGTCGTCGCGGGCGCGGCATTCCATGCGACGGGCCAGCACAACGTGACCGACATCGAGCAGGCGTACCGGCTGATCACGCCGATCGCGGGCGGTGCGGCCGCACTGTTGTTCGGCATCGCGCTGCTCGCGTCGGGTCAAAGCTCGACGCTGACCGGCACGATCGCCGGCCAGGTCATCATGGACGGTTTCCTGCATACGAAGATCCCGTGTTACCAGCGCCGGCTGATCACGCGCGGGCTCGCGCTCGTGCCGGCGCTGATCGGCGTGCTGTGGCTCGGCGACGGCTCGGTCGGGCAACTGCTCGTGTGGAGCCAGGTGCTGCTGAGCCTGCAATTGCCGTTCGCGATGTGGCCGCTGATCCGCTCGGTCAGCGATCGCCGCACGATGGGCGAGCACGCGATCGGGCGCGGGATGCAGGTGGCCGCGTGGACGCTGTTCGCCGTGATCACCGGCACGAACCTGCTGTTGATTACCGGTGTCGCCGGTTGATACAGCCTGTCACAGGCTGACACAGGCACGCTGCGTGCCTGCGGTAAACTGCGGTCTTTCGATCGTCTCCGAAGTCCATCATGTGGAGTGAAATCAGCAACATCGGCGATGCCGCGCTGACCCTGCCGATCGCGTTGACCTGCGCGGCATGGCTCGCGCTGACCGACTGGCGCCTCGCCGCCCGCTGGGGCGTGCTGCTGGCCGCCGGGATGGGCGTCGTCGGCGCCACGAAGATCCTGTATGCCGGCTGCGGCATCGAGCTTGCGCAGTTCGATTTCCGCGTGATCAGCGGCCATACGATGCTGTCGACGTCCGTATGGACGGTCGCGCTGTCGATGCTGTGGCAGGCGTTCCGGCACGGCAAGGCGCCTGGCATCGCGGCCGGGCTGGCCATCGGCGCGATCACGGCCGTTGCCCGCGTATTCGATCACTCGCACAGCGTGCCGGAAGTCGTCGTCGGCTGGGTGCTCGGCGCGCTGGTCGCGCTGGTGTTTCTGCGCGGCTACGACGGCGTGCGGCAGCGCGCGTTCTCGCCGCGCGTCGCGGCGGTCTGCCTGTTGCTCGTGTCGGGTATCGCGTACGGGCACCGTGCGCCGTTCCAGCAGATGATCGACACGCATTCGCCGCAACTCTGCGCGTTCGTGCGCGCGCCGTCGGGCGACGGCTTCTGACGGTTGCCGATGGCGGGCGCTGCGGCCCGCTTTCCTGCCGCCGGCGTTCGTCCGGCGCTTTCCGGCGAGGTGCAGGATTCGACGCCGGATCATCTTCTCGATGGCTTCCTCGCCCACGCGGAACGCAACGCCCGTTATCCCGATAGTCGACGAGCCGACGCAGCCCATCCGACCGGTCGCGCCGTGCTGTTCGCGGATGGGCGCCGGTACGTTCGGCTCATGAACGGTACCTATGACCGGGCATAACGAATATTCATTTCATCGATCGGCGGCATTCGCGTACGCTGGCTGTCGTTCGAGCGCGGGCACGCCGCCCGGCCGGTCCGGCGCGCGCCGCGTTCATCTCGATATACTCCCGGAATCCGTGCGGCGCGCCGTCATGTCGGCGCAGCGGCGACCGGCGCACGTCGGTTGGAAGCGACACGGAAACCCCGTCGCGGCAGCGTTCCGCGACGACGATTCACGACAGGAGCAGGTCACATGACAATCGTTTCTCCGCGCCTCGCTGGCAAGTGCGCATACATCACGGGCGCCGCCGGCGGCCTCGGCCGTGCGATCGCGCGCCGGATGGTCGAGCAGGGCGCGCGCGTGTTCCTGACCGACATCGCGGAAGCGGCGGTGCTCGACGCGTTCGCGCAGGAACTCAACGCGGGCCACGCGACGCCGGTCGCGTTCGCCGCGACCCAGGACGTGCGCGACGAAGCGCGCTGGCAGGCGCTGCTCGCGCAGGCGACCGATGCGATGGGCGCTCTGTCGGTGCTCGTCAACAATGCGGGCGTCGGCTCGATCGGCTCGCCCGCGCAAATCGAGCTGGACGAATGGCGGCGCGTGATGGCGATCAACGTCGAGAGCATCGTGCTCGGCTGCAAGCACGCGCTGTCGTATCTGGCCGAGAGCCATCCCGCGTCGATCATCAACATCTCGTCGGTCGCCGCGTTCAAGGTCGAGCCGGATTTCACCGCGTACAACGCATCGAAGGCGGCGGTCGCGTCGCTGACGAAGTCGATCGCGATCGACTGCGCGCGGCGCGAGATCGACGTGCGCTGCAATTCGATTCACCCGGCGTTCATTCGCACGGGAATCGTCGAGCCGCTGTTCCAGTCGCTCGGCGAACGCGACGCGACGCGCAAGCTCGCGCGCGGCATTCCGCTGCGCCGGCTCGGCGAGCCGGACGACGTCGCGCATGCGGCCGTGTATCTCGCGTCCGACGAGAGCCGTTTCGTGACGGCCGCCGAACTCGTGATCGACGGCGGCATGTGCGCGGTCTGACGCGCATCCCGAACTACAACGATTGGAGGAGAACATCATGTCGACACCCGTGAACCGCCAGCTGCTGCTGAAGACGCGCCCGGAAGGGCGGGTCGGCCGCGACCATTTTTCGCTCGTCGAGACGCCGGTGCCGGCGCTCGCCGACGGCGAGGTGCTCGTGCGCGTGCTGTACCTGTCGATGGACCCGACCAACCGCGTGTGGATGAGCGACGTGCCGCAGTACCTGCCGCCCGTCGCGATCGGCGAGGTGATGCGCGCGCTCGGGATCGGCCGCGTGGTCGCGTCGCGCCATGCGGGTTTCGCGGAAGGCGATCTCGTGCAGGGGCTGGTCGGCTGGCAGGACTACGCGGTCGTGCCGGCCGAGCAGGCCGCGCAACTCGTGAAGCTGCCCGCGCAGTCGGGGCTGCCGCTGCCGACCCTGCTCGGCGCGTGCGGGATGAGCGGGCTGACCGCGTACTACGGGCTGACCGATATCGCGCCGGTGCAACCGGGCGAAACGCTCGTCGTGTCGGCGGCGGCCGGCTCGGTCGGCTCGATCGCCGGGCAGATCGGCAAGATCCACGGCGCGCGGGTGGTCGGCATCGCGGGCGGCGCGGACAAGTGCCGTTACCTGACCGACACGCTCGGCTTCGATGCGGCCGTCGACTACAAGGCCGACGATTTCCGCCAGCAACTGAAGGCGGCGACGCCGGACGGCGTGCACGTGAACTTCGAGAACGTCGGCGGCGAGGTGATGCGGGCGGTGCTGTCGCGGATGGTGATCGGCGGGCGCGTCGCGCTGTGCGGCGTGATCTCGAACTACAACAGCGGCCGCGCGGCGGACGACGTCGGCGTGCTGATCTCGAAGCGATTGACGATGCGCGGCTTTCTGATCCTCGACTACCGCAAGAGCCGCGAAGCCGTGCAGACGCTCGCGGGCTGGCTGCGCGACGGCCGGCTCAAGGCCGAGGAAACCGTGGCCGACGGTCTCGAAAACGCCCCTGACGTGCTGAACCGCCTGTTCGACGGCGACCATCGCGGCAAGCTCGTGCTGCGCGTCGATCCGCACGCGTGACGGGCGTGCGACCTTGGTCGCATCGGGCAGCGGGACGGTGTCGGTCGCGTTGAGTTCGATCAATTCGGCTGCAGTTTAGGACTTGTCCCATATATTGTCCGGGCCGCTCTCCCTACAGTGATTGCCAGCACACAGGCGGCGTGACCGACGCGTCACGCCGCCTGTTTTTCTGGTGACGCGGTAGAGGGGAGGAACCATGCGGAACAACGCGAAGCGGTTGGCAACGGCAACGGCAGGAGGCGCCGGCGTCGTGCGGAAGATGCTGTTCGGGCTCGGTGTCGTACTCGCGATGTCGGCTGCCGCGTCGAACGCGATGGCGGCTGGGCAGCCCGCGTCGGATGGCGTCGTCCGGTTCACCGGCTCGCTCGTCGATCTCTACGACGTGACGCTCGATGCCCCGGCGGGTGTGCCCGTCGACGCGGAGCAGGCGGTCGACGGCAGAGCAACGGCCACGGTCCGGTTCGATGCGCATGGCCGGCGTTTGGCCGGTGCGCAGGTGGCGCTGGTCGGGCCCGACGGCGCGCCGTTCGCGCCCGAGAGCGGCACGGCGGTACGTGCCACGTGGCGCGATGCGCATACCGGGCAAAGCGTGCTGCTGGCGCCGGGCCGGGTGCAGCGCGTCGGCCCGTATGGCGGCGTGATGACGGTCGCGGCGGATGAAGCAACGGGCGCCGTGGCGCCCGTCCTGATCCATATCCGTCATCCTTGACCGGCGCTTTCCGCAGGCGTGCGAAGCGCCGGCGGCCGGACGTGCGTCATTCGCCCTGTTCGGAGCGTGCGTAGATGTCCCAACTGGCCATGAACAGCGCGGCGACGAGCGGCCCGATCACGAAGCCGTTGATGCCGAACAGCGCCATTCCGCCGAGGGTCGAGATCAGCACGACCCAGTCGGGCATCTTCGTGTCCTTGCCGACGAGGATCGGGCGCAGCAGGTTGTCGACGAGGCCGATCACGCCGACGCAGAACGCGACGAGGATCACGCATTTCCAGACCGCGCCGATCATCAGGAAGTAGAGCGCGGCCGGCACCCACACGAGGCTCGCGCCGATCGCGGGCAGCAGCGACAGGAACGCCATCAGCGCGCCCCACAGCACGACGCCCTCGATCCCGAGGATCCAGAAGATCAGGCCGCCCAGCGCGCCCTGGACGAGCGCGACCGCGATGTTGCCCTTCACGGTGGCGCGCACGACGGTCGTGAATTTCGCGAGCAGCAGGTTCTTGTGTTCTTCGTCGAGCGGCAGCGCGCGGCGCACGCGACGGCCGATCTCGCCGCCGTCGCGCAGCAGGAAGAACACCATGTACAGCATCACGCCGAAGCTCACGACGAACTGGAACGTGTTCTGGCCGATGCTGAGCGCCTGGGCGGCTGCGAACTGGCTGATCTGCGCGGCGCCGTCGGTCAGCTTCTTCTGGATGCCCGGGATGTTGGTCAGCCCGTACTTCTGCAGCAGGTTCTGGATCGACGTCGGCAGCGCGTGAATGATGTCATGGAAGTACTGCGAATAATTCGGCTGCGCGTCCTTGAGCTCCTGATACACGTACGCGATTTCCTGCACGAGCGTCGCCGTGACGAACACGAGCGGCAGGATCACGATCAGGATGATCAGCGACATCGTGACGAGCGCGGCCAGGTTGCGCCGCTTGCCGAAGCGCGCGGCGAGCCAGCGTTGCACGGGCTGGAACAGGATCGCGAGTATGGTGCCCCAGAACACGGCGCCGGAGAACGGCGCGAGGATCCAGCACAGTCCGACGGTGACCGCGAACAGCAGGAAGTAGAAGAATTTTTGGTGGTCGTGTCCGCTATCCATGGGTGACATTCGCGCAGATTGATGCGTGGTTTGATTGAATCTCGTTGTCCCGTGCGCGATCGGTTCGCGAACGTCACGGGTTCGCGGCGCAATGCGCCGCCGGGCGGCCCATGCGGAGTATGCCCGCAAAGGTGCCGCCATCATAGCCGCTGCGTGAGACACATGCGAAAACGCCGCGGCCGGGGCCGCGGCGCTGCCGGGAAGCGAACGCGGCGCGAGGCCGCGTACCGCGTCGTCAGATGTTGAGCTTGGTGACCTTCGTGCCGTTCACCGACAGGTCGCCCATCAGGCCCGCGTTGGTCAGGACCAGCACTTCCACCGGTGCGGTAGCCGTGTTGGAGTCGACCGCGCCGTTCGCGCCGACCTTCACGACCGCGACCGATGCGTCGGCGCCGGCCGACCAGCCGTCCGACTTGCGGAACGAGTCGAGCGCATCCTGCGTCATGAACAGGAACACGACCGCCTTCGACTGCGCGCCGGCCTGCAGGCCGACCGACAGCGACGACGTGTTGTAGTAGCCGACGGTGCTGCCGCCGACCCGCAGCG
Organism: Burkholderia sp. 9775_39; assembly: GCF_015712225.1. Taxonomy (NCBI): domain Bacteria; kingdom Pseudomonadati; phylum Pseudomonadota; class Betaproteobacteria; order Burkholderiales; family Burkholderiaceae; genus Burkholderia; species Burkholderia sp. 9775_39. The sequence continues at coordinate 311,117 of NZ_JACCQC010000002.1, read as the reverse complement.
CGCCGTTGCCGGACTGGGCGCCGACGATGAAGCCGGCCTGCAGCACGTTCGGGAACACGAGGACGCCGCGTGCTTTCGAGACCAGGTCGCGCGAACCCGGCACCGTCGAATACAGGCGCGACAACGTGGCGTTCACGCTGGCGTCGATCGACTGACGCTTCGACGCGCTGGCCGTGGCGCTATCGGGTTTGCCGGACGTGGTCGTGCAGCCGGCGAGGGCGAGGCTGCCCAGCATCACGGCGGCGGCGGCTTTCATGGCGAGGGACTTCTGCATGGCGGTTCTCCTTCGTTGTCAGATGGATGACGGGCGGGGCGGGCGGCGTTGCACGCGGCCCCGTTCAACGGCGGGAAAGGAGCAGGCCCGCAACGAACGCGAGGCCCGCGACGACGCCGGCGGTTTGCCAGGGGTTGTCGTGCACGGCCTGCGATACGCGTTCGGCCGAATCGCGCAGCCGGGCGGCCGCGCTGCCCGACGCGTAGTCGAGCGCGCTGCGCGCTTCATCGAGCCGCGATTGCACGCGCTTGCGCAGGGCGGCGATATCGCCATCGCCATCGTTCTTCAGCAGATCTTCCAGTTCGTCGACCAGCCCGCGCAGATCGTCGGTCACGTCGGCATGCAGGTCGCGGGCCGCCGAGCGCGTCGTGCGGCCCACGCGCCGGCCGGTGCGACGGATGTCGGACAGGCCGCGGTCCAGCTTGTGTTCGATCGAGTCGGTAAGCGCCATGGTGTTTATCCTCCTTTGATTCCAGGCAATTTGAAGATAAGACGAATCGCAGCAACTGATGTGATTCACTTGATCCGATTGAGTTTCGAGACAAATTTTCAATGCGTCGGCAGGATCGCCGGGGAGCCCCGTCGCGCGGGGCCGCGCAGCGGTTGAAAAAATTTCGCGTGTCGGGGCGGTACAGCGTGTCGAGCAGCGGGGCGCAGTGAAGGTCCGGTAAATATGGCGTCGCCAGGGGCATCAGGTAAATAGTGCCGTTGCAGGTTGGTTGTTGATGCAAATGCACTACTCGACGCGTCATCGATGCGCACGATTTGTGCCCGGTGCCGGTTGCGCGGCGGCGTCGTCCAGCGCGACGTCGATGACGACGGGATCGTGGTCCGACGAGCGGTAGGCGTCGGGTGCGTAATAAGTCGACCGGCGCGCGGACGTTTTGTAATCGGGCACGGGTTGCAGAACGAGCGGTTCGTCGGCGTTGATGTGCCAGAACCGCACGGCTTTCACGCGCGCGGCGAGCGGCGGCGTGGCCAGCGCATGGTCGAGATTGCCGGCTTCGCCGCGAAATACGTAGCTGTACGCAGCATCGCCGACGAAGCGCGCCACCAGGTTCGCATAGCCGCGCGCCTCGAGCGCGCGAACCGGGTCTTCCTTCGCATAACTGTTCAGATCGCCGATCAGCAGCACGCCGCCGGCGGCGACGCCCGTCGGCGAGGTGGCGAGCCAGTCGGCGACGCGCGCGGCGGCCCGCGTGCGCGCCGCATTCCAGCAGCCCTGGCCGTCGGATTGGTCGAGATTGGCGCCGCTCGCGTGCGGGCAATTCTTCGACTTCAGGTGATTGACCGCGACGGTGAAAGCGTGCGTGCCGCCGATGCGCCGGAACGTCTGCGCGAGCGGCGGGCGATGGCGGCCGCCGAGGGCGACGGTGGCGGCGCGCCCGACCGGCTCGACCGTGCGGCTGTCGTATAGCAGTGCGACCGCGATCGCGTCGCGACCCAGCCGCGCGGTGCCGGGGTCGACCGTGCGCCAGCCGTCGCCGAGCTGCGCGGCGAGCCGTCGGATGGCGCTCGCGTCGCCGTGGCCGTTGTTCGCGATTTCCATCAGCCCGATCACGTCGGCGCGCAGCGCGCGCAACGCCGCGACGATCTTCGCTTCCTGCCGCGCGAACGCGGCGGGCGTTTTCGCGCCGCGGTTGCCCGGCGCGTCGAATCCGCCGCCATGGCCGTCGCCGTTGAAATAATTGAAGACGTTGAACGACACGACGCGCACGTCGGCATCGGGATGCCGGGCCGGTGCCGCGCGACGCGGGTTCGCGGCGGGATCGAAGACGGGCGCCGCGCCGGCCACCGGCTGCAGCCGCCAGGTGCCGTAGCGCCATTCGAGCACGCCTTCGACGCCGCGTACCGTGTAGCCCGCGCGCAGCGTGTTGGCGGCGCTCAGCGCGGGCGGCGGATAGCGGACGGTCGCCGGGTCGCGCCGGTTCGACCCATCGTCGAGCACGATGCGGTTCAGTGCGTTGGCCGCGGCGTGCGCGGCGGCGTCGGCCGGCGGCGCGACCTGGGTCGGCGTGCGCAGCCGGCCGTTGCTCAGCACGATGCTGCCGTAGCGGCCGAGTTCGTGGGTATCGCTGACCGTCAGCGTTTGCGGCAGGCGTACGCGCATCGCTTCGTGCGCGGCCAGGACGGCCGGCGACGCGACCGGCAGCGTGAGCGTCGTCGGCGTGACCGTCTGCCCGCGCGCGCAGACGGCCATGCCGCCCGTCAGCGTGAATTGCGTGCGGCCGTATTGCTCGTCGACCTTGCCCGTCAGATGCACGAGATCGCCGGGCGCCGCGCGCGCGTTCGGTGCGTAGACGAACAGGCCTTCCGGGATACCCGGCCGGCGCCGCCGCTGCGCGTCGGCCTGCTGGACGAAGAAGCCGCCCAGGCCGTCGGCGCCACCGAACGCCGCGGTGACGACCGCTTCGATCGACGTCGTTTGCCCGGCGAGCGGCGACGGGCCGCCGGCGCGACGGATCTCGGCGATCGCCGTGGCCGCGCCGCCGCAGCCGCTGCTGACCGGCAGCGCGGCGGCGGGCCAGGCACAGAGGGCCACGGACAGCCCGACGGACGACGCCACGAACGGCGCAACGGCAAACAGGGGAAGCGGGCGTGACATGAGACGGTCCACAGGATCAAAATCCGACAGTTCGGGACCGCATCTTGAAGGCAAAATGTCAGGCTGCGGCCGAAATGGCCGTCCGGCCAGTACCGATTGGCCAACGATGCGGCAAGCCGCCTCGCGGCTGTTACGCTTTCGCACCGGGCGCCGTGTGCCGCTCGCCCGGCGCATGCCGCCGCGCCCCGTCCCCACAGGAGAAATCCATGTCTTACATGCTGTTGATTGTCGAACCGACCGAACAGCGCGCCGAGCGCACCCTCGACGAAGGTCAGGCGCTCTATGCGCGGATGGTCGATTTCGCCGAGTCGCTGAAGGCCCGCGGCGTGCTGCGCGGCGTCGAGTCGCTCGAGCGGTCCGAGCGCGGCACGCGCGTGCAGGTGCGCGACGGCGAGACGCGCCTGCTCGACGGCCCGTTCGCCGAGGCGAAGGAGATGGTCGGCGGCTTCTTCCTCGTCGACGTCGACACGCGTGAGGAAGCGATCGAAATCGCGCGCCAGTGCCCGGCCGCGCAATGGTGCACGGTCGAGGTGCGCGCGGTCGGCCCGTGCTTCCTGTGAACGTCGCGACTCGGTATTTACCCTGATTTGTCGTGGCGCATGTCGATCCGGCCGTGTTCCGCCCGTCGTCCGGATAAGGCGCCGCGGAACGGGCGCCGCCTTCCACCGACGACAAGGAGTAAACGATGCGATTCATGATCATGATCCGGGCGAACGCCGTCAGCGAATCCGACGCGTTGCCGGACAACCGGCTGGTCGAGGCCATGACGGTCTATCACGAGGAGCTGGCGAAAGCCGGCGTGCTGCTCGACGCCAACGGCCTGCGGTCGAGCGCCCACGGCTGGCGCGTGCGCTACACGGGCGGCAAGGGCACGGTGATCGACGGCCCGTTCGCCGAAACGAAGGAACTGATCGCCGGCTATACGCTGATCCAGGTGCGCTCGCGCGACGAGGCGCTCGAATGGACGCGCCGGTTCCCCGCGCCGTTCGGCGCCGAACTCGACTGCGAGATCGAGGTGCGGCCGCTGTTCGAGCTCGACGACCTCACGCCGAGCGACGCGGTCGAGCGGTTCCGCGATCTCCACGTCGGCCGCAGCCACGCCTGAATCTCACCTCACCGGAGTATCCGTCATGCACAAGATGGTTTTCATCAACCTGCCGGTAGCCGACCTGCCGCGCGCGAAGACGTTCTACCAGGCGCTCGGCTTCGAGGTCGTGCCGGCCTATACCAACGAGCAGGCCGCCTGCATCAAGATCAGCGACACGATCTTCGCGATGCTGCTGGTGCGGCCGTTTTTCCAGACCTTCACCGACAAGACGATCATCGATCCGGCCACGCATATCCAGGTGTTGTCGTGCCTGTCGTGCGACAGCCGTGCCGAAGTCGACGGGCTCGTCGCGAAGGCGCTGGCGGCCGGCGGGGCCGCGCCGCAGCCGCCGCGCGAGTATCCGAACATGTACGGCCACGGGTTCACCGATCCGGACGGTCATACGTGGGAGCTGATGGCCATGCCGCTGGATGCGTCCGCCCAGGGGCAGGCGTCGTGACGCATGAGGCCACGCATCGTGCGATCGAGGCAGTCTGGCGAATCGAGGCGCCGAAGATCATCGCGCGCGCCGCGCGCGTGGTGCGCGACGTCGGCGTGGCCGAGGAACTGGCGCAGGACACGCTCGTCGCGGCGCTCGAGCACTGGCCCGTCGACGGCGTGCCCGACAACCCGGCCGCCTGGCTGATGACGGCCGTGAAGCGCCGCGCGCTCGACCGGGTCCGGCAGGAGTCGCTTCATGCGGCGAAGCGCGACCAGCTCGGTCACGAGATGGACGCGCTCGAAGCGCACGTCGTCCCCGACATCGCGGACGCGCTCGCCGACGCGAGCGACGACGACATCGGCGACGACCTGCTGCGGCTGATCTTCACGTCGTGCCACCCGGTGCTGTCGACCGACGCGCGCGTCGCGCTGACGCTGCGGCTGCTCGGCGGGCTGACGACGGGCGAGATCGCCCGGGCGTTCCTGACGCCCGAGCCGACGATCGCGCAGCGGATCGTGCGCGCGAAACGCACGCTCGCGGCGGCGCACGTGCCGTTCGAGGTGCCGGCCGCCGATGCGCGGCCGGCGCGGCTCGCGTCGGTGCTCGAAGTGATCTACCTCGTGTTCAACGAGGGCCATGCGGCGACGGCGGGCGACGACTGGATGCGTCCGGCGCTCTGCGACGAGGCGTTGCGGCTCGGCCGCGTGCTGGCCGGGCTCGCGCCGGATGAAAGCGAAGTGCTCGGGCTCGTCGCGCTGATGGAGCTACAGGCGTCGCGCATGCATGCACGCGTCGATGCACAGGGCCGGCCCGTGCTGCTGCTCGACCAGGACCGCAGCCGCTGGGATCCGTTGCTGATCCGGCGCGGCCTCGCGGCGCTGGAGCGGGCGACGAAGCTCGGCGGCGTGCGCGGGCCGTATGCGCTGCAGGCCGCGCTCGCGGCTTGCCACGCGCGGGCGCGGCAGGCGGCGGACACCGACTGGGCGCAGATCGTCGCGCTGTATGACGCGCTCGCCGAAGTCGCGCCGTCGCCGGTCGTCGAACTGAATCGCGCGGTGGCGGTGGGCATGGCGTTCGGTCCGGCCGCGGCGCTCGAACTCGTCGACGTGCTGCGTGACGATCCGGCGCTCGCGCGCTATCACTGGCTGCCGAGCGTGCGCGGCGATCTGCTCGCGAAGCTCGGCCGCGCCGACGAGGCCAAGCTGGAGTTCCGCCGCGCGGCGGATTTGACGCGCAACGAGCGTGAGCGCGAATTGCTGCTCAAGCGCGCGATGGATGCGTGACGCGCTGCCGTATGACGCGTGACGCATGACGCGCGCGCTCCGTCTTCCCGACCGTCCGCCTCGCACCCCGCACCCGACACTATCGTCCGCATTGAAAAAGCCTATTGGGTGATGCGAACGCGAGCGCCTAGATTGAAGAGCACGATGCGCGCCCGGCGCACGCATCGTTCCCCACATATCTGATCGGCCCGGCGTCGCACGCGGCCGCGCCGACTCGAACGGAGGCGCAAATGGCTCAACTCAAGGGCAGCAAAACCGAAGAGAACCTGAAGGCCGCATTCGCGGGCGAATCGCAGGCGAATCGACGCTATCTGTATTTCGCTTCGAAGGCCGACGTCGAGGGGCAGAACGACGTCGCCGCGCTGTTCCGCTCGACCGCCGAAGGCGAAACCGGCCATGCGCACGGCCATCTCGAATACCTGGAAGCCGTCGGCGATCCGGCCACGGGCTTGCCGTTCGGTTCGTCGCGCCTGAATCTCGAATCGGCGATCGCGGGCGAAACGCACGAATACACCGACATGTATCCGGGCATGGCGAAGACCGCGCGCGACGAAGGTTTCGACGAAATCGCGAACTGGTTCGAGACACTCGCGAAAGCCGAACGCAGCCACGCGAACCGCTACACGAAGGCGCTGGACAGTCTCGTCGACTGACGAGCCGCCGCGGGCCGCACGGCGTCGCCGTGCGACCGGCCCGCAGCCGGCCGTTCGTTCCGTCGCCGCCCGCAGCGCGCGGGCGGTGCGCTTGCGCACATGCGCGCCACGCGGGAGCGTCCCATGCCCCACAAGGAAGGCAGTCTCGAAGCGCCGACCCGGCATCCGCTCGACTGGCAGTCCGAAGCGTTCTACGACCAGGCCGCGATCGATGCGGAAATGACGCGCGTATTCGACATCTGCGCCGGCTGCCGGCGCTGCGTGTCGCTGTGCGGCGCGTTTCCGGCGCTGTTCGACCTGGTCGACGACACGCCGACGGGCGACATCGAGGAAGTGCCGAAGGCCGCGTTCGGCAAGGTCGTCGACCAGTGCTATCTGTGCGACCTCTGCTACATGACGAAATGCCCGTACGTGCCGCCGCACGCATGGAACGTCGATTTCCCGCACCTGATGCTGCGCGGCAAGGCCGCGCGTTACAAACGCGGCGAAGCGACGTTGCGCGACAAGGTGCTGTCGAATACCGATGCGCTCGGCCATTTCGCGGGCATTCCTGTCGTCACGCAGGCGGTCAACGCGGTGAACCGCACGCCGCCCGCGCGCCACGCGCTCGAAGCGGCGCTCGGCGTCGATCGTCATGCGTGGCTGCCGGAATTCGCGCCGCGCAAGTTCCGGCGCGCCGCCAGACGTTCGGACAACCCGCCCGTGCGCGACGGCGAACGCACGCCCGGCAAGGTCGCGATCTATGCGACCTGCTACGTGAACTTCAACGAGCCGGGAATCGGCCACGACCTGCTCGCGATCCTCGCGCACAACGAGATCCCGTACGAACTCGTCGCGCGCGAAGCGTGCTGCGGGATGCCGCTGCTCGAGCAGGGCAATCTCGACGGCGTCGCCGCGAAGCAGGCCGTCAACATCCCGGTGCTCGAACGCTACGCGCGCGACGGCTATGCGCTGATCGGCGCGATTCCGAGCTGCGTGCTGATGTACAAGAGCGAGCTGCCGCTGATGTTCCCTGATGACGCAGCCGTGCGCGCGGTGGCCGACGCGTTCTGGGACCCGTTCGAATACGTGATCGCGCGGCATCGCGACGGGCTGCTGAAGACCGATTTCAAGACCGGCCTCGGCACCGTGTCGTATCACGTGCCGTGCCATGCGCGCGTGCAGAACATCGGCCGCAAGACGGCCGATGCGCTGTCGCTCGTGCCCGATACGCGCGTGAACGTGGTCGAGCGTTGCTCGGGCCACGCGGGCACGTTCGGCGTGAAGAAGGCATTTCATGCGGATGCGATGCGGATCGGCGCGCCGGTGTTCAAGGCGATGGCCGAGCCGCAGCCGGACGTCGTGTCGTCAGACTGCGCGCTCGCCGGCCATCACATCGTGCAGGGCATCGACGAAAAGGGGCTGCCGCACGCGCCGCTCGCGCATCCGCTGACGCTGCTGCGCCGCGCGTACGGCATCTGAGCCGCTGCCGGCCATCCACGAGGACATCCATGACGCTGACCCGCGACTCCCTGCTGACGCTCGAAGCGTACGCGAAGATCCGCAAGGCCGAACACGCGCGGCTCGTCGCGTACAAGCGCCGCCGCGCGGTGGCGCTCGGCAACCACCTGCGTTTCCTGTTCGAGGACGAGACGACGATCCGCTATCAGATCCAGGAGATGCTGCACATCGAGAAGATCTTCGACGAGGCCGGCATCGAAGGGGAACTCGACGCGTATCTGCCGCTGGTGCCCGACGGCACCAACCTGAAGGCGACGATGCAGATCGAGTACGAGCATGAAATCGAACGGCGCGCGGCGCTCGCGCGGCTGATCGGCGTGGAGGATCGCGTGTACCTGCGGGTCGACGGGCACGCGAGCGTCTACGCGATCGCGGACGAGGATCTCGAGCGCGACAACGCGGAGAAGACGTCGGCCGTGCACTTCGTGCGCTTCGAGTTCGATGCGCCGATGCGCGCGGCGCTCAAGGGCGGCGCGGCGCTGTCGATCGGCTGCGATCACCCGGCCTACATGATGCCGCCGCAGCGGGTGGACGCGGACGTGACCGCGTCGCTGGCCGGCGATCTGCGCTAGCGCCACGGCCTCCCCGCGCTGCGTGCCACGCACGCGGGCTTGCGCTTTTCCGTTCCGACCCGAGGAAACCCGCGCCCCGCGCCGTCCGGCGCGGCCGTGCGGTGCTCGCCGCGAAGATGTAACAAGCGTGACGGATTTGCATGCGGGGACACATTGGGCGCGCGGCGTCAGCGTGTTTTCATCACTCGCAGAGAAACAATAAAGAGATTGTGCATGAAGATAATTTGATTCAGCGCAATTTGAATGATTTACCGATTCATGAATATCTTGTTACGAATTTTCCCCTGATTTACCGATTTTCGGAGGCTATTCCGGGCGGTGTTGCCGACAGGGGTCGGAGCAGCCCGAAACCGCCTGTTTCAGCGCATTCTTCAGACGCTGCGGAGCCCCGCCGGACGGGCCTTTGCAGCCATCGGCATAAAGATCTCGCAAAAAAATTCAAGCGTAAATGGATTGCCCGCCCATGGCAGGTTGTTTCAGTGCGTAACATTAAGTCATTGTCATATTGAGATAAACCCTAGGGATGGTATGCTTCGTGCACAAAAATTCCCACATTGGAGTGAGACCGCGATTTGTGCGCCATTGCCGGGAATCGCGGCACCGTGAAAGTGCGGTGTCGCCCGGTATGCACAACGCCGGATAACCATAATGTGCAACCTGGCCGCCCCGCGACGCGATGTGTCGCGACGGCGCCGCCAATCGCAGCCCCGGCCTGGCTGCGTGGAGAGATCGACTATGTTCTTCGATGAGCTTAACGATGAAGAGTGGTTTCGCCTTTCAGCGCTGATCGCCGATGAACCCATCCGGCTGAACCGTCGCGGGCGTCCACGCGCCGAACCGCGTGTCGTCGCCAACGCGGTGCTGTGGATCCTGACGACCGGGGAAGCCTGGTCCAAGCTGCCCGGTCGCTATCCGTCCGGGCCGACGTGCCGTCGTCGCTACGAGGAGTGGCTCGCGAACGGCACGCTGCTGCAGATGATCGACGTGCTGACCCAGTTCAGCGGGCGCACGTTCGCGTATATTCCGCCGCCGCCGGAGGCCGTCGTGCCGGCTCGCCGCGCGGAGCCGGTGCCCGACAACGATCGTCTGCGTGGCGTGTTCTGGCAAAACCCCGAGTCGTGGCAGTTGCCGGTTGCGCAGGCAAACGTTTGGGAGGGCGAGGGTGCGTCGTTGAGCACGATGTCGGCCGACCAGGTGGACGGCCGCGCCGACGTGTCGTTCTCGGTGCCCGGCGCGCCGGCCACGGAACTGCGCCATGCGCGGGCGTCGTCCGCGAGCTTCTCGTCGGCCGAGCCGCAGATCGACGAGTATCGCGGCTATACGATCAGCGGCACCGCGCAGCCCGTGCAGAACCTGATGTATCGCGCGTGGGCCGAGATCTCGCAGGACGACCGGCGCGTCGAACGCTCGGGCCTGATCGGCCCGCGCTTCACCGATGCCGAGGAAGCCGAGCAGTATGCGCTCGACTGGGCGCGTCAGTGGATCGATCGCCACGGTGCGAGCGACGCGCCGGCGCGCGAGCCGCAAGGCGAAGTGCTGGCCGGTTTGTCGGCGCTGGCGCGTGCGGAATCGGACATCAAGCGCTTCATCGCCGAGCGTCGCGCGGGTGCGTTGTCGGAAAGCCGCAACGATCCCGTGCAGTCGGAGCGTCGCGAATACGCGTATCGCGTCGGTTGATCGTCGTCCCCGCGCGACGCGCGGGCCGTCGTGTGCCACGATGCCCGCGCCGCGCGCCCGTCCGGTTTTTCCATCATGTCCGTATTGCCCGGGCGCCGCCGTCGAAGCGGCGCCCGTGGGTGCATGACGCGTTACTGCCGGCCGTAGGTATCGTCGAAGCGGACGATGTCGTCCTCGCCGAGATACGCACCCGACTGCACTTCGATCAGTTCGAGCGGCATCTTGCCCGGGTTCTCCAGGCGGTGCGATACGCCGAGCGGAATGTACGTCGATTCGTTTTCGGACAGCAGGAACGTTTCGTCGCCGCGCGTGATGCGCGCGGTGCCGCGCACGACGATCCAGTGTTCGGCGCGGTGGTGGTGCATCTGCAGCGACAGTTGCGCGCCCGGCTTCACGACGATGCGTTTCACCTGGAAGCGCTCGCCGGTGTCGACCGAGTCGTAGTGGCCCCACGGACGATGGACCTTGCGGTGATCGGTCGCTTCGGTGCCTTGTCGCGCCTTGATGTGCCCGACGATCTTCTTCACGTCCTGCACGCGCGATTTGTCCGCGACGAGTACGGCGTCGGGCGTTTCGACGACGACCAGGTTCTGCGTGCCGACGCACGCGACGAGGCGGCTTTCCGAATGCGCGAACGTCGATTCGGCGCCTTCGAACAGCACGTGGCCGCGGCCGACGTTGCCGGTCTCGTCCTTCGCCGAGATCTGCCAGATCGCGTCCCACGAACCGACGTCCGACCAGCCCGCGTCGAGCGGCACGACCACGCTCTCGCACAGTTGCGGCTGGCTCGCGAGCGGCTCCATCACCGCATAGTCGATCGAGTTCGACGGCGACGCGGCGAACGCGTCGCGATCGACGCGGAAGAAATCGCCATCGTCCCGGCCCTGGGCGACGGCCTGTTCGCAGGCTGCGTAGATCGCGGGTTCCAGCTGCCGGATCACCTTCAGCCAGACCGACGCGCGCACGATGAAGATGCCGCTGTTCCACCAGTATTCGCCCGACGCGACGTACTGCTGCGCGAGTTCGAGGTGCGGCTTCTCGACGAAACGGTCGAGGCGGCGCACGTCGAGGGTGCCGGTCCCGGCGTCGCCGAGCGGCGCGCCGACGCGGATGTAGCCGTAGCCGGTCTCCGCGTGCTTGGGCACGATGCCCATGGTCGCGATCTTGCCTTGCGCGGCGCAGTGCACGCCGGCCGCGACGGCCGCGTGAAAGCGCGGCAGGTCGGCGACCGCATGGTCGGCCGGCATCACGGTCATCACCGCATCGTTGCCGTCGGCGACGAGCCGCAGCGCGGCGAGCGTCAGCGCGGGCGCGGTGTCGCGGCCGAGCGGCTCGAGCATGATGGTCGCGCGCTTGGCCGTCAGGCGCAGCTGTTCGGCGGTCGTGAAGCGATGATCCTCGCCGCATACGATCAGCACGTCGTCGTTCAGCGGGTGATCGGCCGTCAGGCCGTCGAGGCGCAGCGCGGTCGACTGCAGCAGCGAATGATCGCCGAGCAGGCCGATCAGCTGTTTCGGGAAACGCTCGCGCGACATCGGCCACAGGCGCGTGCCGGAACCGCCGGCAAGAATCACGGGCTGCACGGCGAGACGCATACCGGCTGCGGGCATACCGGCGCCGGGCGTGCCGACGGCGGTTGCGGCGGAAGAAGAATGGCGCGTTTCGGCGGCCACTGCCGGAGCATTCATGATGACACTCTCCACGGTTGAAGTCAGTGCCTGTCGTTGTAGCATGAAGTAAATCGACAATAAAACCGGACCCAATGCCGAATATCCGCCACGCATTCATCCGGAAGAATTTTCCTCGATGGCATCGGCTGGAAATAAAAAAATAAAAAATAATTCCGGTCGCCGGCCGGACGTGCCCGCCCGCAAAGGGTGCACGGCAAGCGTAACGACTCTGAAAAAATCCCTGTTTCCGCCCGATTCGGGAAAACCTGCCGATTTAATTAAAAAAGATCGCGGCAAGAATTTCCGATTATTTTTCGAAATACTTGTGCGCTTGAGGGGGAATTTTCTTGTCGCTTCAATAGCGTCATGCAACGTTTGAATCGAAGGTGCGGCACGGGTCGCACGAGGAGCTGTTCGGCAAACGCCTGTTCAAGGAAGAGGAAACGGACATGTTGAGCGTGCTGGCGAGAGTCATCGATATCGCGATGGTCGTGACGGGCGCGCTGATCGCGGCCGCGCTGCACGACGGCAGCATCGGGCTCAGCGACCTGCAGCGCACGACGGTGCTGTTCGACTGCCTGCTGGTCGTCGTGTTCTTTCCGGCCGTCGGCATCTACCAGTCGTGGCGCGGCAAGCGTCTCGTCGGGCTGATGGGGCGCGTCGCGTTCGCGTGGCTCGCGGTCGAGCTCGCGGGCATCCTGATGAGCTTCAGCTTTCACCAGTCGGGCGACCTGTCGCGGCTGTGGCTGGGTTACTGGGCGCTGGTGACGATGGCGCTGCTCGCCGGCTCGAAGGCCTGCGTGCACGTCGTGCTGCGGCAGTTGCGCCGCGGCGGCTACAACCTGAAGGCGGTCGCGATCGTCGGCGGCACGCCGGCGGCGCGGCGGCTGATCGCGCAGATGCGGGCGCGGCCGGAGGCCGGCTTCAACCCGGTGTGCGTGTACGACGAAAGCGAGGCGCCGGGCGAAGTCGCGCTCGACGACGTGCGCATCGAGCGGCAGTTCGAATCGCTGGTGTGGCTGGTGCGCAGCCGCGCGATCAGCGAGCTGTGGCTCACGCTGCCGATCACGGAGGAGCGCCGGATTCACCAGATCGTGACGGTGTTCCGCCACGACTTCGTGAACATCCGCTTCATTCCGGACGTGCGCACGCTGTCGTTCTTCAACCAGGAAGTGGTCGAGGTGCTCGGCGTGCCGGCGATCAACCTCGCGGCGTCGCCGATCACCGACGTGCGGATCCTGCCGAAGTTCGTGTTCGACCGGCTGTTCGCGCTGGCGGCGCTCACGGCGCTCGCGCCGGTGATGGTGCTGATCGCGGCGCTGATCAAGCTGACCTCGCGCGGGCCGGTGTTCTTTCGGCAGAAGCGCAAGGGCATCGACGGGCACGAGTTCGAGATCTACAAGTTTCGCTCGATGAAGGTGCATCAGGAAGTGGCCGGGCAGGTCACGCAGGCAACCAAGAACGACTCGCGCGTGACGCCGGTCGGCCGGTTCCTGCGCCGCACGAGCCTCGACGAGCTGCCGCAGTTCATCAACGTGCTGAAGGGCGAGATGTCGGTGGTGGGGCCGCGCCCGCATGCGCTCGCGCACGACGACATCTACAAGGATCTGGTCAAGGGCTACATGTTCCGCTACCGGATCAAGCCCGGCATCACCGGGTGGGCGCAGATCAACGGCTTTCGCGGCGAAACCGACCAGATCGAGAAGATGATGGGCCGCGTGAAGCTCGACCTGTACTACATGCAGAACTGGTCGTTCTGGCTCGACATCAAGATCGTCGTGCTGACGCTGTGGAAAGGGTTCACCGGCAGCAACGCGTACTGACACCGACGCGCTGCGTCACGCAGGCATTCCGGTTTTACGAATTTCGAATCATTGGTCAAGGGGTCCGACACATCATGAATCTGACTATCATCGGCAGCGGTTACGTAGGGCTTGTCACCGGCGCCTGTCTCGCCGACATCGGGCACGACGTGTTCTGTCTCGACGTCGACCAGGCGAAGATCGACATCCTGAACGACGGCGGCGTGCCGATCCACGAGCCGGGCCTGAAGGAAGTGATCGCGCGCAACCGTTCGGCCGGCCGCCTGCGCTTCTCGACCGACATCGAGGCCGCGGTCGCGCACGGCGACGTGCAGTTCATCGCGGTCGGCACGCCGCCCGACGAGGACGGTTCGGCCGACCTGCAGTACGTGCTCGCGGCGGCGCGCAACATCGGCCGCTACATGACCGGCTTCAAGGTGATCGTCGACAAGTCGACGGTGCCGGTCGGCACGGCCGAGCGCGTGCGCGCGGCGGTCGCCGAGGAGCTCGCGAAGCGCGGCGGCGACCAGATGTTCTCGGTCGTGTCGAATCCGGAATTCCTGAAGGAAGGCGCGGCCGTCGACGATTTCACGCGGCCGGACCGCATCGTGATCGGCTGCGACGACGACGTGCCGGGCGAGCGCGCCCGCGAGCTGATGAAGAAGCTCTACGCGCCGTTCAACCGCAATCACGAGCGCACGCTGTACATGGACGTGCGCTCGGCCGAGTTCACGAAGTACGCGGCGAATGCGATGCTCGCGACGCGCATCTCGTTCATGAACGAGCTGGCGAACCTCGCCGACCGTTTCGGCGCGGACATCGAGGCCGTGCGCCGCGGCATCGGCTCCGATCCGCGCATCGGCTACCACTTCCTGTACGCCGGCTGCGGCTACGGCGGCTCGTGCTTCCCGAAGGACGTCGAGGCGCTGATCCGAACGGCCGACGAGCACGGCCAGTCGCTGCAGATCCTGAAGGCCGTGTCGTCGGTCAACGCGACGCAAAAGCGCGTGCTCGCCGACAAGATCGTCGCGCGCTTCGGCGAGGACCTGAGCGGCCGCACGTTCGCGCTGTGGGGCCTCGCGTTCAAGCCGAACACCGACGACATGCGCGAGGCGCCGAGCCGCGAGCTGATCGCCGAGCTGCTGTCGCGCGGCGCGCGCGTCGCCGCGTACGACCCGGTCGCGCAGCAGGAAGCGCGCCGCGTGATCGCGCTCGATCTGGCCGATCACCCGAGCTGGCTCGAACGCCTCACCTTCGTCGACGACGAGGCGCAGGCCGCGCGCGACGCCGACGCGCTCGTGATCGTCACCGAATGGAAGGCGTTCAAGAGCCCCGACTTCGTCGCGCTCGGCCGCCTGTGGAAGACGCCGGTGATCTTCGACGGCCGCAACCTGTACGAGCCGGAGACGATGAGCGAGCAGGGCATCGAGTATCACCCGATCGGGCGGCCGGGCTCGCGCCAGGCGGTCGCCGCCCGCGTGCCGGGCGCCGCGCGCGCCAGCGCGTAACCCGTTTTCCGTCACTCGTTACGAGACGCCATGTTCCGGAACATCCTGATCGTCTGCCACGCGAACGTCTGCCGCAGCCCGGCGGCGGAAATGCTGTTCAAGTCGCACGCCGCGTCGCGCGGCGGCCCGCGTCCGACGTTCCACTCGGCCGGCGTGCACGCGAACGACGGCGACGGCATCGATCCGGTGATGCGGCAACTGCTGGCCGAGCGCGGCGTCGATGCGACGACCCACCGCTCGCGGCGGCTGTCGCGCCGGATCGTGCGCGACGCCGACCTGATTCTCGTCAGCGAGCGCCGACAGATCGCGGCCGTCGAAGCGGTCGATCCATTCGCGCGCGGCAAGGTTCACCTGCTCGGCAAGTGGGAAGGGGCCGAGATTGCGGACCCGCACGGCGGCCCGGAGGCCGACTACCGCGAGAGCTACTCACTGATCGAACGTCTGGTTCAAGGATGGCTACAGAAACTATGCTGAAACGCCCGATGCGCCCGGTGGCGCTTGCCGTCGCGCTGACGACTTTCCTGTCAGCCTGTGCAACCGCGCCCGGCAACTACCTCGACTCGTCGAACCTGAAGGACGAAGGCCGGCAGGAAGCGGCCGAAACCTATCCGGTTCATTACATCGACGCCAAAGTGGTGATGGACCAGCTGCAGAAAGCGCAGGTCGATCACCCGCTGCCGCCGGGACGTTACACCGATCCGTCGCAGTACACGTATCGCGTCGGCCCGCAGGACATCCTCGGCGTCACCGTGTGGGATCACCCGGAGCTGACGACGCCGCAGGGCCAGTCGTTCTCGAGCGGCGGCAACACGACGCAATCGGTCGCGGGCGCGCTGCAGCAGCCGTATACGACCGCGCTGCCGGGCCAGGCCGATCCGTACGGCCAGACGGTCGCCGCCGACGGCACGATCTTCTTTCCGTTCGTCGGCCGCATCCGCGTGGCGGGCAAGACGGTCGCGCAGATCCGCGACGAGATGGCGTCCAGCCTCGCGCGCTACGTGAAGAATCCGCAGCTCGACGTGCGCGTGCTGTCGTTCCGCAGCCAGAAGGTGCAGGTGACGGGCGAGGTCAAGCAGCCGGGCCCGCTCGCGGTGAGCGACGTGCCGCTCACGCTCGTCGACGCGATCTCGCGCTCGGGCGGCTCGACCGCCGAGGCCGACCTGCAGCGCGTGCGCCTGACGCGCGACGGCAAGCTGTACACGCTCGACGCGAACGGCGTGCTCGATCGCGGCGAAGTGAAGCAGAACGTGATGCTGCAGCCGGGCGACATCGTCAACGTGCCGGACCGCAGCGACAGCCGCGTGTTCATCATGGGCGAGGTCAAGACGCCGGTCACGGTGCCGATGCTCAAGGGCCGGCTGACCATCGCCGATGCGCTGACCGCGGGCGGCGGGATTCTCGACACCGATGCGAACCCGCGCAAGATCTACGTGATGCGCGGGATGCGCGACAACCCGACGAAGCCTGAAGTGTTCCGTCTCGACATGACGCAGCCCGACGCGCTGATGCTGTCGAGTCGCTTCCCGCTTCAACCGCTCGACGTCGTCTACGTCAGCACGGCCAGCTCGGTGCAGTTCAACCGCGTGCTGCAGCAGGTGCTGCCGACGATCCAGACGATCTTCTACATGCGGCAAATCACGCGCTGATAGCCCGCCGGGGTGGCGTCCGCCCCCCGGCACCACTCAAGCGGGAACGAATGGTGAACACGCAAGCGAAACACTCCTACGCGGACCTGACCGCGAAGACCGAGGAAGAGGACGTCGTCCTCGGCCAGTTGCTCCAGGTCATCATGGACGACATCTGGCTGCTGCTCGGCATCGCGGTGACGGTCGTCGCGCTCGCCGGCCTCTACTGCTTCATCGCGAAGCCGGTCTACCAGGCGGACGTGCACGTGCGGGTCGAGGGCAACGACAATACGTCGCAGGCGCTCACGCAGACGCAGACGGGCGCGTCGATCAACAGCGGCCCGCAGCAGGCGCCGACCGACGCGGAAATCGAGATCATCAAGAGTCGCGGCGTCGTCGCGCCGGTCGTCGACCAGTTCAAGCTGAACTTCACGGTCGCGCCGAAGACGCTGCCGGTGATCGGCAGCCTCGCCGCGCGCCTCGCGACGCCGGGCACGCCGTCGCGGCCGTGGCTCGGCCTGAAATCGTATGCGTGGGGCGGCGAAGTCGCCGACATCGACACGATCAACGTCGTGCCGGCGCTCGAAGGCAAGAAGCTGACGCTGACGGCCGGCCCGAACGGCACCTATTCGCTGGTCGACGAGAACGGCACGCGGCTGCTGGCGGGCCGCGTCGGCGAATCGGCGCAGGGCGGCGGCGTGACGCTGCTCGTGCAGAAGCTCGTCGCGCGCCCCGGCACGCAATTCACGGTGGTTCGCTACAACGATCTCGACGCGATCAGCGGGTTCCAGGCCGGCATCCAGGTGAGCGAGCAGGGCAAGCAGACCGGCGTCGTGCAGATCTCGCTCGAAGGCAAGGACCCGGACCAGACCGCCGCGATCGCGAACGCGCTCGCGCAGTCGTACCTGAACCAGCACGTGGTCGCGAAGCAGGCCGAAGCGACCAAGATGCTCGACTTCCTGAAGGGCGAGGAGCCGCGCCTGAAGGCCGACCTCGAACGCGCGGAGGCCGCGCTCACGCAATACCAGCGCACGTCGGGCTCGATCAACGCGAGCGACGAGGCGAAGGTCTACCTCGAAGGCAGCGTGCAGTACGAGCAGCAGATCGCCGCGCAACGCCTGCAGCTCGCGTCGCTCGCGCAGCGCTTCACCGATTCGCACCCGATGGTGATCGCCGCGAAGCAGCAGCTCGCGGAGCTGCAGGGCGAAAAGGACAAGTTCAGCAACCGCTTCCGCAGCCTGCCGGCGACCGAGGTGAAGGCCGTCCAGCTCCAGCGCGACGCGAAGGTCGCCGAGGACATCTACGTGCTGCTGCTGAACCGCGTGCAGGAACTGTCGGTGCAGAAGGCCGGCACGGGCGGCAACATCCACCTGATCGATTCGGCGCTGCGTCCGGGCGCGCCGGTCAAGCCGAAGAAGGTGCTGATCCTGTCGGCCGCCGTGTTCCTCGGGCTGATCCTTGGCACCGGCGTCGTGTTCCTGCGTCGCAACCTGTTCCAGGGCATCGAGGATCCGGACCGCATCGAGCGCGCGTTCAACCTGCCGCTGTACGGGCTGGTGCCGCAAAGCGCCGAGCAGGTGAAGCTCGACGCAGCGGCGGAGAAGGGCGGCAGCCGTGCGCGGCCGATTCTCGCGAGCCTGCGGCCGAAGGACCTGAGCGTCGAGAGCATGCGCAGCCTGCGCACCGCGATGCAGTTCGCGATGATGGACGCGAAGAACCGCGTGATCGTGCTGACCGGCCCGACGCCGGGCATCGGCAAGAGCTTCCTGACGGTCAACCTCGCGGTGCTGCTCGCGCATTCGGGCAAGCGCGTGCTGCTGATCGACGCCGACATGCGGCGCGGGATGCTCGACCGCTACTTCGGCCTCACCGTGCAGCCGGGCCTGTCGGAGCTGCTGAGCGATCAATCGGCGCTCGAGGATGCCGTGCGCGAGACGCCGGTGCAGGGCCTGTCGTTCATCTCGGCCGGCACGCGCCCGCCGAACCCGTCGGAGCTGCTGATGTCGACGCGCCTGCCGCAATACCTCGAAGGGCTCGGCAAACGCTACGACGTCGTGCTGATCGATTCGCCGCCGGTGCTGGCGGTGACCGACGCGACCATCATCGGCCGCATGGCCGGCTCGACCTTCCTCGTGCTGCGCTCGGGCATGCATACCGAGGGCGAGATCGCCGATGCGATCAAGCGCCTGCGCACCGCGGGCGTCGATCTGGAAGGCGGGATCTTCAATGGCGTGCCGCCGAAGGCGCGCGGCTACGGCCGCGGCTATGCGGCCGTGCACGAATACCTGAGCGCGTGACCGGGTCGCGCGAAACCGGGCCGGCGCCACGCGCGCCGACCCGGCCGACTGGAGAACCTCGAATGAAAATTTCCGTGCTCGTTCCGACCTATCGGCGTCCCGCCGACCTCGCGCGCTGCCTGCTGGCGCTGCAGCGGCAGCAGCGGCTGCCCGACGAGGTGATCGTCGTCGCGCGCCCGGAGGACGACGCCACGCACGAACGGCTCGCCGATCCGGCGGTCGGCGGCGCGCTGCCGCTGCGCCTCGTGCCGGTCGACGTGCCGGGGCAGGTCGCCGCGCTGAACAAGGGGCTCGACTCGGCGAACGGCGACATCGTCGCGATCACCGACGACGATGCGGCGCCGCGTCCCGACTGGCTCGCGCGCATCGAAGCCGCGTTCCTGTCCGATCCGCGCGTGGGCGCGGTCGGCGGACGCGACTGGGTGCACGAGAAAGGCCGCGTGCTCGACGAATCGAGAGAGCTCGTCGGCCAGCTCACGGTGTCCGGCAAGATAGTCGGCAATCATCACCTCGGCGTCGGCGGCGCGCGCGAAGTCGACATGCTCAAGGGCGCGAACATGAGCTACCGGCGCGCGGCGATCGAACGGCTGCGCTTCGACACGCGGCTGCGCGGCGCCGGCGCGCAGGTGCACAACGACATGGGCTTCAGCATGCACGTGCAGCGCGAAGGCTGGAAGCTCGTCTACGACCCGTCGATCGCGGTCGATCACTTCCCGGCCGAGCGCTTCGACGACGACCGGCGCGATGCCGCGTCGCTGAACGCGATCAGCAACGGCGCGTACAACCTGCATCTGATCCTGCGCGAGCATCTGCCGCCGCTGCGGCGCGAGATCGCGTGGTGGTGGTGGACGCTGGTCGGTACGCGCGTCTATCCCGGCTTCGCGCACGTGCTGCTGTCGCTGCCTGGCGCCCGGCGCGAGCGTGTGCTCGCGCACTGGCGCGCGGTGCGCCGCGGCGCGCGCGATGCGCGCCGCACGAATCTCGCCCCCCACCGTGCGGCGATGCCGCCGGTGACGTCTTGAACGGCCCGCGCGCACCGCGCGCGGCCCCCTCTGGAGGGCTCGCATGACCACGAAGGCTGCAACGAAAGTCCACGTCCATCTGTTCCACGGCGCCGATCCGCGTACCTACCGGAAAGGCGACGACATCGGCTGCCTGTACGGCTATCACCACGCCGAATCCGACGAATTCCGGCTGACCTATTCGCAGGACGGCGCCGAAAACCGCGTCGTGAGCGTCGCGCGCCGCGCGCTGAAGGCGGCGCTCGGCTTCGACGTCGTGCATGCGTGGCGCAATCGCGCGGCGTTGCTCGATACCGACGTGATCTGGACGCATACCGAGCAGGAGCATCTGGCTGCCGCGTTGATCCTGAAGCTCGCCGGTGAGCAGGGCAAGCGCCCGCTGCTGCTTGCGCAGAGCGTGTGGCTGTTCGACAAGTGGGGCAGCTTCGGCGGCCCGCGCCGCTGGCTGTACCGCAAGCTGATCGCGCGCGCCGACGCGCTGACCACGCTCGCCCGCGACAACGCCGACCTGTGCCGCCGCTATCTCGGACGCGACGCCGAGTTCGTCTACTACGGGCTGAACACGCAGGATTTCCCGCCGGTCGAGCCGCAGCAATGGACGCCGAACCGGCCGTTGCGGATCGCGGCGATCGGTAACGACCGCGACCGCGACTGGCGCACGTTCCTCGCCGCGTTCGGCGGCGACGCGCGCTACGACGTGCGGCTCGCGACGCGCCGCCGCGTGCCGCGCGAATGGCACGCGCCGAACGTGAAGATCGGCCCCGCGTCGGGGCTCGCGAAGCAGCATGAACTGTACGCGTGGGCCGACGTGATCGTCGTGCCGCTGCGGCCGAATTTCCACGCGTCCGGCATCACGGTGATGCTCGAGGCGGCAGCCGTCGGCAAGCCGATGATCGTGTCCGACGTGGGCGGCCTGAGCGACTACTTCCCGCACGATACGGCCGCCTACGTGCCGGCGTTCGACGCGCAGGCGATGCGCCAGGCCGCCGATCGCTTCGTCGCCGATCCGGTGGCGGCGCTCGACTGCGCGCGGGCGGCCGCCGCGTGCCTGCGCGAGCGCGACCTGACCACGCAGGCGTTCGCCGAGCAGCACGTGCGGATCACGCGCGACATGCTGCGCCGGCGCCGCACGCCCGCGGCGGCCGGCGTCGCGATGCCGCTCGCGGATTCGCGTCCGTCGTCGCGCTGAGAGCGGATCGATGAGTACGATTGCCGCCGAACGTGCGCCGTCGCGCGCCCGCAGCTGGTTCGCCGAGCCGAAGCACTGGGCCGGCCAGGCCGGGCTGTGGACGTTTACCGCCGCGCTGATCGCCATCCACCAGGGCAAGGTGCTGACGCTCGCGTTCCCGGTGCTGGCCATCGCGGTCGGCATCTGGCTGTATTTCAAGAGCCCGGCGCGCTATGTCGGCTTCATGTGGTGGGTGTGGTTCCTGAGCCCGGAGGTGCGTCGCCTGGCCGACTGGTCGAAGGGCGCGTTCACGCCGACGAGCCTGATCCAGGTCGCGCCGCTCGCGGTGACGATGATCACCGGCCTGGGGCTGCTCAGGCATTACCGCGTGCTCGCGCAGCGGCGCGGCATCCCGGTGCTGCTGATGCTGTTCGGGCTCGCGTATGCGTACCTCGTCGGGATCGTGTCGAGCGGCGTGATGGCCGCGACCTACGATCTCGCGAACTGGGTGTACCCGGTGCTGATCGGCTTCCACATCATGGTCAACGCGCGCGACTATCCCGAGTATCGCGACGTGCTGCTGTCCACGTTCATGTGGGGCATGCTCGTGATGGGCCTGTACGGCATCGTGCAGTACTTCGTGATGCCGCAGTGGGACGTGCTGTGGATGATCGGCTCGGACATGGGCTCGCAGGGCGAGCCGGTGCCGTACGGCGTGCGCGTGTTCAGCACGATGAACTCGTCCGGCCCGTTCGCGTTCGCGATCATGGGCGCGCTGGTGTTCGTGTTCGCGGCGCCGCAGAAGATCCGCTGGTTCGCCGGGGCGGCCGGCTTCGTGTCGTTCGCGCTGTGTCTCGTGCGCTCGACGTGGGGCGGCTGGGTGATCGCGCTCGCGATCCAGCTCGTGCAATCGAGCAACCGCGTGCGGATGCGGATCCTGATCAGCGGCGTCGTGCTGGTCGGGCTGTGCGTGCCGCTGCTGACCGTCGGGCCGGTGGCCGACCGGCTCGGCGCGCGCCTGCAGTCGATCACGAACCTGAAGGACGACCGCAGCTACGACGACCGCAACAAGTTCTACGCGACCTTCGCGCAGACGGCGTTCACCGACGTCGCCGGCGAAGGGATGGGCGCGACCGGCGCGTCCACGAAGCTGTCGAGCGACAGCGGCGAACTCGGCAAATACGGCAGCTTCGACAGCGGCGTGATGAACGTGCCGTTCGTGCTCGGCTGGCCCGGCACGCTGCTGTATCTCGCCGGCGTCGTGATGCTGTTCGGCCGCACGCTGCGCGCGGCGTTCAAGTTGCGCCAGGACAAATTCGTCGCGGCATGCCTGAGCCTGTGCCTGTCGACCTTCGCGATGCTCGTGTTCACGAACTCGCTGATCGGCACCGGCGGCCTGCTGATGTTCACAGCCATTTTTTCGATACTTGCCGCGGCGCACTGGCAGAAGGCGCAACGCCTGCTGGCCGCCGCGCGTTCACGGGGAGGCGACCATTGAGAATCGCGATCGTCACGCACGTCGTGCGACATAACGACGGGCAGGGCCGCGTCAATTACGAAATCGCGCGCGCGGCGCTGGCCGAAAACTACGAGGTCACGCTGGTCGCGTCGCACGTCGCGCCCGAGCTGCTGGCCGACCCGCGCGTGCGCTGGGTGCCGGTGAAGGTCGGCGGCTTCTGGCCGTCGAATCTCGTCAAGCAGCAGGTGTTCGCGCTGAAAAGCGCGGCGTGGCTGCGCGCGCACCGCGGCGAATACGACGTGCTGCACGTGAACGGCTTCATCTCGTGGATCAAGGCCGACGTGAATACCGCGCACTTCGTGCACGGCGGCTGGTTCAAGAGTCCGTACTATCCGTTCGGGCCCACCAAGGGGCTGTGGTCGGCTTACCAGTACGTCTATACGCGCGTGAATACCGTGCTCGAGCGCTGGGCGTACAAGCGTTCGCGCGCGATCACCGCGGTATCGCAGAAGGTGGCCGACGAGATTGCCGGGCTCGGCATCGACAGCCGCAAGATCAGCGTGATCTACAACGGCGTCGACGGCAGCGCGTTCGCGGGCGCGCAGGCCGACCGCGCGGCATTCAAGCTGCCGGACGACGCGTTCCTGCTGCTGTTCGTCGGCGACCTGCGCACGCCGCGCAAGAACCTCGGCACCGTGCTGAAGGCGCTGACGAAGCTGCCCGCGAACGTGCATCTCGCGGTGGCCGGCTATCTGCCCGGCAGCCCGTATCCGGAAGAAGCGCGCGCGCTCGGCATCGATTCGCGCGTGCATTTCCTCGGTCTCGTGAAGAACATGCCGACGCTGATGCGCTCGGTCGACGCGTATGTGTTTCCGTCGCGCTACGAAGCGATGAGCCTGTCGCTGCTGGAGGCGATGGCGGCCGGGCTGCCGGTCGTCACCGCGCGCACGGCGGGCGGCGCGGAAATCATCACGCGCGAATGCGGGATCGTGCTGGAGGACCCGGACGATCCCGCCGCGCTCGCGCAGGCGATCGGCGCGCTCGCGGCATCGCGCGACACCTGTCGCGCGATGGGCGACGCGGCCCGCGAACTGATGACCCGTTTCGGCTGGGCGCACATGGGCGCCCAGTACGTCGCGCTTTACCGGCGCATCGGCCAACCCACGCAGCCGTCCGCCTTCGAGCGGGTCGAGCATGCAATCACGCAGGAGCAACCGTGATGTCCCAATCTTCCCGGCCGATCAAATCGTTGCAGATCGGCATGCACTGGTTCCCCGAACGCGCGGGCGGCCTCGACCGGATGTACTACTCGCTCGTCGGCGCGCTGCCCGGCGCGGGCGTCGAGGTGCGCGGGCTCGTCGCCGGCTCGCCGAAGGTCGCCGACGACACGGGCGGGGCGATCCAGGGTTTCGGTCCCGCGTCGGAGCCGCTCGCGCGCCGGATGCTCGCCGCGCGGCGCGCGCTGCGCGACGAGATCCGCAGCGCGCGGCCGGACGTGATTTCGTCGCACTTCGCGCTGTACACGTTCCCGGGGCTCGACGTGACGCGCGGGATTCCGCAGGTGTCGCACTTCCAGGGGCCGTGGGCCGACGAAAGCCAGGTCGAGGGCGCCGCGTCGCTCGGACAGCGCGCGAAGCGCTATCTCGAACAGGCCGTCTATACGCGCTCGTCGCGGCTGATCGTGCTGTCGCAGGCATTCGGCCAGATCCTGACGAACCGCTACGGGATCGATCCGTCGCGCGTGCGTGTGATCCCGGGCTGCGTCGATACCGCGCAGTTCGACACGCCGCTCACGCCCGCCGAGGCGCGGCACAAGCTGCAACTGCCGCAGGACCGGCCGATCGTGCTGGCCGTGCGCCGGCTCGTGCGGCGCATGGGGCTGGAGGACCTGATCGATGCGATCGGCCTCGTCAAGCGCCGTCACCCGGACGTGCTGCTGCTGATCGCCGGCAAGGGCAAGATCGGCGAGGAACTGCAGCAGCGCATCGACGAAGCGGGGCTGCAGGACAACGTGAAGCTGCTCGGTTTCGTGCCCGATCATCATCTCGCGGCGTTGTACCGCGCGGCGACGGTCAGCGTCGTGCCGACGGTCGCGCTCGAGGGCTTCGGCTTGATCACCGTCGAATCGCTGGCGTCCGGCACGCCGGTGCTGGTCACGCCGGTCGGCGGGCTGCCGGAGGCGGTCGCCGGGTTGTCGAACGATCTGGTGTTGCCGTCGACGGGTGCCGATGCGATCGCGGAAGGGCTCGGCGGTGCGCTGTCGGGCGCGATCGCGCTGCCCGACGAGGCCGCGTGCAAGCGCTATGCACGCGATCATTTCGACAATGCGGTGATCGCGCGCCGCGTGGCCGGCGTGTACGAGGAGGCGATTCAGGCAGCCGGCTGAACGCCCGCGGCGCGCCGCCGAACCGCAGCGGAACCGACGCGGAACCGCAGCGGAACCGACATGCGCCGCGACGTTGCCGGCGCGCCAGCTTCTCCGCCGCGGGGATGCCCCAAGCCGAACCGAAGCGGAATCGCAGCGGAACCGAAAGCCCCACCGGCGCGCGTGCGCGGCCGGTTCGCGTGCCGGCCGCCCGCCGAGGGCGGACCGGCGTTTCCCGTTCGATCAGCATGGCCGTCGCGCCTCATGCGCGCCGCAGCGTCGCGGCCCACACCCCCAACGCGGCCACGCTCGCCCCCACGCAGAGCACGCAGACGCTCGATCAGCATGGCCGTCGCGCCTCATGCACGCCGCAGCGTCGCGGCCCACACGCCGAGCGCGGCCACGCTCACTGCCGCACCGAGCACGCAGACGCCGGTCCAGCCGGCGCGCGCGTACATCATCGTCGCCGCAATCGCGCCGAGCCCGCTGCCGGCCGAATAGAACAGCATGTAGCAGCCGACGAGGCGCGCATGCGCGTCGGGCCGCGCGCCGAGAATCATGCTCTGGTTGACGACGTGCACGGCCTGTCCGCCGACGTCGAGCAGCACGATGCCGACGATCAGCAGCGCGATCGACGTATTGCCGAACGCGAGCGGCAGCCACGCGCATGCGAGCAGCGCGAGTGCGGCGCCGGTCGTCGCTTCGCCGCGCCCGCGATCCGCGAGCCGGCCCGCGCGGGCGGCGGCCGCTGCCCCGAGTGCGCCGACGAGGCCGAATGCACCGATCTGCGTGTGCGACATCGCGTGCGGCGGCGCGCTCAGCGGCAGCACGAGCGCGCTCCAGAAGATGCTGAACGCCGCGAACATCAGCAGCGCGATCGCGCCGCGCACGCGCAACACACGTTCGTCGCGCAGCAGCGCGACCATCGACCGCAGCAGCGCCGCGTAACCGATGCGTTCACGCGGTTCGCGCATAGCGGGCAGCAGCCGCGACAGCACGACCAGCATCGCGATCGCGAGGGCGCCCGATACGAGATAGACGGCCCGCCACCCCGCGATGTCGGTGACGACACCCGCCAGCGAGCGCGCGGCCAGCAGGCCGACCACGACGCCGCCCTGCGCGGCGCCCACCACGCGCCCGCGTTCGCCCGCGCCGGCGAGGGCGGCCGAGCACGCGATCAGTCCTTGCGTCATCGCGGTGCCGAGCAATCCGACCGCGACCATTCCCGCCAGCAGCGCGACGCGTGTCGATGCGGCGGCCACGCCGATACAGGCCGCGGTCAGCAGCAGAAGCTGCACGGCGATCAGGCGCTTGCGGTTCAGCAGGTCGCCAAGCGGCACGACGAACAGCAGCGCGAGCGCGCAGCCCAGCTGCGTCGCGGTGACGACGCCGCCGACGGCGGCCAGCGATACGCCGAAATCCCGCGCGATCGAATCGAGCAGCGGCTGCGCGTAGTAGACGTTCGCGACGCTCGCCGCGCAGCAGACGGCCAGCAGCACGACACGTGCCGACGACAGGCGGGCGCCCTCAGCCGGATGGATCGCGCCGGTTGGCGCGTTCGATGCAACGGTGCCGGAATGGCAGGACGATTCCATGGGTTGCCTCACGCAATGTAGTTGCAATTTGAAACTTGTTTGGAGTGTAGGGAAAGTAGTTTTAAAATGCAACCTGTTGGGTGACGGGCCAGCGGCCCGTGCCCGGATGGCCGGCATGCCTGCGAAGGCGGCCGGCGTGATTGCGGAGAGCAACATGGCCAGGCAGAAAAGTCTTGCGGATTCGCCGTGCCCGGTGGCGCGCGCGACCGATATCGTCGGCGATCGCTGGGCGTTGCTGATCGTGCGCGATGCGTTCGACGGCGTGCGCCGCTTCGGCGATTTCCGCGCGAGCCTCGGCGTCGCGAGCAACATCCTGTCCGACCGGCTGAAGATGCTGGTGGACGCGGGCGTGTTCGCCGTCGTGCCGGCGTCCGACGGCACCGCGTATCAGGAGTACGTGCTGACCAAAAAGGGCGAGGGGCTGTTTCCGGTCATCGTGATGCTGCGGCAGTGGGGCGAGGCCAACCTGTTCGCGCGCGGCGAGCGGCATTCGGTGCTGATCGATCGCGGCACCGGGCGCGCGATCCGCAAGCTCGCGCTGCGGCACGACGACGGCCGGCCTTTGAAGGCGGCCGATACGGTCGTGAAGAAGATCGATGACGAAGCGGGCGCGGCGCGTCGGTGAGCGTCATGCGCGAGGGTCGTGCCGTCGGATGGCATTCGGTGCGACAGCACGAGCGCGGCACTGCCGGCTACGCGAGTCGATTCACGCAGACCTTCTTTCGTCGGCGTTACCTGATCCAGCCTCACCTCGGTGACGCGTGACCGCACGCGTGCGATCGACCGGTGGCGTCGCCCGAGGCGCGGGAGAGGCACCGCGATCCGCATCGGTCCGCACACGGGTCGCGAGCAGTGCGGCCGCGACCAGCAGCGCGACCGACACGGCGGTTTCGATCCGCAACCCGCTGACGACCTGCGCTGCACCGCCGTCGCCGGCGAGCGCACCGAATGCCGCGACGCCGATTGCACCGCCGGCCTGCCGTGCGGTATTCAGCACGGCCGACGCGATGCCGGCCCGGTCGGGCGCGACCGACGCGAGCACGGCCGTCGTCATTGCGGGCACCACGAACCCCATGCCCAACGGAATCAGCAAGAACGGCACGAGCAGCGCGCCGAGCGGCGTCGCGGCATCGACGACATGCAGCGACCCGTAGCCGAGCGCGGCGACGAGCGCGCCGGCCACCATCGGCATGCGCGGGCCGTGGCGGGCGACGACGCGTCCGCTCGCGAGATTCGACAGCAGGAACCCGCCGGTGAGCGGCAGGAACGCGAGCCCGGCCTGCAACGCCGACTGGCCGCGTGTGCGTTGCAGGTACAGCGCGAGCATGAATACGGTGCCGTAATACGTGAGGTTTACGCAGATCCCGAACAGCACGGCCGCGCTGAACGTGCGGTGGCGGAACAGCGATAGCGGCAGCATCGGCGTGGCCGTGCACGATTCGATCGCGACGAACGCGAGCGCGGCCAGCGCCGCCAGCGTGAAGCCGCCGGTCACGACCAGGTGCGTGAAGCCGAGCGGCCGCCATTCGATCACGGCGCCGGTCAGCGCGGTCAGCATCGCGATCGCGACGAACTGGCCGCGCGGATCGAGCGAACGGGCCGAGCGTGCCGGGGCAGCCTGCTCGCGGCGCGTGGGCACCCACGCGAACGTAGCGGCGAGCCCCGCCGCGCACAGCGGCAGGTTCACGAGGAAGATGCCGCGCCAGCCCCACGCGGCGATCAGCAGGCCGCCGACGACCGGGCCGGCCGCGATCGCGATGGACCCGGCCGCCGTCCACCCGCCGACCGCGCGGGCGCGCAGGCGCGGGTCGTGCCGGCACGCGTCGTTGAGCAGCGCGAGCGAATTCGGCAGCATGGCCGCGGCGCCGACGCCTTGCAGCGCGCGGGCCGCAATCAGCATCGCGGGCGCGACGGCGGCGCCGCATGCAAGCGACGCGAGCGCGAACAGCAGGAGGCCGGCGACGTACAGGCGGCGCGCGCCGAAGCGGTCGCCGAGCGCACCGGCCGACAGCATCAGCACCGCGAACGCGAGCGTGTACGCATCGACGACCCATTGCAGGCCGGCGACCGGCAGGTGCAGGTCGGCGGCGAGATGCGCGAGCGCGATATTGACGATCGTCACGTCGAGCTGCGTGACGACGAAACCGATGCTGACGGTGGCGACGACGCGCGCGAGCGCGGGCGGGAAAGCGGGGGACGGTGTGGTCGTATCCATGCGTCCATCGTAGGCGGCGACGGACAGGCGATGTTTCAGCGGGACGCGAAGCGTCGATACGGATGCCGACGCGAATGCGTGCCGCTGGCTACGTGCGTCGATGCGTATTCAGCGAGGCCGATGCGTTCAATGCCGTTCGCCGCGCCAGCGTCCCGGCGCCACGCCGAAGCGCTTCGTGAACGCATGCGTGAACGTGCTCTGGTCCGCGAAGCCGACGCTGCCCGCGATGTCGACCAGCGCATGCCGGCCGTCGGCGAGCAGCACGATCGCGGCGTCGAGCCGCAGCCGCTGCAGGTAGCGATGGGGCGTTTCGCCGAATGCATCGACGAACAGTTGATGAAAGCGCCGCATCCCGTAGCCGCAGTGCGCGGCGAGATCGGCGATGCGCAGCGGTTCGGCGAGCCGCGCGCGCAGCCAGCGGTCGATGCGCGCGAAATCGAGGCCCGACGCGGGCGCGGCGATGCCCGCATCGTCGAGCAGCGCGTCGCACAGGCGCGCCGCGGCCTGCCACTGAAAGCGGTGCGCGGCGGCCTGCCGTGCGTCGCCGTCCGGCGCATCGTGTTGCGCGGCGGCCGCCGCGACCTGCGCGACGAGCGACGTGAGCGCCGGGTCGATCGACACGGCCCGCGCATGGTCGAACAGCCGCTGCGGTACCGCGAGCGACGCGGCGGGCAGGTCGATCACGAGCTGGCGATTGTCGCCGAGGCCCGCGTAGTCGTGACGCGCGCCGGCCGGAATCAGCCAGGCCGCGTGCCGGTCGATGCGCTGGCCGATTCCGTCCACCGCCATCACCATCGCGCCATCGACGCCGAGCACGACCTGGTGGAAGTCGTGCACGTCCGACGCTTCGCACGTGGCGTAGCGGCGCAGCGCGATGGCGGGGGAGGCGATGCGTTCCATCGGGAAGAAAACGACCGGGTGCAGGGTCAGACGTCGAGCAGTTCGACTTCGAACACGAGCGTCGCGTTCGGCGGAATCACGCCGCCTGCGCCGCGCGGGCCGTAGCCGAGTTGCGGCGGGATCGTCAGGCGACGCACGCCGCCGACCTTCATGCCCTGCACGCCTTCGTCCCAGCCCTTGATGACCATGCCGCCGCCGAGCACGAACGCGAACGGGTCGTTGCGATCCTTGCTCGAATCGAATTTCTGACCGTCGGTCAGCCAGCCCGTGTAGTGGACGCTGACGGTCTTGCCGGCTTGCGCTTCCGCGCCGGTGCCTTCGGTCAGGTCTTCGTACTTGAGGCCCGATTCGGTCGTGATGACGGACATGATTTCTCCTGAAAGAGGTTGCGTGAAACCGCTATTGTAGGCGAGCGCGCAGCGGGCCGGCGCGCGTGGATTTCGCGCCGTTTCACGCTGAGCGGCGCAGCGTGGCGGGGCGTGCCGGCGTGAGCGCCCGGAACGCAATTGGAACGCGCGTTTGAATTTTTCGCGCGCCGCGGGGGCGAGGGTGCACCGCGACGGTGCGCGGCGCGTATGAATCGATGCGAACGGCTCACGTGACAGCCTGCTGCACGAGCGTTGCCCGATCCCGCGAAAGGGCCGCCACACGGGGCCTGCGGGCCGATAGCGGGGCACCGCGCCGCATCCGGCGCCTCGTCCCGACGCGCGCGCCCGCGTTCGAATCGCGGCCCGGCCGAATGTCGTTCGAGCGCCGTTTTTTCCGTCTTTCCGACCGTGCCCTGTTTGGAAGCGCGCATCTACCGCGCGGCTTGCATGCGCCGGCGCGCGCGGCCTATCGTTACATCTGTCGATGTCAGGATTTTGGCGGCGCGCGATGCGCCGCCCGGGCTTGCGCCGGCCGCGTCGGACGATGCGCCGGACGGCTCCGCAACAGGAGAACGATGAACATGAAGTCAGCCGCTTCCGCCACCGCAGCCGGGATCATGCCGGTGCGCCGCGACCTGCGCTTCGACCTGCCGGTCGAACGCGCGAAGGACTGGCATGGCCTCGGGTCGCACGTGACCCATTTCTTCAACGCGCTGTCGCTGCTGTTTCCGGCCGGCGAGCGCTTCTTCATGGATTCGGTGCGCAACTATCGCGACCGGATCGACGATCCCGTGCTGAAGCAGCAGGTGCTCGGCTTCATCGGCCAGGAAGCGATGCATACGCGCGAGCACATCGAATACAACGAGCTGATGCAGGCGAACCGGCTACCCGCGCGCAAGCTGGACCAGCGCGTGTGGACGGTGCTCGGCTACATGAAGCGCAAGCTGCCGCATTCGGTGCAGCTCGCGCATACGGTGGCGGCCGAGCATTACACGGCGATGCTCGCCGACTGGCTGCTGCGCGACCCGACGCGCCTCGACGGTTCGGTCGAAGGCTACCGGCAGATGTGGATCTGGCACGCGCTGGAGGAAACCGAGCACAAGGCCGTGTCGTTCGACGTGTGGAATGCCGCGATGAAGCCGGGGCTGCGTCGCTACCTGATCCGCATCGGCGTGTATCTGCTGACGACGCTGACGTTCTGGCCGACCGTGTTCCTGATGCATGCGACGCTGCTGTGGCGCGATCGCGGCGCCGGCCATCACGTGCGCGGCATGCTGCGGATGATCGCGTTCCTGTACGGGCCGCGTCGCGGGCTGTTCCCGCGCATCGCCGGCGAATGGCTGAGCTTTTTCCGGCCGGGCTTCCACCCGTGGGATCACGACAATCGCCACCATCTCGCGCGGGTCGATGCACTGGCCGCCACCTATGGCGAACACGGCGGCGCGCCGGCCGGCCGCGGCCGCGCGAACACGCCCGCGCCGCTCGCGTCGGGCCGCTGACCCCTCACCCCGCCGCACGGCGGGGCGCCGCGCATGTTGCGTTCGTGCATCAGCCGGCTTCTTCCGACGATTGACGAAAATCAACCGGAACCGGTTGCCCGGGCGTCCGCCTGCCCGGCGGACCGGTTGCGCGCGCATGGGCCGGCGCACGAATCGGGCGTGCGCCGCGTCCTCCACGATCGCCGTGCGCCAGCACCGGCGCGGCTTTGCGCGGTCGGGGCCGGGCCTTTCCGGTCGCGCGCGGCGCCCGCCACCGGGATAACACCCATCTAGCCGCGGGCCGGCCGCATCGATATACCGTTCATGACAACGTCGACCTCCGGCGCGATTCATGCGCAGGGGGATTTTATTCGGACGGAAATACGGCCAATATGTCGGTTCGATCGTGTCCGTCGTACGCGGCGGCGAGCCGGCGCGCGATACCAACGCCAAGCGGGGAACAACGATGGTTGCAAGGTCACCCGACGCAAACGGGCAGGCGGCGCCCGAGATGACGGACGTGTCCGTCACCGCCCCCGAGGCCGGACGCAAGCTGTTCGTGATCATGCGCACGCCCGACGAGCCGTTGCTGGCACAACTGCGCGGGCTCGGCTGGGAGATCGCGGTCGCGAAGACGGCCGGCGCCGCGCAGAACATGACCTCCGGCGTGAGCGTGGCCGCGGGGCTCGTCGATTTCACCGGCTTCACGTCGCGCGACTATCCCGCGCTGAAGATGTGTCTGAGCCAGCCGGCGATCGGCTGGATTTCCATCGCGCAGGCCGGCATCACGATCGGCCCCGCCGTGCGCGAACTGATCCGCAGCTATTGTTTCGATTACGTCACGCTGCCGCTGCCGTACGAATGGATTTCGCACGTGCTCGGCCATGCGCGCGGGATGGCCGCGCTCGATCGCGTCGACGGCGCCGCCTACGCGGCGTCGATCGGCGAACACGGGATGATCGGCAACTGCGAAGCGATGCAGCAGCTGTTCAGCACGATCCGCAAGGTCGCGAAGACCGACGCGAGCGTGTTCATCTCGGGCGAGTCGGGCACCGGCAAGGAGCTGACGGCGCTCGCGATTCACGAGCGCTCCGGGCGCGGCAAGGGGCCGTTCGTCGCGATCAACTGCGGCGCGATTCCGCATCACCTGCTGCAGTCGGAGCTGTTCGGCTATGAGCGCGGCGCGTTCACCGGCGCGAACCAGCGGCGCGCGGGCCGGATCGAATCGGCGAACGGCGGCACGCTGTTTCTCGACGAGATCGGCGACATGCCGGTCGAAAGCCAGGCAAGCCTGCTGCGCTTCCTGCAAGAGGGCAAGATCGAGCGGCTCGGCGGGCAGGAATCGATCGCGGTGGACGTGCGGATCATCTCGGCCACGCACGTCGATCTCGACGGCGCGGTCGAGGCCGGGCGCTTCCGCGCGGATCTCTATCACCGCCTGTGCGTGCTGCGCATCCACGAGCCGCCGCTGCGCGCGCGCGGCAAGGACATCGACATCCTCGCGCACTACGTGCTGCAGAAATTCAAGGCTGACAGCGGCCGCAAGATCAGCGGCTTCACGTCGGCCGCGCTCGACGCGATGCGGCGCTACGAGTGGCCCGGCAATGTACGCGAACTGATCAACCGCGTGCGGCGCGCGATCGTGATGGCCGAGAGCCGGCTGCTGACGCCGCACGATCTCGGGCTCGACACGCCCGGCGAAACCGAACCGGTGACGCTCGAACAGGCGCGGGCGCTGGCCGAACGCACCGCGATCGAGAATGCGCTGCTGCGCAACGACCACCGGATCAACAAGGCCGCCGCCGAACTCGGCATTTCACGCGTGACGCTCTACCGGATGATGATCGAGCACGGGCTGAACGATCACGACAACAACGGCGGCAGCGGCGGGAATGGCGACAGCGGCGGGCACGACGGCGCGCCGTCGGGCGACGCGGGGCATCAGCGGGTCGGCTGAGCGGCGGGCGCGATGCGTGCGGGCCGGCTCAGCGATAGGTCCACAGCCGGTGCAGCACGAACGTGACGGGCGGCACGCACAGCACGACGGCGACGATGCTCCACGCGCGGGCGAGCCCGAGTGCGTCGGTGCCGTGCGCCAGCAGCATCGTCACGGCGAGGCCGGCCATCGCGACCGCGAGAAAGCGCATGAAGTTGCCCCACGTCACCGGCGACGAAAAACTCCACAGCGTATTGGCGAGATACGAGAACGCCGTCGAGCAGACGAACGCGCTCGCGTTCGCGACGACGGGCGTCGCGTCGCACAGCGCGAACATCGCGGCGGCGATCAGCGCATGCAGCGCGGTCGAGCCCAGGCCCGACACGCCGAAGCGGATCAGTCTGGCACGTTCGGCGGCGAAGGTACGGAGCATCGTGGGCAGTGGTCGGCGTGAAGTCGCGTGAAGCGGAGTCGCAGTATAGCCATGCGATCGGCCGCCGCGTCCAGCGCGATGGACGGTACGCGTCGCCGGCGCCGGCGCCGGCATGTAAAGCGCATGAAACATTTCGCGTCGGCCGCCGGAGGAATTGCCGCGCCGAACCGGTCCGGTCGGCCGGTCCGTCGCCGGTAAAAATTCCGCGCTCCATTGTTCAGCCTTATTCCGCAAGGCCCCGCCGTTGCCGGGCCGGCGCGCGCCGCGGCCCCGATGTTTCAGTTTCGTAACTTCCCGTATGCCACACCCGTGCCGGCCGTCAGCCGGCCTGACCATCGCCTTGTCCGGCCGGGCTCGCGCAGCGCTGGCCCGGTCCTTGCGAAGAGGGACATGCGAGAGTCGACGACGCGAGGTCCGTCCGGTCAGGCGGCGCAAGCCTTCGGTACCGGCCAGGACGCAGTCCGCGGGGATGCGGCGGCCGCGCGCGGGGCAGCAGCCGCGTCGCGGCGAGCACGGGACGTCGTCGCCTGATCGCCGGGGCATCGGCATCGTCCGGTTGCCGGAACAAACATCAGACAGCAAACGGGGTAGAAAAATGATCGATCATCACACGCCGCGGTCCGCTGGCCGCGATCGCAGTGATTCGGGACATCGCCGCTCGAACGTCGCGCTTGCGGCCGACCGGCATGCCTCGACAGGCCATCTCTCCGCGCCCGGTGCGAGGCGGATCCGGCTGGTTGCCGGTCATCCGCGCCGGGTCGGCACTTTCCTGCACGCGAACCCGGTCCGCATGGGCATGTGCACACGGGCGCCGGTACCGCGACGCCCGATCTTCGCCTATTGACCAGAACGGCACGACATCCATTCGCATGGCGTGTCGTTGTCTCAGGGAGTCGATCTGCAGTCCAAACAATAATGCAGGGTCCTGCCGTGTGCCGCATACGACGCAAGACGACCTGCATTCGATGCAACGGCGAACCGCTCGATGCCGTTGCCATCCGGTTGCAAGGGGAGGGGCGGTCGGACGCGCGCGACGGAAGCTGTATCCGTACGCGCGCGACGCCGTTTTCAACTGCCGTAGATGTCGAAGTCGAAGTACTTTGACGCGAGCCGCTTGTAGGTGCCGTCCTTGACCATGTCGAGGATCGCGCGATCGATCTTCGCCTTCAGGTCGGTATCTTCCTGGCGCAAGCCGATGCCCGCGCCGATGCCGAGCACCTTTTCGTCGACGAGCTCGGGCCCGACGAACGTGTAGTTCGCGCCGCGCGGCGATTTCAGGAACCCGATCGCGGCCTGCACTTCATCCTGCAGCGCCGCGTCGAGGCGGCCGGCGATCAGGTCGGCATACACGCCGTCCTGGTTCTGGTACGACACGACGTTCGCGCCTTGCTTGCCCCAGTACGCCTTCGCATACGTCTCCTGCGTCGTGCCCTGTTCGACGCCGATCGATTTGCCCTTCAGCGATTCGGCGGTCGGCAGCAGCGGCGAGCCCTTCTTCACGACGAGCCGCGTCGGCTGGTTGTAGATCTTCGTCGTGAAGCCGATCTGCTGCGCGCGTTGCGGCGTGATCGACATCGACGACAGCACCGCGTCGAACTTCTTCGCCTTCAGCGCCGGAATCATCCCGTCGAAATCGTTCTCGAGCCACACGCATTTCGCCTTCAGGCGCGCGCAGATCTCGTTGCCGAGCTCGATGTCGAAGCCGACGAGCTTGCCGTCGGGCGCCTTCGACTCGAACGGCGCGTAGCTGGCATCGGTGCCGAAGCGGATCGTGGTCCAGTCCTTCGCGACGGCGGGGCCTGCGGATACCGCGAGCAGGGCGATCGAAACAGCGGCAATCAGTCTCTTCATGGTGCGTTCCTTGGCGTGGTGCATCCGGTTTCTGTGCGACACGGTCTCCACGGACACGACCCGCGCCGTGACGCGGGGTCCGCACGGCCATTAACGCAGAAAATAAAATCAGAGTCCAGAATGGACAAAAAATATCGATTTGTCGGAATGGACGTGCGCGATCGCTGGGTGCGACCCTTGCAAAAATACGAGAATGGACTAATCTTGTTAGTAGATTCGTTTCGAGACTAACCGTCATGTCACAGCCCGCCTACGATTCGCATTCCGCCTTGCCGCACGCTTCGGTCGCGCAGATGTCGGCGGCCGGCCTGCGCGCGTTTTTCAACATCGCGCGCGACTGGGAACTGACGATCGACGAGCAGATCGTGCTGCTCGGGTCGCCCGGCCGCTCGACGTTCTTCAAGTGGAAGGCCGCGCCGGAATCGGCGCGCCTGCCGCGCGATACGCTCGAGCGCCTGTCGCTGCTGCTCGGCATCTACAAGGGGTTGCAGATCCTGTTGCCGCAGCCCGCCGCGGCCGATGCGTGGGTCAAGCGGCCCAACGATGCGGCGCCGTTCGGCGGCAAGCGCGCACTCGACCGGATGCTGGCCGGCAACGTCGGCGATCTGGTGGCCGTTCGCCAATATCTCGATGCGATGCGGGGTGGCTGGGCGTGACGATACCGACCGACGTCACCCGGTGGCCCACGACCACCGTCGACTGGGCACCGGCCTATCGCGTGATTCCCACCCGTTTTCCTGCCATCAACCTGTTCGACCGCGTCGCGTCCGCGGAGGATTTCGACGCGCTCTATGCACTCGAATCGCTGACCAACGACCGCATCCGCAACGAAGTCGGCACGCTCGAGCTCGTGCCGCCCGCCGAGCGCCGCTACGGGCAGGGCTGGGGGCCGATCATGGCCGCGTTCACGCACCTGAATCCGCTGGGCAG
The DNA here is from genome assembly GCF_015712225.1 of Burkholderia sp. 9775_39. Lineage (NCBI taxonomy): Bacteria > Pseudomonadati > Pseudomonadota > Betaproteobacteria > Burkholderiales > Burkholderiaceae > Burkholderia > Burkholderia sp. 9775_39. The sequence goes on along the minus strand of NZ_JACCQC010000002.1, from coordinate 274,402 downwards.
CCGGTTTTCGGACGGCAGCTACGGCGTGTTCTACTGCACCCGCTCGCGCGACACGGCGATCGCCGAAACGCGCTATCACAGCGGGTTGTTCCTCGCCGCGACGAAGGAGCCGCCGATGCGCCAGCAGATGCGGCTCTATACCGTGTTCGCGCACGGCGACGTCGCCGACGTGCGCACGTGGCCGCAGCGCGATCCTGCGCTGCTGGACCCGGTCGACTACCGCGCGGGGCAGGCCTTCGGTCGCGCGGTGCGCAACGCGGGTGGCGCGGGAATCGTCTATCCGTCGGTGCGCGATCCGCGCGGCGAGTGTCTCGCCGCGTTCCGCACGACGCTGCTGCGCGACTGCCAGCATGCGGCCTATCTCGAATACAACTGGAACGGCTCGGCCGTCGATGCGGTGTTCGAACTGAATCAGGTCGGCTAGGGTTCGCGTGGGGACGCAGGCGCCGGCCGGCGCGTCAGGGTAGCGGCCAGTCGCCCGCGTGGCGCTCGCGCGCTTCGGTCTGCGTCATCGACCATGTGCGGCCGGTGCGCGGCTCAGCGAGCGTGAGCCGCCCGGCCGGCGCGAACGCACCCGTGTCGATGAACCATTGCGCGCCGATCCGTTGCGGCTCACGCACCGGTGTGTGCCCGGTGCACGTCAGCGACAGTCCGGCCTGCCGCGCCGGATCGGCGAGCCCCTGGACCAGATCGCGGCCCCAGATCAGCCGCTCGCGCACGTCGTGCGGATAGCTGCCGGTATCGAGCTCCGCGTCCGAGCCGAAGAATTCCGCGTGCAGCACGTTGAAGCGCGTCGGGCCGTCGCCGATCACCCGCACGAGCGGCAGCGCGTCGACGCGCGCCGCATGCGCGCGCAGCCGTTCCGGCGGCAGGTCGGCGCCCCAGTCGCCGCCGATCCTGCGCCACGCGTCGGGCGGCAGCTTGCCGCGCGCGACGAGGCTCAGCACTTCCTCGTGATTGCCGCGCACGACGTGACACCACGGCCGGTCGAGCAGGTCGAGCGCGGTGTCGGAGGCCGGGCCGCGGTCGACGAGATCGCCGACCGAGAACAGCCGGTCGCGCGCCGGATCGAAGCGGACGTCGTGCAGCAGCGCGCGCAGCACGTCCACGCAGCCGTGCAGGTCGCCGACGACGAAGTCGCGGCCGGCCGGGTTCGCGGGATGGCGGCAGAGCAGGGCGGGGGCAGTCATCCCCTTATCTTAGGCGCTCGCGCCCATCGCCACGTCACGACGGAATGGCGATAATCGGGGCGCGTTACCCGCCGGCGCGGCGGCTTTCCCGCGCACCGGCCGAATCCTTTCCATCCGCTTTCGGAATCACACGATGACGCTTTATCCGCAGGTATTACGCAACCGGCCGCGCATGGTCGCGGCATTCGTCGCCGGCGTGCTGTGCGCGGTCCTGCTGCCGTTTCCGCTGCGCCCGACCGCGCGCGCACTGATTGGCTGGGACTGCGCGGTCTGGCTGTATCTCGTGCTGATGTGGGTGCGCATGGTCACCGCGCATCATCACAAGGTGCGCGAAGTCGCGATCCGCGAGGATGAAAACGCGACGACCGTGCTGACCGTCGTGTGCCTCGCGACCGTCGCGAGCGTGGCGGCGATCGCGATCGAGCTCGCGACCGCGAAGAGCGTCGGCTTCAGCGCGGGGCTCAGCCACTACGCGATCACGGGCGCGACGCTGTTCGGCGCGTGGTTCCTGATCCCGACCATCTTCACGCTGCACTACGCGCGGCTCTATTACGGCTCGCCGAGCAGCGATCGCGCGCTCCGCTTTCCGGACCAACACCCGGAGCCCGATTACTGGGATTTCCTGTATTTCGCGTTCACGCTCGCGGTCGCGTCGCAGACGGCCGACGTGTCGCTCGCGAACCGCTCCGCGCGGCGCTCGGTGCTCGCGCAGTCGATCCTGTCGTTCTACTTCAACATGGCCGTGCTCGGCTTGTCGATCAACGTCGCGGCGGGGCTGCTGAGCTGACGCCGGTTACTTGAGCAGGTCGTACCGGCCGCCGCGCTTCAGCGCCCGCTGGTACGCCGGCCGCGCATGGATCGTGTCGAGAAAGCGCGCGATCGCCGGATACCGGCTGCCGCCGCCGCGCGCGGTCGCGGCTTCGAGCGGAAAGCTCATCTGGATGTCGGCCGCGCTGAAGCCGTCGCCGACGAACCAGCCGCTGCGTGCGAGCGCGCCGTCGACATGGCCGAGATGCAGATCGATCTGCGGATCGACGAAACCCGATTGCAGCGTCGCGGCGATCTTGCGCGCGATCGGCCGCGCGAAGAACGGCATCGGCGCATGCGCGATCCGCAGCGCGACGAGCTTGAGCAGCAGCGGCGGCATCGCCGACCCTTCCGCGTAGTGCAGCCAGTACGTGTAGTCGTGCCGCTCGGGCGAGCCGGGCGGCGGCGCGAGGCGCCCGTTGCCGTAGCGTTCGACCAGGTATTCGATGATCGCGCCCGATTCGGCGAACGTGCGGCCGTCGTCGGTCACGACGGGCGACTTGCCGAGCGGATGGATCGCGCGCAATTCGGCCGGCGCGAGCATCGTTTTCGGATCGCGTGCGTAGCGCACGATCTCGTATGGCACATCCAGTTCTTCGAGCAGCCAGAGCACGCGCTGCGAACGCGAGTTGTTCAGGTGATGGACGGTGAGCATGTCGAGGCCGGAAGGGGGCGGGAACGACATCATACCGAGTGCCTGCGGCGCGTTCGCGAATCGCGTGGGGCGGGCCATCGCGGGCCGCATCGAACCGTCACGCGCGTCGCACCGCGATCCACGCGCCCCAGAACAGGCTCGCGAAAAAGCGCAGCGGCGCGTCGAAGCCCGCGTCGCGCAGCAGCGCGAACACGGCTTCCTCGGATGCGGGCGGATCGGCGCCCTGCAGGATTTTCGCGAGTTGCGCGCGCACCGCGTCGGGCGTGGCACCCTTCATGCGCCAGCGCTGCTGCCACGCATCGAGCAGGCGCGGATGGTCCGCGTAGCGGCGATGGTTGCCGGCGAGCACGAGCGGCGCGCCGGGCTTCAGGCGTCGCGCGATTGCGTGCAGCAGCGCGACTTTCGCGTCGTCGCCCGGCACGTGATGCAGCACGCCGATCAGCGTCGCGCCGTCGAACGCGGGCGCGTCGGGCAATGCGTCGACGCCGTCCTCGACGAACGCGGTACGCGCGCCGAAACCCGCTGCTTCGACGTTCGAGCGCGCGAGCGCGAGCATCGGCGCGGACGGGTCGACGGCCGTGAACCGCCAGCCCGGTTCGAGCGCGGCCGTGACGCAGATTTCCTGCCCCGTACCGCCCGCGCCCGCGACGAGAATCCGGGCATCGGCCGCCCCGATCGCCGACGCGAGCATGCACGCGGCGAGTTCGTGGCAGGCATCGTAGCCGGCCAGCGCGATGCGCGATTGCTCGGCGTATTCGTGGGCGCGTGACGGATCGAATTTCGCGGCGCTGGCGGGAAGCGACATGGCGGAGTCCTCGGGTCGGTGCGCGGACGACGTGTCCGCGAGCATCACGCAGAGCGTAGGGGCGCGCGGCCGGCGCAACAAGGCGAGCGGTCATTCCGGTATGCCGACTACCCGACTCGCCGGCGCGTGACGGTCGCCCGTTTCCACGGGTGGTTGGCCGGGGTCGATTCGCATTTAAAAATGTCTGACCACGGTGCATCGCGGTGGCGAATCCGGCGCATACTCGTTTCTCTCCCCAGCCTGGCCGTCGCATGCCGGGCCCCGATGCGCTGCGCCAGTGGCGCGGCCATGCCGCTCGGTACGCACGAGGAGCGCATGATGTCCGATTGTCCGCACGATCCGTACGCGCAGCACTACATCCATTGCTTGCCGTTTGGCGCGCAGCCCTGCGGCGCGCTCAGCCCGACGCCGCGCACGCATTTCCGCGTGTGGGCGCCGGGCAGCACCCACGTCCAGCTCGAACTCGATATCGGCAACGGCCCGACGCTCGTGCCGATGACGAGCGCCGGCCCGAACTGGTTCGAAGTCTTCGTCGACTGCGGCGCGGGTGCGCGTTACCGCTATCGGCTCGACGATACCGTGTCGATTCCCGATCCCGCGTCGCGCTCGCAACCCGAAGGGCTCAACGGCCCCAGCGAGGTCGTCGATCCGCGCGCGTTCACGTGGCGCAATACGTTCTGGCACGGGCGCGCGTGGGAAGACATCGCGCTCTACGCGATTCGCCCGCACGCGGTGGGCGGCTTCGACGCCGTGCGCCGTCGCCTGCCGCAGCTCGCGCGCCTCGGCGTGACCGCGCTGGAGCTGCTCGCGTCGCCGCACGACAGCCTGCCGTTCGCGCCGCTCGCGGCCGAAGGCGGCCCCGACGCGTTGAAGGCGCTGATCGACGCCGCGCATGGCTACGGTCTCGCGGTGCTGCTGGAGCTCGACTACGCGCGCTTCGGCAGCGGCACCGATGCGCTGCGCCACTACGCAGGGCCGTTCTTCCATACGCGCGACGATCCGCTGCAGGCCGCGCCGCTCGCGCTCGATCATCCGGAAGTGTGCGATTTCTTCTGCGACAACGCGCTGTACTGGATCGACGAATACCGTTGCGACGGGCTGCGCCTGCGCGAAGCCGACCGGATCGGCGTGTCGTGGCTGCGCGAGATCGCGGACCGCGTGCGCGCGGCCGTGCCGGCCGACCGGCTGATCCATCTCGTGCTCGGCAGCGAGCGGCACCCCGCGCATCTGGCCGATACCCATTTCGACGCGCAGTGGAACGGCTGCGGCGAACGCGCGCTGCACCGGCTCACGGGGCGCGACACGTCGGCCCACGAGGGCATTTCCACGCACCAGTCGATTCACACGCTCGCCCGCGCGCTGACCGCGGCGGGCGCGGCGTACCAGCCGGCCGCGTCGGCGGACGGCATGGCCGCCGATGGCGGACTGGCGCTGACGTCGCTCGTGCTGTCCGATGGCGCATGGCGCGACAGCGGCCACGGCGATCACGGACAGGCGGCCGGACTGGCCGCGCTCGCGCTGTCGTTGCTCACGCCGCAGATCCCGCTGGTCTTCGACGAAACCGCGCGCGACGTCGATCGTGCGCATTTCGTGCAGTCGGCGCTCGCGGTGCGCGCGAAGCTGATCGCGCCAAGGCTGTCCGATTGCCGGCCGCAGGACGCACGCGCGCTGAAGGCGGACGGCGACGGCGATGCCGACGCGCTGTGCGCATCGTGGCGGCTCGCCGACGACGAAACCTTGACGATCGCGTTGAACCTGTCGCCGGACGCGGTGCCGTTCGACGCACCGGGCGGGCGGGTGGTGTTCGAGACGCCGGCGCGCGCGCGCGACCGGGTCGATGAAGGCGAGTTGCCGCCGTATTCGCTCGTCGCGTGGCTGACGGGCGACGTCAATCGCTACGCGTTGACGCACGACGTGCGTCGCATCGACGACGGTTCGTGGCGCGGGATGCGTGCGAACCTGAATGCATGAGCCGATGAAGTTGTGACGCGGCGGGACCGCGCGCAGTCGCGCCCGGAAGGCCCCGAATTACCAGAACCCGCGAATCCCCGCGATGCCGTACGCGCCATGACGGCGCGCGTCGTCGAGATGAGCGCGCGTCATGCCGCCGAGCGCGAACACGGGCATCGCGGCCTGGGCGGCCAGCGTGTCGAATCGCGCCCAGCCGAGCGTCGGCGCGCCGGGGTGGCTGAGCGTCGGCAGCACCGGCGACAGCGTGACGAAATCCGCGCCGGCCTGTGCGGCCAGCAGCAGGTCGTCTTGCGAGTGGCACGCGGCGGATACCCACCGGTCGGCCGGCAGCGGCCGCTGCATGACGCCGCGCAAGGCGGCGCCGTCGAGATGCCAGCCGGCGCCGTCGAGCCGCATCACGCCGGCTGCGTCGATCGGGCCGTTCAGCATCAGGTGCGCACCGGCGGCGTCGCAGCGCGCGAGCGCCGCGGCGGCCAGCGCCGCGAACGCGGCCGCGTCGAGCGATTTCACGCGCAGTTGCACGAGCGTTTCGCCGCGCGCGAACACGGCCGACAGCCGGTCGAGAAACGCGGCCCGATCGGCCGCCGACGCGGACGCCGGTTCCGGCGTGATCACGCAGCAGCGCGGCAGCGGCGCGTTCATCGTGCGCCGCAACGCGCGGCCGTCATTCGTCGGCCTCTTTCGCGATCTTCGGATAGACGCGCACGAGCACGATGCGCGGCCCGTTCATCTTCTTCACGACGACGTCGAAGCGGTCGAACGACACGCGCTGCCCTTCGGTCGGCAGGTCGCTCAACGCCTGGATCACGAGGCCGCCGACCGATTCCGCGCGGCCTTCGTCGATGTCGATGCCGAGCGCCTGCTCGAGCGACACGACGGGCAGGCTGCCCTTGCCCATCAGCGTGCCGTCGTCGAGGCGGCTCCAGTCCGCATCGCCCTGGCGGAACTCGTCGTGGATCTGGCCGACCAGCGCGCCGAGCAGGTTGTCGAGCGTCAGGAAGCCGATCGGCTTCTCGCCCTTGTTGCCGACCAGCGCGAAGTGCGGGGCGCCCTTGCGGAAGCGGCGGAACAGCTCCAGCGCTGGCGTGTCGGGCTTCACGTACTGAACCGGGCGCACGTAGTCGGACAGATCGTCGAGCGCGGCGCCCGCGTGACGCGCGAGCAGCAGGTCCTTCAGGTGGATCAGCCCGCTCACCTGTTCGCGCGACGCATCCTCGAACAGCGGATAGCGGCTGAAACGGTGCCGCGCGACGATCTCCATGTTGTCGGGCAGCGGCAGGTCGCGCCGCAGGCCGATCATTTCATGGGCCGGCCGCATCAGGTCCGACACGTTCATCGACGAAAAATCGAGCGAATGCGCGAGCGTGTTCCATTCGTCGTTGCTGTACGTGCCGCGCGCCGGCTGGGCCGCATTGCCGGCCGCGTTGCGGCGGCTGCGCAGGATCAGCTTCAGCTCGTCGGTCGAATAGTGCGCGTCGCCGCCGTGGTCGGCCGACAGCCCCGCGAGCCGCAGCACCGCGTTGGCGCTGGTATTGAGCACCCAGATCGCCGGATACATCGCCCAGTAGAACGCGTAGAGCGGCAGCGCGACCCACAGGCCGACCTTCTCCGACTGGCGGATCGCCATCGATTTCGGCGCCAGTTCGCCGACGACGATGTGCAGGAACGAGATCAGCGAGAACGCGAACACCAGCGAGATCAGATGCACGACGCGTTCGGACTGCACGCCGATCAGGTCGAGCAGCGGGCCGATCAGTTGCGCGAACGCCGGTTCGCCGACCCAGCCGAGGCCGAGCGACGCGAGCGTGATGCCGAGCTGGCATGCGGAGAGATACGCATCGAGCCGGCCGTGGACGACGGCGAGGATGCGCCCGCGCAGGCCGTGCTTGCGGGCGAGGGTCTTGACGCGCGTCGCGCGGAGTTTGACGAGGCCGAATTCGGCCGCAACGAAGAACCCGTTCAGGGCCACCAGGAACAACGCGCCGATGAGCGCGAAGATCTGTAACAAAGAATCGCTCCGGTTATGACAGGCTCATCAGTATAGAGCCAGAAAGGAATTCGTAATGTATCGGGCGACCGCTTGCTTACACCGGCGCCTCGCAGGGAATCGAGAAGGTGATCGTGGCGGTCGCGCCGTCGGCGAACACGTCGTGCGTGAACGTGCCGCCGTGCGCCAGGGCGACGCGCTGGCACAGCGCGAGTGTCCACGCGCTGCGTTTCGCGTCGCGCTCGCGCAGCATTTCGCGCCGCGCGAACGATTCGAACGCGTGCGGTTGTTCCGGGTCGACGAGTACGTCGGCGTTCACCGTGCAGGTGGCGCGCGCGGTGAACTGCGCGCCGTCGCGCGTGCACGCGAACGCGACGCGGCTGCCCGCGGCGCTGGCCTCGACGGCCGTCGTCAGCAGGGTCCACAGCGCCTGCGCGACGCGTTCGCGGTCGACCGTGAGCGACGGCTCGCCGTCCGGCAGCGTCGCGTCGAGCGCGACCTGGCGTGCGTCGGCGAGCGCGACACGCACGAGCGCGATCGTGTCGTCGAGCAGCGCACGCAGCGCGAACGGCCGCGGCGCGAGCGCGAGCGTGCGCGTTTCCGCGCGCGGCGCGTCGAGCACGCCGTCGATCAGCGCGACCTGCTGGTCGATGCCGGTGCGGATGCCCGCGAGCGCGCGCTGCAGGTTCGGATCGGCATTGGCGAGCTGGCGCTCGAGCACGTAGGCCCAGCTGTGCATCGCATTCAGCGGGCTGCGCAGGTCGTGCGACGCGGTGGAGAGCGCCTGGTCGCGCAGGAACAGCGCCGCCTGGGCGGCGTAGTGCGCTGCGCGTTCGCGCAGCAGGTCGGCGGCGGGATCGACGGAAGTGGACGTCACGGAGCAGGCCTGTCGGAAGCGGTTGGCGTGAAAGTCACGCGAATCGCCATTATAGGGACGGCGGGCGTCACGCCGGCAGCGCGTCCTCGTCCTTTTTCCGTGCGTCGCCGTTCGGCAGCAACTGGCACGCGAGCAGGCCGGCGAGCATCAGTGCGCAGCCGACCAGCGCGCGCAGCGTCAGCGTTTCGCCGAGCGCGGCCCAACCGGCGATCGCCGCGAACAGGCCTTCCATGCTGAAGATCACGGCCGCGTGCGCGGGCGCCGCGTCGCGTTGCGCGACGACCTGCAGCGTATAGCCGACCCCGACCGACAGCAGCCCGCCGTACAGCAGCGTCGGCAGCGCGCCACGCAGCATCGCGACGCTGACCGGTTCGACGGCCAGCCCGACCGCGAGACACGCGACGCCGCACACGACGAACTGCAGGAACGCGAGCACGAGGGGATCGTGACGTTTCGCGAGATGGCCGACCGCCATCACGTGCGCGGCGATGATGACGGCGCCCGCGAGCTGGAACCAGTCGCCGTAGAGCACCGAGAAGTGCTCGTCGATGCTGAGGAAATACAGGCCGATCGCGGCCAGCAACGCGCCGAACCACGTGCCCGCGCCGATCCGGTGGCGCGCGAACACGCCCATCAGCGGCACGATCACGACGTACAGCGAGCTGATGAAGCCGGCGTTGGCGATCCGCGTGTATTGCAGGCCGAACTGCTGCAGCGAGATCGACACCGCGAGCAGCCCGCCGAGCGCGACACCCGGCAGCAGCAAAGCCGGTTCGCGCCGGATCGCCGCGAGCTGCGCGCGCGACGCGGTATTGACCGTCAGCAGCGGCACCAGCACGAGCGCGCCGAGCAGGAACCGCAGCCCCGTGAACAGGAACGGCCCGATCACGTCGAGGCTCAGGCGTTGCGCGACGAAAGCGGAACCCCAGATCGCGGCGGCGCCGAGCATCAGCAGGTTGGCGCGGAGGTGCTTGCGGGCTTCGAGCTTCATCGGAATTCGTCTGGAGATTGCGGCGGAGCCCGCTAGTTTACGCCGAGATTGCAAGACTGTCGGCGAACCTGCGCAACGCGGCGGCGGCGCGGGCGTCGCGTACGCGCGAATACAGCACGACCTGCGATTGCGGCAGCGGCGGCAGCCCGAATTTCGCGCCGACGTCGACCAGCGTGCGCGGCGCGACGCGGCGCGCGAGCGGGCACACGGCCAGCCCTGCCGCGGCGGCGGCCGTGACCGCCGCGACCCCGCCGCCCGTGAAGCGCTCGCGCCACGGCAGCCCCGCGCGGTCCAGCGCGCGCAGCGCGGCGGCCCGCACGCCGCACGGGCCGGCCAGCACCGCGAGCGGCAGCGGCTCGCCGGCGCGCGGCGCCCAGTCGGGCGCGGCGAGCCAGGTCAGCGGCTCGGTGAACAGCAGCGTGCCGTCGTCGCGCGGCGGATCTTCGCCGGGCTCGTGGCGGACGATCACCGCGTCGAACCGCCGTTCGTCGTATTGCGGCAGCAGGCTCGTCGACGCCCCGAGATGCATTTCCAGCGACAGGCCCGGATCCTGCCGGTGCAGGCTCGTGAGCACGGCCGGCAGGTCGGGCACCGCGACGTGCTCGCTGACGCCGAGCGACAGGCGCACCGTGCCGGTCGAGATCGCGCCGAGCGCATGTTCGTGCGCGTCGAGCAGCGCGCGGGCGGCCGGCAGGAAATTCTCACCGTCGGCGGCCAGCTTGACGACGCGCGGCGTGCGCGCCAGCAGCGGCTTGCCGAGATGCGCCTCCAGCCGCTTCAGCTTCAGGCTGACGGCCGATTGGGTGGTGCCGAGCGCATCGGCGGCGCGCGTGAAGCTGGCGAGGTCGGCGACCAGCACGAACGCGCGGACGGCATCGAGATCGAGTACTTTCATTTCAAATGAAAATGAATGAAATATTCATCAATGACTGTTCATTATAAGTTGGCGCGCCTAACCTGACGCTGTGTTTTCGTTCTTCAACGTCACTCACCGACAGGAGCAGCACCATGCCATTCACCCGTATCGCCGTACGCGAAGGCAAACCGGCCGCCTACCGCAGGGCCCTCGTCGACGGCGTGCACCGCGCGCTGATGCACACGTTCAACGTGCCGGAGGACGACATCTTCATGGTCGTGACCGAGCATGCGGCCGAGAACTTCGTGTTCGGCCGTCACTACTACGATATCGAGCGCAGCGACGACCTCGTGATGATCCAGATCACCGCGAACAACACGCGCACGCTCGAGCAGAAGCGGGCGCTGTACCGGACGATCGCCCAGAACCTCGCGCAGCAGCCCGGCGTGCGGCAGGAAGACGTATTCATCAGTCTGGTCGAAGTGCTGAAGGAGGACTGGTCGTTCGGCAACGGCATCGCGCAATACGCGGTCTGACGTGCCGGCTTGACCTGCCACAGGGCGGCGGGGCTGGATCGACGCCTGCGCGTTTGGGCGGCGTGTACTATGGAAGCTGCTTCACGAGCGACGCCGGCGCGGTCGATGCGCCGGCGGTCCTTCATGTGCAGGAGCCTCCATGTCGCGTGTGCTGGAAATCGTGTTGTCGCTGTCGCTGGAAGGGTGGCCGGTCAAGGGCGCGAGCCGCGCCCGGGGCGCGCAGCGCGAGTTCGGCGCCGAACTCGTGCGCGCGTGGCGGATCTGCCCGCAGGTCCGGATGCGGCGCGGCCACGAGCGCGTGACGATCGAGCCGTGCCAGATCGAGGAGGCCGAGCGGAGTCCCGGCGCGAACTGGTGGACCTGGGTCGAATCGAACGCGCACGGCACGCGGGTCGTCGCCTCGCGCACGCAGACGTTCGCTCCCGGCGTCACGCAGCGTGAACTGTTCGACGCGGAGCACGCGGGGATCGTCGTCGCGACGCCGCTGCCGATACCCGCGACACGTACCGCAGCTGATGCCGAGGCCGATGCGGCGGCCGCCGAAACCGGCGGCGTTGCACCGGACACCGACGAAGCGCGCGCCCAGGCGGCGGCGCTGCGCATCGTCAGCGAGCGGCGGCGCGGGCGCTGGGCCGACGACAGCGGCGTCGTGGTCGAGATGACGCTCGACGACATCACGCTGCATGGCGGCGGCGAGCCGCCGCGCCGCTACGTCGAGCTGCGCCTGGCCGCGCCCGACTGGGAAACCGTCGCCGCGCGCACGGCCGCGCTGCATGCGCTGTTTGCCGCGGCGCGCGAACTGAGCGGCGCGTGGCCCGCCTTCGTGCAACTGACGAGCGTGATCGACCGCGCCTGTGCGGGCGGACCGGTGGCCGCCGTGCTGGTCAAGGCGCAGTCCGTCGACCTGACCGGCATCCGCACGCAGCGCGCCGCGTTGTTCGCGCTGTCCGGCGACATCACCGCGCAATGGCTCGGCAACGAATGCGGCGTGCTCGAGCGCGACGATCCCGAATTCGTGCACCAGATGCGCGTCGCGCTGCGCCGCCTGCGCACGCTGATGCGCTTCTTCCCGCGCTTTACCGACGATCAATGGAAGGACACGCTCGGCGTCGACCTGCGCTGGCTCGCCGCGCTGCTCGGCACGGTGCGCGATTGGGACGTGTTCGCGACCGAGAGCCTGCCCGCGCTGATCGCGGCCGACGGCGGCGGCGGCGACTGGGACGGCACGCTCGACGCCGCCCGCGCGCAGTCGATGGCCGCGCGCGTCGAGCTGCGCCAGGCGCTGCATTCGGCCCGCTATGCGCGGCTGACGCTCGGCTGGCTCGAATGGCTGAGCGCGCTCGCGCTGCCGGCGGCCGACGGCGACGACGCACCGTCGCTGCGGCGTCACGCGACCAAGCGCGTGCGGCGGCTGTTCGGTCATCTCTATGGATCGCCGTCGCTCACGTCGCTCGATACGGCGGCACGCCATCAGGTGCGGATCGACGCGAAGCGGCTGCGCTACGCGCTCGAATTCTTCGCGTCGCTCGCGTCGCGCCGCACGCGCAACGAGACGGTCAAGACGCTCACGCGCGTGCAGAGCGTGCTCGGCGAAGCGAACGACGCGATGGTTGCGCTGCACCATCTCGAGCAACTCGCGGCGCCGCCGTATCAGCTCGGTTTCGTGCGCGGCTACGGCGCCGCGCTCGAACAGCGCGCGGCGCGCGACGCCGAGACGCTGCTGGCCAGCCTGCGGCCGCCGAAGCTCGACGGCAAGCCGGGCTGAGCGCCGCGCGCCGACCCTATAATGGCCGCCCGTTTCCCGCACGCATGCCGATGATGACCGACGCTCCGCATTCCTCCTCGTCCGCCGAACCGCTCGAACTGGGCGGCGAGCTGTGGCTGCGCGCCGGCGACCAGACGCTCGGCGGCGCGACGCGCATCGCGTTGCTCGCGGCGATCGGCGACACCGGTTCGATCACGCGCGCGGCGAAGGCCGTCGGCCTCAGCTACAAGGCCGCGTGGGATGCGGTCGACACGATGAACAATCTCGCCGGCGAACCGCTCGTCGCGCGTTCGACGGGCGGCAAGGGCGGTGGCGGCACGACGCTGACGCCGCGCGCGACGTCGCTGATCGCCGCATTCCGCACGATCGAGCGCGAGCATCGCCGCTTCATCGAGGCCGCGAGCGCGGCCGTGGCCGGCTTCGACGTCGACTGGGCGCTGATCGGCCGGATCGGGATGAAGACCAGCGCGCGCAACCAGTTGTTCGGCAAGGTCGCGTCGATCGTGCGCGGCACCGTCAACGACGAGGTGACGCTTGCGTTGCCCGGCGGACAGTCGGTCGTCGCCGTGCTGACGCACGAAAGCGCCGACGCGCTGGGGCTGCGGGAAGGGGCGGACGCGTGCGCGCTGGTGAAGGCGTCGTGGGTCGTGCTCGCGGTCGACGATGGCGGGCCCGATCTGAAAGTGTCCGCGCGCAACCGGCTGCACGGCAGCGTCGACGCCGTCGCGGCGGGCGCGGTGAACAGCGAGGTGACGCTCGCGCTCGACGGCGGCGGGACGCTGACGGCCGTCGTGACCAACGACAGCGTCGATGCGTTGCAGCTCGACGCCGGCCGGCGGGCGATCGCGCTGTTCAAGGCATCGAGCGTGATCCTGGCGGTGACGGGCTGACCCGGCCGCCCGCGCGGCTCCCGTGGCCGGCGTGCGGTGACGGCGCGAAGCCGGTGCCGCGTTCGTCCGCATCGCACCGGCTTCGTGTCCGCTTTCAGCATGTGCCGCGCTGCGGCTTCTCTCAGGCTCCAACGTGGCGACCGGCGCCACGCTCACGACCACGGCGTCGCGCGTTCAGGTGACGCGCGTCGGCCACTCGGCGTGCGGCGGGTTCGCCTGCACGCGTCCTTCGCTCAACTGCACGACCTGGTCGCCGAACGCGGCGACGTCGTCGGGGTCGTGCGAGATCAGCACCATCGGGATGTCGAGCCGCGCCTGCAGTTCGGCGAGCTCGTGGCGCATGCGCTGGCGCATCGCGCCGTCGAGCGCCGCGAACGGTTCGTCGAGCAGCAGGATGCGCGGCTGCGCGACCAGCGCACGCGCGAGCGCCACGCGCTGCCTCTGCCCGCCCGACAACTGCGACGGATATTGCCCCGCGAGCGCTTCGAGGTCGAACGCGCGCAGCCAGTACGCGACCTCCGGCGGCACCGCCTTCGCGCGCGGGTTGCGCAGCCCGGACGTGAGCCCGAACGCGATGTTCTGCCGCACGTTCAGATGCGGGAACAGCGCGTAGTCCTGGAACAGGTACGCGACCCGGCGTTCGCGGGTCGGCACGTCGATGCGGCGCGCGGCGTCGAACAACGGCTCGCCGTTCAGCGTGATCGTGCCCGCGTCGGGCGTCAGCAGCCCGGCGATCGCCTGCAGCGTCATGCTCTTGCCCGCGCCCGACGGTCCGAACAGCACGACGCGCTGCGTCGTCGCGGTGAACGACATGTCGAGCGTGAAGCGCCGCTCGGCGTTCGCGTAGGTCTTGCGGATGTCGACGACGAGGCTCATGCGGGCCTCCGCCGGCGATACGGATGGAACAGGTGCTTCATGTCAGCTGGCTCCGCCGGGCGCGCGACGGCACGAGCCAGCCGGTCGCGAGCAGCACGAGCACGCAGGTGATCGACGTCACCAGCACGAGGAAATTGGCCGTGTTGTCGTCGCCGGCCTGCACGGCCGCGTAGATCGCGACCGACAGCGTCTGCGTGCGGCCGGGCAGGTTGCCCGCGATCATCAGCGTCGCGCCGAATTCGCCGAGCGCGCGCGCGAACGCGAGCAGCGCGCCCGCGAGAATCCCGCGCGTGGCGAGCGGCAGCGTCACGCGGAAGAACACCGCGACTTCGCCGAGCCCGAGCGTGCGCGCGGCGCGCTCGAGATGCGGGTCGACGCCTTCGAACGCCGCGCGCGCCGATTTCAGGATCAGCGGAAACGCGACGACCATCGACGCGATCACCGCACCTTGCCACGTGAACACCAGCTCGATGCCGAGCGTGTCGAGCCACGCGCCGAACACGCCGCGCCGGCCGAGCAGCACGAGCAGGTAATAGCCCAGCACCGTCGGCGGCAGCACGAGCGGCAGCGTCAGCACGGAGTCGACGACGTCGCGCAACGGCGAGCGCCAGCGCGCGAGCACGAACGCGGCCGCGACGCCGAGCACGATGTCGAGCGCGGTCGCCCAGCCGGCGACCTTCAGCGACAGCAGCAGCGGGACCCAGGCGTCTTGCATCGCGAGTCGCTCACTTGGCGGGCTTGAAGCCGAACGTCGACAGCACGGCCTGGCCCTGGGACGACGCGACGAAATCGATGAACGACTGCGCCTGCGCGGCGTGGCGGCTGTCCTTGACCACGGCGATCGGGTAGGTGATGGCCGTCCGGGTCGGCACCGTCAGCGCGACCTTCACGCGGCCCGGCATGATCGCGGCGTCGGTGCCGAACACGAAGCCCGCGTCGACCTCGCCGCGGGCGACGTAGTCGAGGCTCTGGCGCACGTTGGCGGCCAGCACGCCCTTCGCGCTGACCGCATCCCACACGCCGGCCGCGCGCAGCGCGCCCTCGGTGTAGCGGCCGACCGGCACCGAGGCCGGGTCGCCGTACGCGATGCGTTTCACGCCGGGCGCGGTCAGGTCGTTCAGCGACGTCGGCGCGGCCGCGTGGCTGTCCGCCGGCACGATCAGCACCAGCGAGTTCGCCGCGAAATCGCGGCGCGTGCCGGCCACGATCACCTTTTCGTTCACCGCGCGATCCATCGCCTTCTGGTCGGCCGACGCGAACACGTCGGCCGGCGCGCCCTTGGCGATCTGCTGCATCAGCACGTCCGATGCGCCGAAGTTGAACAGCACCTTGGTGTCCGGGTGCTGCTTCTCGTACGCGTCGCCGACGGCCTTGAATGCGTTCGTCAGGCTGGCGGCGGCCGACACGACCAGTTCGTCGGCGGCGGAAGCGGGCGCGCTGAACGCGAACCCGGCGGCAAGCGTGGCGATCGGCAGCAGGCGAAGCAGGGTGCGGCGAAGCGGACGGACGGTTGAGCGCATGGTGGATTCGTTTCGAATGGGTGGAAACCGTAATCGTAATATAGGGCGGGTTATAACGCTCGACATACTGTTCATGCGACGGTGCGCATGAAATGGTCAGACGTGAAAAGGGGCGGGCGTGACGGCCGGGCTGCCGGTCACGTGTGAAGCGTGCGCGGCGCCGATTCGGTGCGCTGCAGCGACGACGGCTGCGACGCGGGATGGTAGTTCGGGTTGGCCTTCCAGCGCGCGCGGACGAACGGGCGCTCGTGGCCCGACAGTTGCAGCGCGACCTTCGTGACCCAGCGATGCGACGGCACCGTGATGCCGTGCAGCGCCACGGTGACGAGCGCGAGGCTCGCGACGACCGCGGGCACCGACCAGCGGTGCGGCACCGCGCGCCACGAGCCGGCGATGAACGCGAGCGCGGCGATCGCGCCGACGATGCAGCCGGTGATCGATTCGGACGGCGAATGCGCGTCGAGCGCGACGCGCGACACGCCCACCGCGATGCCGGCCGCCAGGCCGAGCGCGATGCCGGCGATCCGCACCGGCGTGCGCGTGCGGATCAGCGCGAGGAAAATCGCGACCGGATACACCGACGTCGACAGCATCGCATGGCCGCTGAACCCGGTGAAATCCCACGCGCGAATGCCGATGCCCCAGCCGAGGAACGCGATCTTGGTGAGCGCCACCACGCCGATCGCGGCCGCGAGCACGCCGAGCCATGCGGCCGCGCGCTGCCACGAGTAGCCGAGCGCGAGCCAGACGGCAATCGTGATCGCGAGCGGCAAGGTCAGGCCGGCGCCGCCGAACGCGGTGATCATGATCCACAGGTGAGAGGACAGGTCGAACATCGGAAGGGGACGAACGAAGGCGGGGAGGATGCTTAAATCAACGCGCGAGCCGGGAAGAACGACTACAACGGATACAAGCGGCGAAACCCCAGTATAGCGCCGCGTCCGCATGAGGCCCGTTTTTTGCGCCGCCGGGAACTATCGGCGCGCAGGAAAAATCCCAGAAACAATGTTATGGTGCATTGCACAAAGTCGAACGATGCACCCGTTGTGGTGCCTTCATGGCGCCCCTATTTTTCCTGACTGCGAGCCCGATCGATGACCAAAAGTCTGACCAAGGTATGGCTGGGCGGCATGAAACGCATGCTGTCTCCGGCCGCCAAGCGCGCGGCGCGCGATGCGCAGCGCATCACACGCGACGCACTCGAGGCCGCCACCTCTTCCGCCGTATCCGATCTGTCCCCGCCACGCGAATCGCGCGTGCGGCCGCGCGCGGCCGCGTGGGCCGCGGGCGAATGGACGCGCGGCGAGCATCCGATGGCGCCCGCGCTCGGCCGCCTCGTCCAGAATCTCGCGTACGGGCTCTACGTGCCGCCCGGCCGCCGACGCGGCGCGATGCCGCTCGTCGTGATGCTGCACGGTTGCCAGCAGTCGGTAGACGAATTCGCGCAGGGCACGCGGATGAACCTGCTGGCCGACAAGCACGGCTTCGCGGTGCTGTATCCGGAACAGTCGCTGCGCGCGCACGCGCACGGCTGCTGGCACTGGTATGAGGACACCGACCGCGCGGGGCGCGGCGAGGCGAATGCGGTGGTGTCGCTGGTCGACGCGCTGGTCGACGAACACGGCTTCGACGCGTCGCGCGTCTACGTGGCGGGGCTGTCGGCCGGCGCCGGTCTGGCGTCGCTTCTTGCACTGCACCATCCGGACCGTTTCGCGGCGGTCGCATTGCACTCGGGGCCGGCGCTGGGCGAGGCGAATTCCGGCATCACCGCGATGGACGTGATGCGGCGCGGCCTGCGGCAGAACCCGGCCGCGGCGGTCGATGCGCTGGTCGAGGGCGGCGCGTATCCGGGCATGCCCGCGCTGATCGTCCAGGGCGACGGCGATCATGTCGTCGCGCCAAAGAATGCCGATCAACTGACCGTACAGTTCATGCGTCTGAACGGGCTCGCCGACAGCCGCGGCGCGCTGCGCGGCGGCGAACGGGTCGAGACGCGCGAAACGGGCGCCCAGATCACCGATGTGTGCCGCGACGGCGAGCCGGTGGTGCGGCTGTGCCATGTGAAAGGGCTCGATCACGCATGGGCCGGCGGCGACGAAGCCGTGCCGTTTCATGCGGCAGTCGGCCCCGACGCAAGCGCGATGATCTGGGCCTTTTTCGAAGCCAATCAGCGCACTGTGGCGACCGAACGACGCATCGTTTGATCGACGCTGGTCAAAGACTAGGGTTTTCCCTATAATTCGGGAAAACCCTAGTCCAGAACCTTTGAATAGCGAGATCGAACATGTACCTGCTGAGCCACCTCTTCCTGATGCTGACCAAGAACGCTGAAAAGGCCGCGAAAGAGCGCACCGACGCGTACCTGGCCGAAGCCACCGACATCTACGACCTCGAATTCCGCATGCGCAAGATCGATCGCGACGCGGCGCTGAACCGCCCGTATTCGATCGGCGCGCGCTAAGCGGCGCACGCGGGCCTGGCGGCCCGCCATTTCGACGAATCGCGCAAAAGGGCGCGTGCGGCATGTGCCGCACGCGCCCTTTTTGTATTTTTCCTGGCCCTGCGTCGCGTCAGACGACCGCCAGGCGCACCGGCACGTTGTTGCGCGTGGCGTTCGAGTACGGGCACACGTGGTGCGCCTTGTCGACCAGCGCCTGCGCGTCGGCCTTGTCGAGCCCCGGCAGCGACACGCGCAGTTCGATGTCGAGCCCGAAGCCGCCAGCGTCGTTCGGGCCGATGCCCACTTCCGCCGTGACCTGCGTATCGGCCGGCAGTGTCTGCTTGTTCTGGCCCGCGACGAATTTCATCGCACTCAGGAAACAGGCCGAGTAACCTGCGGCAAACAGTTGCTCCGGATTCGTGCCTTCCGCGCCCGTGCCGCCGAGTTCGCGCGGCGCGGCCAGCTTCACTTCCAGCTTGTGGTCGGCGGATACCGCGCGGCCGTCGCGGCCGCCCGTGCTCGTGGCGCTGGTCTTGTACAGAATGTTCATCGTGCAGCTCCTGTCGGGAAGAGGGAGAAAAGCGGTCCGGTCAGACGGGTGTCGCCGGCCACGAGTGAAATATAGAGCACAAATCATTAGTGTGCAAATGAAATTTTGAAGAAAAACCCGGCAGCGCCGGGCGAGGTCGTCTGCGCTTGGCGCGTCAGCGTTCGTTGGCCGCCGACAATGCGTCGCGCAACTGCTGGAGATCGGCGCGCAGCCGGATCAGGAATTCGGGCGTTTGCTGCATCGCGCAAAAGAGCTCGGCGGGCACCGAGCGCGCGCGATCCTTCAGCGCACGGCCGGCCGACGTCACACGCACGTTGACGACGCGTTCGTCAGCCGCGCTGCGCACGCGCTCGACGTAGCCGAGCGCTTCCAGCCGCTTCAGCAGCGGCGTGACCGTGGCGGGATCGAGGTCGAGCCGCGCGGCGATGTCCTTCACGGCCATGTCGTCGCGCTCCCACAGCACGAGCATCGCGAGATATTGGGGATAGGTTAGCGACAGCTTGTCGAGCAGCGGCTTGTACGCCTTCGTCATCGCGTGCGAAGTCGCGTAAAGCGCGAAGCACAATTGCTCGTCGAGCGTCTGGGGCAGCGGGGGCAGGCGATCCATGGTTCGGGAAGCGCGGCGGATGCGCGAACGATTTGTACGCAAATTATTTTGCGCGCAAAAGATTCGATTGAACAGGGGTGGCCGGAGGAAGGCGAGACGCGAAAAGGGATCAGAAGAAGCGCGCCGGGCGACGACCCGGCGCGAAACAGTGCGACGGCGGCCGACATGCGCCGGCCGAAAGAGCGGGTTCAGCGGCCGGACATCGTCGTCGGCGCGCCCGGCTCCTGCACGCCGAAGCAGCCGCGATAGGTCGCGTAGAACGAGCAGTACAGCATCGTGACGATGATGATCGTCACCGGCATCATGATCGTCAGCGCATACGCGCCGGCGCCGAGCGCCTGCAGCAGCAGCGACAGCGCGAGCGACGTGCCGAGCGCGACGGCGAACCACAGCACGCCGTATACGACGAACGCGCCGCGATTGCGCCAGCAGCTGACGACGCTGAAGAACAGCGCCTTCGCGGGCGGGACGTCATGCCATGCGACCAGCACCGGCGCGAACCAGAACAGCATCGCGACCGGCAGATAGAGCAGCGTCGCGAAGAACAGCGCGCCGAGCGTGCCTTGCGCGGCGAGCGTCTCGGGCGTCGTGTTCGCTTCGTCGGCCGCGCCCATCATCACGTGGAACAGCGCGCCGCCGTCCACGAACGACGAAGCGGCGAACACCAGCACCATCGACGCGACGTAGATCACGCCGAGCGCGAGCAGCCGCTGGGTCGCGACGGTGCCGTACGAGCGAAAGCCGTCGACGAGGATCGTCGGCATCACGGTCTTGCCGGCCACGGTGTCGCGGCACGCGGCCATGAAGCCGACCGCGATGCCGGGAATGAACAACAGCGGCAGCGCGGAGCCGATCACCGGCACCATCGACACGAGCGTGATGGCGAGCAGGTACGTGAAGAACAGCGTGATGAACGCGAGCGGATTCCGGCGGAACAGCCAGATGCCTTGACGGAACCAGACATAGCCCGTTTTCGCGGGCACTTCGATCAGTTGCATGCGGTTTGGATCTCGGGAAGCGCGGGCGTATGCGCGATACGCTCGCGCAGGATGCGTTCGAAATGGCCGGGGTCGTGCGGCTTGAGCATCTCGGCCGCGCGCGGCAGGTAGAAATCGTACAGGCGCGACACCCAGAAGCGGTACGCACCGGCGCGCAGCATGTCGCTCCAGTGGCGACGTTCCTCGGCCGTGAACGGCCGGACGGTCTGGTACGCGCGCAGCAGCGCATCGGCGCGCGCGACGTCGAGTACGCCGGTCGCGAGGTCGACGCACCAGTCGTTGACGGTTACCGCGACGTCGAACAGCCACTTGTCGCAGCCCGCGAAGTAGAAGTCGAAGAAGCCGCCGAGGCGTACGTCGTGACCGGTGCCGGGCGCCGCGTGCGCGAACAGCACGTTGTCGCGGAACAGGTCGCAATGGCATGGCCCGGCCGGCAGCGCCGCATAGTCGTCCGACGCGAAGAAGCCGGCCTGGTGCGCGAGCTCGCCTTCGAGCAGCGTGCGTTGCGCGTCCGTGATGAACGGCACGATGGCCGGTACGTTCTCCTGCCACCACGGCAGGCTGCGCAGGTTCGGCTGGCTGCGCGGATAGTCGCGGCCCGCGAGGTGCAGGCGCGCGAGCATCTGTCCGACCTCGATGCAGTGTTCGACCCCCGGCGCGAGTTCGGCCGCGCCGTCGAGCTTCGTGACGATCGCGGCCGGCTTGCCGTGCAGTTCGCCGAACAGCGCGCCGTCGTCACGCGGGATCGGGTCCGGGACCGGCACGCCGTGGGCGGCCAGATGGCGCATCAGGTCGAGGTAGAACGGCAGCTGCTGCGCCGTCAGCTTTTCGAAGATCGTGAGGACGTATTCGCCGCGCGTCGTCGTCAGGAAGAAATTGCTGTTTTCGATACCGGACGGAATGCCGCGGAACGCAAGCACGTCGCCCAGTTCGTAGTGGCGCATCCATTGCGCGAGATCGGAGTCGGAAACAGCGGTGAAAACGGCCATGCGGGATGCGTCAGGTCAGGGTGTCGGCACGCGGGCGGCGTGCATCGCGACAGCAGGTGAAGGGGCGGCGCGGCGCCCGGTGCGCCACGCCACGGAATCAGTAGCGCAGGTTCAGCGACGGCAGGCGCGTGATCGGGATGCCCGCGTCGTGCGGCTTCGGCGACGTGTCGGGCGTCGAGCTCATCTGGTAGCGCGTGCCGAAGTTCGATTTCACGTCGATCTCGACCGGCTTGCCGCGGTCGCGGTACTCGGTGACTTCGGTGCCGTTCTTGCTCTTTTCGTGGAAGCTCGGCGTGCGGCGGATGTCGGCGAAGTCCACTTTCGACGTGACTTCGGCGCCCGGCCGGTTGATCTTGCGGAGATCGGGCAGGCCGGCGGCTTCGTTGGCCTCGGCCCGGGCCTGCGCGTCGGCGTCAGGCGTGCCGCCGGCGGCGTGAGCGACGCCGGCGGCGGCAAACGCGACGGCAGCGGCGACGAAAATGAGCGGCTTCATGATGAGTCTCCAGTGAACCTACCGATTTTAGCAAATACTGCGCGCCATCCGGCCCCTGCGTGCGCAGGGGCGGCCATAAGGGCGACCGGGTTCCGTGGTAATGTCGTCGGATCTGACGAGGTGATGAAAATGAAAAACGATTTGAGCCGCCGGCACCGTGTGCTGTCGCCCGAAAGCCCGTCGGTCGAGGCTTTCGACGATCCGGTCGCCGCCGTCGCGCGGCTGTCCGCCATTTACGACACGAATACGGGCTTCCTGCGCGATGCGTTCGCGCGCTATCGCCGCCACGAAGCGATTACCGAGCACGTGCGCGCGTGCTACCCGTTCGTGCGGATCCGGACCGACGTCAACACGCACGTCGATTCGCGCCGCTCGTACGGCTTCGTCGCGGGTCCCGGCGTATTCGAGACGACCGTCACGCGCCCCGATCTCTTCGCGAACTACTACCGCGAGCAACTGCGTCTGCTGTCGAAGAACCACCATGTCAAGATCGAGATCGGCGTGTCGTCGCAGCCGATTCCGATCCATTTCGCGTTTCCGGAAGGCATCCATCTCGAGGGCGAACTCGATCGCGACCGCCTGCTCGCGATGCGCGACATCTTCGACACGCCCGACCTGTCGTATCTCGATGACCGCATCGTCAACGGCACGTTCGAGCCGGCGCCGGGCGAGCCGCATCCGCTCGCGCTGTTCACGGCGGCCCGCGTCGACTTCTCGCTGCACCGGCTGCGTCACTACACGGCGACGTCGCCCACGCATTTCCAGAACTACGTGCTCTACACGAACTACCAGTTCTACATCGACGAGTTCGTGAAGCTCGGCCGCACGCTGATGACCGAAAGCGACGATCCCGAGGTGCGCGCGTACCGCAGCGAGTACAGCGCGTTCGTCGAGCCGGGCGACGTCGTCACGTACAACGCGAACCTCGGCAGCGAGCCGGCCGAGGGCACCGCGCCGCCGCGCCTGCCGCAGATGCCCGCGTATCACCTGAAGCGCGCGGACGGCAGCGGGATCACGATGGTCAACATCGGCGTCGGCCCGTCGAACGCGAAGACGATCACCGATCACATCGCGGTGCTGCGTCCGCACGCTTGGGTGATGCTCGGTCACTGCGCGGGGCTGCGCAACACGCAGCGCCTCGGCGACTACGTGCTCGCGCACGGTTACGTGCGGGAAGATCACGTGCTCGACGCCGACCTGCCGCTGTGGGTGCCGATTCCGGCGCTGGCCGAAGTGCAGCTCGCGCTCGAGCGCGGCGTGGCCGAGGTCACGCGGCTGGAGGGCGCGGAACTGAAGCGGGTGATGCGTACGGGCACGGTCGCGAGCGTCGACAACCGCAACTGGGAACTGCGCGACCATCGCGAGCCCGTGCAGCGGCTGTCGCAGAGCCGCGCGATCGCGCTCGACATGGAAAGCGCGACGATCGCAGCCAACGGCTTCCGCTTCCGGGTGCCGTACGGCACGTTGCTGTGCGTATCGGACAAGCCGCTGCACGGCGAGCTGAAACTGCCGGGCATGGCCGACACGTTCTATCGCGGGCAGGTCGACCAGCATCTGCAGATCGGCGTGAAGGCGATGGAGATCCTGCGCACGAACGGGCTCGACAAGCTGCATAGCCGCAAGCTGCGGAGCTTTGCGGAAGTGGCGTTTCAGTAACGCCACCGCGCAGCGGCATGCGCAACGACAAAGGCCGCACGCGAACCTTCGTTCGCGTGCGGCCTTCGTTTTTCTGCTTCCGCGTGCGGGCCTGACGGGCCTTCGCTCGGGCGCTCAGCACTCGCCCTTTTTCGCATGTCCCGGCGGGCAGTGATAGCCGCCACGACCGCGATAGCGCTGGTGATCCTCCCACTCGCGGCGCTCCCAGTAGCGGCGGCCGTCCCAGTAGCGGTCGCCATGCCAGCCGACGATGATCGCCGGCGCCGGGGCGACCACGACGGGCGCGGGGGCGACGACGACCGGCGCGGGCGTGCCGATGTTGACGTCGACGTTGACGGCGTGAGCGAGGCCGGACAGCGAAAGGCCGAGGCCGGCAAAGGCGAGGGCGATCAGCGAGCGTTGCATGTTCTTTTCCGTGGTGTCGTGATGAATAGGCCGGCGCGACGCGATGGAAGCGAGGGGGACCGTTCCACCGGGGGAACGCCGCGCCGACACAATGCAGTGTGCTGCGGCACGACGGAAAAGGCGAGTCGTGATTATTACGGAGGATTGGCGGCGCGCAGGCACGCGATGGGCCCGCCGTTTGACATTGGCGGCCGGCTGGTGCGGCCGATCCCGCCGCATGGTGCCGCGCCGACTGCGGAGATTTGACATTCGACCGCGCGCGGCGGTGAACGGGTATTAACAGCGCGTTACAAAGTCACGCCCGGCGAGCCGCCGGAGCGCACTTCCGTCGCATGAAAAGCACGACAGCCGGCGCTCGGCCGGCTGTCGTCACCGACCGGTTACAGATAGAACATCCGGTCTTCTTCCGGGCGCGGCGGATGATCCTCCTCGTCCGAACCTTCTTCCTCGCCGCTGTCCTCGTAGAACGCGAGCACCGCGTCGAGCACCTGGTCGGGGTCGTCGATCACCTGCATCAGATCCATGTCTTCCGGATTGATCAGGCCCATCGGAATCAGTTGATCGCGGAACCACTGCAGCAGCCCCTGCCAGAATTCGCTGCCGACGAGGATGATCGGCACGAGGCGCGATTTTTTCGTCTGGATCAGCGTGAGCACTTCGGACAGTTCGTCGAGCGTGCCGAAACCGCCCGGCATCACGATCACCGCATCCGAGTTCTTCACGAACGTGACCTTGCGCGTGAAGAAGTGGCGGAAGCGCAGCGAGATGTCCTGATAGTGGTTGCCGGCCTGCTCGTGCGGCAGCTCGATGTTCAGGCCGACCGACGGCGCCTTGCCGGCGTGCGCGCCCTTGTTCGCGGCTTCCATGATGCCGGGGCCGCCGCCGGAGATCACCGCGAAGCCGGCGTCCGACAGCTTGCGCGCGATCTGCGCGGCGAGCTTGTAGTGCGGGGTATCGGGTTTGAGGCGGGCAGAACCGTAGATGCTGACAGCCGGGCGGATCTCCGACAGGTACTCGGTCGCCTCGATAAACTCTGCCATAATCGTGAACATCTGCCACGATGCGCGCGCCTTCTTGGCCGTCGCGCGTTCTTGATCTGCGAGCGAACGCAGACTCGGAATCACTTTTCTCTTGTTCATAATGCCTGAAGAACGAAATCTGGAAGGTAAGACCCTGCTATTGGTTGACGGTTCGAGCTATCTGTATCGGGCTTACCATGCGATGCCTGATTTGCGTGGCCCTGGCGGGGAGCCGACCGGAGCGCTCTACGGAATCATCAACATGCTGCGCCGTATGCGCAAGGAAGTCAGTGCAGAGTATAGCGCTTGCGTGTTCGATGCAAAGGGCAAGACGTTCCGCGACGACCTTTATGCCGACTATAAGGCAAACCGTCCGTCGATGCCGCCCGATCTCGCATTGCAGGTCGAGCCGATCCACGGCGCCGTGCGCGCGCTCGGCTGGCCGCTGCTGATGGTCGAAGGCGTGGAGGCCGACGACGTGATCGGCACGCTCGCGCGCGAAGCCGAACGGCACGGGATGAACGTGATCGTGTCGACCGGCGACAAGGATCTCGCGCAGCTCGTGACCGAGCGCGTCACGCTCGTCAACACGATGACCAACGAGACGCTCGACCGCGATGGCGTGCTCGCGAAGTTCGGCGTGCCGCCCGAGCGCATCATCGACTATCTCGCGCTGATCGGCGACACCGTCGACAACGTGCCGGGCGTCGAGAAGTGCGGGCCGAAGACGGCCGTGAAGTGGCTGTCGCAATACGAAAGCCTCGACGGCGTCATCGCGCACGCGGCCGACATCAAGGGCGTGGTCGGCGACAACCTGCGCCGCGCGCTCGATTTCCTGCCGCTCGGCCGCAAGCTCGTGACCGTCGACACGTCATGCGATCTCGCGCCGCATCTCGAATCGATCGAAGCGTCGCTGAAGACCGACGGCGAGGCGCGCGAGCTGTTGCGCGACATCTTCGCGCGCTACGGCTTCAAGACCTGGCTGCGCGAAGTCGAGAACGCACCCGCGGAAGGCGGTGGCGCCGATGCGCCGGAAGGCGAGCCGGCCCCGGTGATCGCGACCGACGTCGTGCGCGAATACGACACGATCCAGACCTGGGAACAGTTCGACGCGTGGTTCGCGAAGATCGACGCGGCCGCGCTGACCGCGTTCGACACCGAGACGACCGCGCTCGATCCGATGCTCGCGCGGCTCGTCGGCCTGTCGTTCTCGGTCGAGCCGGGCAAGGCGGCCTACCTGCCGGTCGCGCACCGCGGGCCCGACATGCCCGAGCAGCTTCCGCTCGACGAAGTGCTCGCGCGCCTGAAGCCGTGGCTCGAATCGGCCGATCGCAAGAAGGTCGGCCAGCACCTGAAGTACGACGCACAGGTGCTCGCGAACTACGACATCGAACTGAACGGCATCGAGCACGACACGCTGCTCGAATCGTACGTGGTCGAATCGCACCGCACGCACGACATGGACAGCCTCGCGCTGCGTCATCTGGGCGTCAAGACGATCAAGTACGAAGACGTGGCCGGCAAGGGCGCGAAGCAGATCGGTTTCGACGAAGTGGCGCTCGCGCAGGCCGCCGAATACGCAGCCGAAGATGCGGACATCACGCTGCAGCTCCATCACGCGCTGTATCCGCAAGTCGCCCGCGAGCCGGGCCTCGAGCGCGTGTACCGCGAGATCGAGATGCCGGTATCGCTCGTGCTGCGCAAGATGGAGCGCACGGGCGTGCTGATCGACGATGCGCGCCTGCACGCGCAGAGCACCGAAATCGCGACGCGCCTGATCGAACTCGAGGGGCAGGCGTACGAACTGGCGGGCGGCGAATTCAATCTCGGCTCGCCGAAGCAGATCGGGCAGATCTTCTTCGAGAAGCTGCAGTTGCCGGTCGTGAAAAAGACGCCGAGCGGCGCGCCGTCGACCGACGAGGAAGTGCTGCAGAAGCTGGCCGAGGACTACCCGCTGCCGAAGCTGCTGCTCGAGCATCGCGGGCTGTCGAAGCTGAAGTCGACCTATACCGACAAGCTCCCGCGCATGGTGAATCCCACCACCGGCCGCGTGCATACGAACTATGCGCAGGCCGTCGCGGTCACCGGCCGCCTGGCGTCGAACGATCCCAATCTTCAGAACATTCCGGTGCGCACGGCCGAAGGCCGGCGCATCCGCGAGGCGTTCATTGCATCGCCGGGCCACCGGATCGTATCGGCCGACTATTCGCAGATCGAACTGCGGATCATGGCGCACATCTCCGGCGACGCGTCGCTGTTGCGCGCGTTCTCGCAGGGCGAGGACATTCACCGCGCGACGGCCGCCGAGGTGTTCGGCGTGACGCCGCTGGAGGTCAATTCCGACCAGCGCCGGATCGCGAAGGTGATCAACTTCGGGCTCATCTACGGGATGAGCGCGTTCGGGCTCGCATCGAACCTCGGCATCACGCGCGACGCGGCGAAGCTCTATATCGACCGCTATTTCGCCCGCTATCCGGGCGTCGCGCAGTACATGGAAGACACGCGCGCAACCGCGAAGGAGAAGGGCTACGTCGAAACCGTTTTCGGTCGCCGCCTGTGGCTGCCCGAGATCAACGGCGGCAATGGCCCGCGCCGTCAGGCGGCCGAGCGCGCGGCCATCAATGCACCGATGCAGGGCACGGCGGCCGACCTGATCAAGCTGTCGATGATCGCGGTGGACGACTGGCTCACGCGCGACGGGCTTGCATCGCGGATGATCATGCAGGTGCACGACGAACTGGTGCTCGAGGTGCCGGAAGGCGAGCTGTCGCTCGTGCGCGAGAAACTGCCGGAAATGATGTGCGGCGTCGCGAAGCTGAAGGTGCCGCTCGTCGCCGAAGTGGGTGCCGGCGCGAACTGGGAAGAGGCACACTGACGCACCCCCGAGCGATTCCCGTTTCCCGCGGCATATTGTTGCAGGGATGCTGAATATCGAGATGGTTTGCTTGTGGTCAACGCGCAAGCTCCCGGACAATGCATGTCAGTCATGTCATTGACGCGGGGCGGCGCGCCCCGCGTTCCGGATCGGATGCATCGAAGTGCTTCGAACTGCACATCGATGATGTCCGAACCGGTTAATCCACCGGGCGGCGCGAGTGCACGGCGTTTGCTTCATCCGGCGGCAGCAGTTTCGAATCGCAAAGGGGGAATCGGATGCATCGGATCATCATCGTAGGCGGAGGTGCCGGCGGCCTGGAACTGGCGACGCGGCTCGGCGACCGTTACGGCGCGCGCGGCAATCGTCCCGCGCGTGCGCTCGTCACGCTCGTCGACCGCAATCCGACGCACATCTGGAAACCGCTGCTGCACGAAGTCGCGGCCGGCAGCATGGACCCGTTCACGCAGGAGCTCGAATATGCGGCGCAGGCGCGCTGGCACGGCTTCGAGTTCCAGCAGGGCGAGCTGACCGGGCTCGACCGCGCGGCGAAGCGCGTCACGCTGTCGCCGATCAACGACAGCGACGGCGCGGAACTGTTGCCGGCACGCGAGCTGGAATACGACACGCTCGTGATCGCGATCGGCAGCACGACCCACTTCTTCGGCGTGCAGGGCGCACCGGAAAACGCGATCGCGCTCGACACGGTCGGGGAGGCCGAACGCTTCCGCAAGCGGCTGATCGCGGCATGCATGCGCGCTGAGCACCAGGCGCCGGCGCCGACCGCGCCGGGCGAGTCGGCCGAGCCGCGTATCCAGGTCGTGATCGTCGGCGGCGGCGCGACGGGCGTCGAGCTGTCCGCGGAACTGCGCAATACCGCGCAGGTGTTGTCGGCCTACGGGTTGCACAAACTCGATCCACGGCACGACGTCGGCATCGTGCTGATCGAATCGGGGCCGCGGATCCTCCCGGCGCTGCCGGAGCGCGTCTCGTCGGCGACGGCTGAATTGCTCGGAAAGATCGGCGTGCGGCTGATGCTCGCCGAGCGCGTGACGGAGGTGGCGCCCGGGGCCGTCCACACGGCGAGCGGCAAGGTCGTGCGTGCCGACCTGACGGTCTGGGCTGCCGGCATCAAGGCGCCGTCGGTGCTCGCGAATCTCGATGGGCTCCAGGTCAACAAGCTGGGCCAGCTCGACGTGCGCCGCACGCTGCAAACCTTCACCGACGACAACATATTCGCGCTCGGCGATTGCGCGGCATGCGCATGGCCTGGTAACGAGCGCAACGTGCCGCCGCGCGCGCAGGCCGCGCACCAGCAGGCGAGCTTCCTGCTGAAGGCGATCGGCTGTCGGCTGGAAGGGCGTCCGCTGCCCGAATTCACGTATCGCGACCTGGGCTCGCTCGTGTCGCTCGGCCATTTCAGCGCGGTCGGCAATCTGATGGGCGGGTTGATCGGCGGCAACATGCTGATCGAAGGGCTGTTCGCACGCTTCATGTACATGTCGCTGTACCGGATGCACATTGCCGCGCTGCACGGTTATCCGCGGATGATGCTCGACACGATTGCGCACTGGCTGCGACGCACGACGCTGCCGCGCGTCAAGCTGCACTGATCGCGCTCGTGTGCGGAGCGGGCGGGGAATGCGCAATGTCCTGCGTATTCCCCGCCCGTTTTTCTTTTCGATTCGCAAGGATTTGGTCGCGCGGCGATCGTCGCTACGCGCCGCCGCACGGTGATTCGGCAGGCCGTCGCCAGGCTACCGCGCGATGATCGATGCGATCGCCGCACCGCGTCGTAATCGAGTCTTACACATCTGACAGTTGACGCGACAACGGATTATTGGGCATCTTGTCCGGGTTTTCGTTTGCGGCGGGGTGCCAACCGCCGCAACATCCGCGCCGCGCGCCGGTGCGATGCCCCGTCATGCCGTCTCCGCGATCGTGACGGCGGCGCCCAATCGAGGAGTGCATTCATGTTGAAACCCGAAGTCGACAGCCTGGTCCCCCATGTCCCGTTCTCGCGCCGCAAGTTCATGCAGGCTGCGCTCGGCGGCACCTTCGCGGCGGCCGTGCTGCCCGTGTCGGCGCAGACGGTCACGACCGACAGTGCCGGCCTGGACGTCGACACCATCGAAATCCGCTCGGGCGATGCGAGCGTGCCGGCTTATCGCGCGCAGCCGGTCGACAAGACGAACCTGCCGGTCGTCATCGTGATTCACGAGATCTTCGGCGTGCACGCGCATATCGCCGACGTCTGCCGGCGCTTCGCGAAGCTCGGCTATCTGGCGATCGCGCCGGACCTGTTTGCGCGACAGGGCAACGCGGCGAAATATCCGACGATCCAGGCGCTGGTCGACAACATCGTCAGCAAGGTGCCGGACCGGCAGGTGACGGAGGATCTCGATGCGACGGTCGCGTGGGCCGGCAAGAACGGCGGCGACCTGACGCGCCTCGGCGTGACCGGGTTCTGCTGGGGCGGTCGCCAGGCGTGGCTGTATGCGGAACACAATCCGCACGTGCGGGCCGCGGTGGCGTGGTACGGGTTCGTCGAAGGCAAGACCGACGAGATGACGCCGTTCAACCCGGTCGATCACGCGTCGTTGCTGAAAGTGCCGGTGCTCGGCCTGTACGGCGAGAAGGATCAGAACATCACGCAGGCGTCGCTCGCGAACATGCGCAAGGCGATCCAGGCGAGCGATTCGAAGCTCGCGCGCGAATCGGAGATCGTCGTGTATCCGGATGCCGGCCATGCGTTCTTCGCCGACTACCGGCCGAGCTACGTGAAGGCCGATGCCGAGGATGGCTGGAAACGCGCGATCGAGTGGTTCCACAAGTTCGGCGTGATGTAAACGGCAAGCGGCGGCCGAGGCCGCCGCTGCGTGACTGCCGCGCCGTACGCGCGCTTACGGCGTCGGGCCGGTCGCGATCGGTCGCGACGGATCGGCGCTCCATTCGCTCCACGAACCCGGGTACAGCGACGCGCCGTGCAGGCCCGCCACTTCCAGCGCCAGCGCGTTGTGGCAGGCGGTGACGCCGGAGCCGCATTGCAGGATCACGCGGTTTGGCTCGGTGCCGGCCAGCACGGTGGCGAACGCCTCGCGCAATTCATGGCCGGTCTTGAAGCGGCCGTCGGCGGCCAGGTTGTCCTTGAAGAAGCGGTTGCGCGCACCGGGAATGTGGCCGCCCACCCGATCGATCGTTTCATTTTCGCCGCGATAGCGGTCCGGTGCGCGTGCATCGATCACCACGCGCGCGGCCGACGACACGTTCGCGAGCACGGCTGCTGCATCGACCGTCGATTCGAGCGGCGTTGCGGCGCGGAAGTTGCCGGTGGCCGGTTGCGGCACGTCGGTCGTCAGCGGCTGGCCGGCCGCTTCCCACGCCTGCAGGCCGCCGTCGAGCACCGCGACCGAATCGTGGCCGAGCCAGCGCAGCAGCCACCACAGGCGCGCCGCATAGGCGCCGCCTTGCGCGTCGTACGCGACGACCTGCTGGCCCTGCTTGAGGCCGCGGCTGGCGAGCAGCGTGGCGAGCGCGTCGCGGGTCGGCAGCGGATGGCGGCCGTTGGTGCCCGTCTTGCGGCCCGACAGGTCGCGGTCGAGATGAAGGTATTGCGCGCCGGGAAGGTGGCCGGCCGCGTAGGCGGCTTCGCCGGCGCCGGGATCGGCGAGATCGAAGCGGCAGTCGAACAGCGCCACGCTGCCGGGCGCCGCGGCCAGGCGCTCGGCGAGATTGGCGGCGGAGATGAGCGTGGTGTAATGAGTGTGTGGCATGACGGCTCCCTGGAGTGCAAATGGCCTGACACTCCAAGTCTAAACAAAAAAAGACGGGCCGAAGCCCGTCTTTTCGTTTGCCGGCGGCCGGGCGGCGGCAACGCGCCGCCTCCGCTGTCAGAGGTCGCCGAGGTGGCGGCGCAGGAACTCGTGGAAGTGCTGCATCCCGTCTTCCATCGGGCTCTGGTACGGGCCGACCTGCGACTCGCCACGCGCCATCAGCGCACGGCGGCCAGCGTCCATCCGCATCGCGATCTCGTCGTCCTCGACGGCCGTCTCCATGTAGGCGGCGCGCTCGGCCTCGACGAATTCGCG
The DNA here is from genome assembly GCF_015712225.1 of Burkholderia sp. 9775_39. Classification (NCBI taxonomy): domain Bacteria; kingdom Pseudomonadati; phylum Pseudomonadota; class Betaproteobacteria; order Burkholderiales; family Burkholderiaceae; genus Burkholderia; species Burkholderia sp. 9775_39. Next base: position 242,556 of record NZ_JACCQC010000002.1, on the reverse strand, counting down.
TTCGAACAGCGCGATTTCCTCGGGGTAATAGAACTCGACGATGTTGGTCGTCTTCTGCGGCCCGCGCGGGATCAGCCACGACACGACCAGCACGTGCGGATACCACTCGATCATCAGGCCCGGGTAGTAGACCATCCAGATCGCGCCGAACTCCGGCGGCACGCCGTTGCGAAACTTCAGCACCTGCTCGTGCCATTTCTGGTAAGTCGCGCTGCCCGGTTTCGCGAGGGCGTTGTGCACGCCGACCGTCTGCACGCTGTACCAGTCGCCGAACTCCCATTTGAGATCGTCGCACGACACGAAGCTGCCGAGGCCCGGGTGGAACGGGACGACGTGATAATCCTCGAGGTAGACCTCGATGAACGTCTTCCAGTTGTAATCGCACTCGTGCACTTCGACGTGATCGAACTGGTACTCGGAGAAGTCGAAGTGATGCTTCGTGCCGAGGTTGGCGAGATCGCGCGCGACGTTGCGGCCCTCGGCCTCGAACAGCAGCCCCTGCCAGTTCTGCAGCGGGCTCTTGCCGAGGTTCAGGCACGGCTTGTCGGGGAAGTGCGGTGCGCCGAGCAGCTCGCCTTCGAGGTCGTACGTCCAGCGGTGCAGCGGGCACACGATGTTCTGCGTGTGGCCGCGCCCGTTGAGCATGATCGCCTGCCGGTGGCGGCACACGTTCGACAGCAGTTCGATCTGGTTCGTCTGGTTGCGGACCAGCACGCGGCCTTCCTTCTCGGACGGCAGCGCAAAATAATCCCCCGCCTCGGGCACCATCAACTCGTGCCCGACGTAACGAGGTCCTTTCTTGAAGAGGGTTTCGATCTCGCGCTCGAGTAGCGCCTCATCGAAATATGCAGTGACTGGAAGCTGGCTGTGGGCCGACTTCAACTGAAGCGCATCGCTCAGATTGGACATTCCCACTCCCGGTGTTAGCGTGAAAGCAGTGAACAACCCAACCATCGAAAAATCGATTTAGGGAAACGGAGAATTATACCCGGTTCGCCTCGCAAGGCTAGGATTAAGTGCCTGATTTGTGTCAATTTTTTGTCGGGCGGCCGTCGAAAGGCGCACACTGTGCATCGAAGATGGGGCCGGGATTGTGCGCGGGCGCCCAAGACGGCAGGTCGGAAAATTCTCTTTTGCCGTAGAATGTCCGACTTGTTTTGAAATTTGACACCCTCGTCCATGGCGAAAACCGCATCCCCAGGCGCCACGCCGCCCGGCAATGGCACCGAACCGTTGCCGGACAATTACGAGATGGCGCTCGCGGAACTCGAGACGCTGGTTGCCCGGATGGAAGGCGGCGCGCTGAGCCTCGAGGATTCACTGGCGGCGTATCGCCGCGGTGCGACCCTCGTTGCGTTTTGCCAACAGCAGCTCGAGAAAGTGGAGCAGCAGGTTCGCGTGCTCGACGGCGCGACGCTGAAGCCGCTTTCGTCCGGAACGGCCGCCACGGACGGCGAAGACGACGATCTATGACATTCGAACAATGGATGCGGTCCGTGCTTGACCGTGTCGAGGACGCACTCGGCCACTATCTGCCGGCTGAAACCGCGATGCCCGCGAAACTTCACGAGGCGATGCGCTACGCGGTCCTCGGTGGCGGCAAACGCGTTCGCCCGCTGCTGTGCCATGCAGCAGGCGAGCTGACCGGTGCGACGGAGGCGGCACGCAACGCGGCGGCGGCGGCGCTGGAGATGATCCACGTCTACTCGCTCGTGCACGACGACATGCCGTGCATGGACGACGACGCGCTGCGTCGCGGCAAGCCGACCGTGCACGTGCAGTACGACGAGCCGACGGCGCTGCTGGTCGGCGATGCGCTGCAATCGCAGGCGTTCGTCGCGCTGACCGACGCCGACGCGCTGTCGCCGGTGCAGCAGGCGGCGCTCGTGCGCGAGCTGGCGCTCGCGAGCGGCTCGATCGGCATGGCCGGCGGGCAGGCGATCGACCTGGCGAGCGTCGGCCTGAAGCTGACGCGCGAACAGCTCGAGACGATGCACCGGATGAAGACGGGCGCCTTGCTGCGCGCGGCCGTGCGGATGGGTGCGCTGGCCGGCGAGACGCCTTCGACGGAAACGATGGCTGCGCTGGACGTGTACGCGGGGGCCGTGGGTCTGGCCTTCCAGGTTGTCGACGACATTCTCGACGTCACGACCGATTCGGCGACGCTTGGCAAGACGGCCGGCAAGGACGCGGCGAACGACAAGCCGACCTATGTATCGATCCTCGGTCTCGAGGCGTCGCGCGAGCTGGCAGCGCAGCTGCGCGCCGAAGCGCACGATGCGCTGAAACCGTTCGGCGCACGCGCACAGCGTCTGGCCGAACTTGCCGACCTGGTAGTGAACCGGGTCAGCTGACGCGAAAGCCCGCCGCCGCGCACACGCTACGGTGCGTGCAAAAGAATGCGGGCGCGTTTGATTTCCTACAATGGAACGACGATGTACGACTTGCTGAAAACCATCGACGACCCGGCGGATTTGCGCCGCCTCGATCGTCGCCAACTGCAACCGCTCGCGGATGAACTGCGCGCGTTCGTGCTCGACAGCGTGTCGAAGACGGGCGGCCATTTGTCGTCCAACCTCGGGACGGTCGAGCTGACGATCGCGTTGCACTACGTGTTCAACACGCCGAACGATCGCATCGTCTGGGACGTGGGTCACCAGACCTACCCGCACAAGATCCTGACGGGCCGCCGCGACCAGATGCATTCGCTGCGTCAGTACGACGGCATCTCGGGCTTCCCGCGTCGCAGCGAATCCGAATACGACACGTTCGGCACCGCGCACTCGAGCACGTCGATCTCGGCGGCGCTCGGCATGGCGATCGGCAGCCAACTGAACGGCGACGACCGCTTCTCGATCGCCGTGATCGGCGACGGCGCGATGACGGCCGGCATGGCGTTCGAGGCGATGAACAACGCGGGCGTGTCGGAAGATGCGAAGCTGCTCGTGATCCTCAACGACAACGACATGTCGATCTCGCCGCCGGTCGGCGCGCTGAATCGCCATCTCGCCCGCCTGATGTCGGGCCGCTTCTATGCGGCTGCGCGCGCGGGCGTCGAGCGCGTGCTGAGCGTCGCGCCGCCGGTGCTCGAACTCGCGCGCAAGCTCGAGGAGCACGCGAAGGGCATGGTCGTGCCGGCCACGCTGTTCGAGGAGTTCGGCTTCAACTACATCGGCCCGATCGACGGTCACGATCTCGATTCGCTGATCCCGACGCTGCAGAACATCCGTGAACTGCGCGGCCCGCAGTTCCTGCACGTCGTGACGAAGAAAGGCCAGGGCTACAAGCTCGCCGAAGCGGATCCCGTGCTCTATCACGGCCCCGGCAAGTTCAACCCGGCCGAAGGCATCAAGCCGTCGACGACGCCCGCGAAGAAGACGTACACGCAGGTATTCGGCGAGTGGCTGTGCGATGAAGCCGAGCGCGATACGCGCGTGGTCGGCATCACGCCCGCGATGCGCGAAGGCTCGGGCATGGTCGAGTTCGAGAAGCGCTTCAAGGATCGCTACTACGACGTCGGCATCGCCGAGCAGCATGCGGTGACGTTTGCGGGCGGTCTCGCGACCGAAGGGCTGAAGCCCGTCGTCGCGATCTACTCGACGTTCCTGCAGCGTGCGTACGACCAGCTGATCCACGACGTCGCGCTGCAGAACCTGCCGGTCGTGTTCGCGATCGACCGCGCGGGCCTCGTCGGCGCGGACGGCGCGACGCATGCGGGCGCGTACGATCTCGCGTTCATGCGCTGCATCCCGAACATGACGATCATGGCCGCATCCGACGAGAACGAATGCCGCCAGATGCTGCACACGGCGCTGCAGCAGCCGAACCCGACCGCGGTGCGCTATCCGCGCGGCGCGGGTACGGGTGTGGCGACGGTGAAGGAATTCACCGAGATCCCGCTCGGCAAGGGTGAAGTGCGTCGCCGCACGTCGCAGCCGGAAGGCAAGCGCGTCGCGATCCTCGCGTTCGGCACGATGGTCGCACCGTCGCTCGCCGCGGCCGAGGAACTCGACGCAACGGTCGCGAACATGCGCTTCGTGAAGCCGGTCGACGCAGCGCTCGTGCGCGAGCTCGCCGAAACGCACGACTACGTCGTGACGGTCGAGGAAGGCTGCGTGATGGGCGGCGCGGGCTCGGCCTGCGTGGAAGCCCTGATGGAGAGTGGGGTTATCCGACCCGTACTACAATTGGGCCTCCCTGACCTGTTCATCGATCACGGCGACCCCGCGAAGCTGCTGTCGCAATGCGGCCTCGACGGCGCGGGTATCGCGAAATCGATTCGCGAACGCTTTCTGAATCCGGCGGCCGATGTCGCCGGTCAGGCGAAGCGCGTCGCGTAAGCTGGCGCCGCCCGCGGGCGGCGTCGGTGCGACTGGCGCAACCGGTCTTCATTGATGCGGAAAACATGGGCCTGCGGGCCCATGTTGCTTTTCCGGCTGCCGCATGATGCGGCATGCGCGTCGTCGGACGCGCGGCTTACAAGGATTGAACAAGATGAACCAGATGAATCCCGCCTTCGTGATGCCCGACGTGCAGAGCACGGTGGATACCCGTCAGATCCCGATTCAGCGCGTCGGCGTGAAGGCGGTCCGGCATCCGTTGACGGTGTGCACCGAAAGCGGCGACGTGCAACCGACCGTCGGTGTCTGGAACCTCGACGTCCGTCTGCCGGCCGACCAGAAAGGCACGCACATGTCGCGCTTCGTCGCGCTGCTCGAAGAGAATCGCGCGCCGCTGACGGTCGAGCGCTTCCGCGCGATGCTCGCGTCGATGCTCGAGAAGCTCGAGGCCGAGGCCGGCCGCATCGAAGTCACGTTCCCGTATTTCGTGAACAAGACGGCGCCGGTGTCCGGCGTGCAAAGCCTGCTCGACTATGAAGTGACGCTCGCGGGCGAAAGCCGCAACGGCGATACGCGCCTGTTCCTGAAGGTGCTCGTGCCGGTGACGAGCCTGTGCCCGTGCTCGAAGAAGATCTCGCAGTACGGCGCGCACAACCAGCGCTCGCACGTGACGATCGACGCGGAGCTGGCTGCGGATCTGCCGGTCGAGGCGCTGATCCGCATCGCGGAAGAGGAAGCGTCGTGCGAACTGTGGGGTCTGCTGAAGCGGCCGGACGAGAAGTTCGTGACCGAGCGTGCATACGAGAACCCGAAGTTCGTCGAGGATCTCGTGCGGGACGTCGCGCAGCGTCTCGATGCGGACGAGCGGGTGGTTGCCTACGTGCTCGAAGCCGAGAACTTCGAGTCGATCCACAATCACAGCGCGTATGCGCTGATCGAGCGCGACAAGCGGCAGGCGGCATAACGCTGCGGCGTTTTGTCGCGACAATGAAAAAGGCCGCTCGAACGAGCGGCCTTTTTGTTTTCCTGCCGGTGGTGGCGCGTGACGCGAGTCAGCCCGCGAGCGATGCGAGATCCCAGCGCGGCTTCACCGTGAACGCGTAGTCGGCATTCGCCTGTTCGGGCCAGCGGCCGAGCCGCAGTGCGCCCGCGAGCGCGATCATCGCGCCGTTGTCGGTGCAGAGCGCGAGATCGGGGTAGTGCACGTCGAAGCCGCGCTTGGCCGCGGCCGCCGACAGTGCCGCGCGCAACTGGCGGTTCGCGCCGACGCCACCCGCGACCACGAGGCGCTTGAGCTTCGTCTTCTTCAGCGCGGCGAGCGACTTCGCGACGAGTACGTCGACGGCCGCATCGACGAAGCCGCGCGCGAGGTCGGCCTTCGCGCGTTCGAGCGCTTCGCCGTCGAGCTTCGCCGCTTCGAATTTCTTCATCTGCGTGAGCACGGCCGTCTTCAGGCCGCTGAAGCTGAAGTCGAGATCGCCCGAATGCAGCATCGGGCGCGGCAGCACGACCGCGCCCGGCGTGCCCGTTTCGGCGAGCTTCGATACTTCCGGGCCGCCCGGGTAGCCGAGGCCGATCAGTTTCGCGGTTTTGTCGAACGCTTCGCCGGCCGCGTCGTCGAGTGTTTCGCCGAGCGTCTCGTACACGCCGACGTCGGTCACGCGCATCAGCTGCGTGTGGCCGCCGGACACCAGCAGCGCGACGAACGGGAACGGCGGCGGCGCGTCGACCAGCAACGGCGACAGCAGATGGCCTTCGAGGTGATGGATGCCGACGGTCGGCTTGTTCCACGCGAGCGCGAGCGCATTCGCGATGCTCGCGCCGACCAGCAGCGCGCCGGCGAGGCCGGGGCCCTGCGTGAACGCGATCGCGTCGATGTCGTCGCGGCGCGTGCCGCTTTGGGCCATCACTTCCTCGAGCAACGGCAGCGCGCGGCGGATGTGGTCGCGCGACGCGAGCTCGGGCACGACGCCGCCGTAGTCGCGGTGCATCGCGATCTGCGAATGGAGCGCGTGCGCGAGCAGGCCTCGCTGCGTGTCGTAGAGCGCGAGGCCGGTTTCGTCGCAGGAGCTTTCGATGCCGAGAACGAGCATGGGTGAGGGCGGGGCACGCCGTTTCGGACGCGCCGCAGGTAGGTCAACGTAACCGGAAAGTATAGCAGGCGAGGGCAGGCGGCCGCTGGCGGCGGCCCGGGCCCGATGCCGGGCAGGTACAATCCGCGCCATGGAAACCTATGACATCGCCGTGATCGGCGCGGGCGCCGCCGGCATGATGAGCGCCGCGGTCGCCGGGCAGCTCGGCCGCCGCGTGGTGCTGCTCGATCACGCGCCGCGGCTTGCCGAGAAAATCCGCATCTCGGGCGGCGGCCGCTGCAATTTCACGAACCTGTACGCCGGGCCCGACAACTACCTGTCGTCGAATCCGCATTTCGCACGCTCGGCGCTCGCGCGCTATACGCCGCGCGACTTCCTCGGGCTGCTCAAGCGCCATCACGTGACCTGGCACGAAAAGCACAAGGGGCAGCTTTTTTGCGACCACGGCAGCGACGCGATCATCGACGTGCTGAAGCACGAGTGCGACGCGGGCGGCATCGCGTGGCGCCGGCCCGTCGTCGTCGACGCGGTGCGCCATGCGCCATCCGACGGCTTCACGCTCGACACGCAGCAGGCGGGGCCGATCGGTGCGCGCGCGCTGATCGTCGCGACCGGCGGCCTGTCGATCCCGAAGATCGGCGCGACCGACTTCGGCTACCGGCTCGCGAAGCAGTTCGGCCACAAACTTGTCGATACGCGGCCGGCGCTCGTGCCGCTGACGTTCGCGCCGCAGGACTGGGCGCCGTTCGCGCCGCTGTCCGGCGTATCGCTCGAAGTGCGCGTTTCGACCGGCGACAAGAAGCGCGGCGGCGAATTCGTCGAGGACCTGCTGCTGACCCATCGCGGGCTGTCCGGGCCGGGCATCCTGCAGATCTCGAGCTATTGGCAGCCCGGCGATCCGATTCGCGTCGACCTGCTGCCGCAGCGCGATACGGTGGCCGACCTGCTCGACGCGAAACGCACGTCGAAGCGTCAGATCGGTTCGCTGCTCGCCGACTGGGTGCCGTCGCGCCTCGCGCATGCGTGGCTCGACACGCATCGCGTCGCGGCCGACGCGCGACTCGCGGACCTGCCGGACAAGACGCTGCGCCAGATCGGCGACGCGCTGTCCGGCTGGACGCTGACGCCGAACGGCACCGAAGGCTACAAGAAGGCCGAAGTGACGAAGGGCGGGGTCGATACGCGCGAGTTGTCGTCGGCGACGATGATGAGCGCGCGCGTGCCGGGGCTGTTCTTCGTCGGCGAGGCGGTGGACGTGACGGGCTGGCTCGGCGGCTACAACTTCCAGTGGGCATGGGCGTCCGGCACGGCGGCCGGGCAGGCCGCGGCCGAGTACGCGCGCGGCGCCTGACGCGCCGGCCGGCGCCCGGTTGGCGGGGCCCGGCCCCGTGCCTTTGGGCAATCGCTCTGCTATACTCGGTAGTCTTTCCCTGCAAACCTTTATTCGTGTCGGATCATGACGATCATTCGCGTTAAAGAGAACGAGCCGTTCGAAGTTGCAATGCGTCGCTTCAAGCGCACGATCGAGAAGAACGGTCTGCTGACCGAGCTTCGCGCGCGCGAGTTTTATGAGAAGCCGACCGCAGAACGCAAGCGCAAGAAGGCTGCTGCGGTGAAGCGTCATTACAAGCGTATTCGCAGCCAGACGCTGCCGAAGAAGCTGTACTGAACGATTGGGCGCCGCGCGGTTCGCTGAGCGGCGCACCGGCGACTCCGTGCGATCGGGTGCGATCGCGCAACCGATCAGGCGGCGAGTCGCCGATGCCGGATTCGAGCAACCCGCTTGAGACACTGTCCCAAGCGGGTTTTTGTGTTGACGCCCGTTCGCGGGCGTCGGATTCACGTTTCCATCCCGGGTGAAAGATGAGTTTGAAAGAGCAGATCAGCGAAGACATGAAGGCCGCGATGCGCGCGAAGGACAGCGAGCGCCTGGCAACGATTCGCCTGCTGATGGCCGCGATCAAGCAGCGCGAAGTCGATGATCGGGTCACGCTCGACGACGCGGGCATCACGGCCGTGATCGACAAGATGATCAAGCAGCGCAAGGATTCGATCAGCCAGTTCCAGGCGGCCGGCCGCGACGATCTCGTCGCGAAGGAGCAGGCCGAGCTGACCGTGCTGGGCGGCTACATGCCCGCGCAACTGTCGGACGCCGAAGTGGCGGCCGAAGTCCAGGCGGCGGTCGCGCAAACCGGCGCAGCCGGCCCGCAGGACATGGGCAAGGTGATGGGCGTGCTGAAGGCCAAGCTCGCCGGCCGTGCCGACATGACGGCCGTTTCCGCGCAGGTCAAGGCTGCGCTCACGAAGTAAAGCCCGTTCCCGGCGCGCCCAGCGATGCGTGCGCCGGGAGTCGTATTGTCTTTTTTCGCTCGATCCCACGGTGATTCCGCATTCGTTCCTGCAGGATTTGCTGAACCGCGTCGATATCGTCGACGTGGTGGGTCGGTACGTGCAGCTCAAGAAGGGCGGCGCCAACTTCATGGGGTTGTGCCCGTTCCATAACGAGAAGAGCCCGTCGTTTACCGTCAGTCCGACCAAGCAGTTCTATCACTGCTTCGGTTGCGGCGCGCACGGCACGGCGATCGGCTTCCTGATGGAACATGCGGGGCTCACGTTCCCGGAGGCCGTGCAGGAACTCGCGCAGTCCGTCGGCCTGACCGTGCCGCACGAGCCGTCGATGCGCGGCGGCGGTGGGGGGGGCGGCGGTGGCGGCGACTATCCGGCGCCCGTGTCGAAATCGGTGGCGACCGCGCTGTCCGACGCGATGACGGCGGCGTGCGACTACTATCGCAAGCAGTTGCGCGGCGCGACCGTCGCGATCCAGTACCTGAAGAACCGGGGCCTGACCGGCGAGATCGCCGCGCGCTTCGGGCTCGGCTATGCGCCGGACGGCTGGCAGAACCTCGAGGCCGCGTTCCCGGACTATCGCGACGAGTCGCTCGTCGAGGCGGGGCTCGTGATCGTCAGCGAGAAAACCGACGCGCAGGGCGTCGCGCGCCGCTACGACCGGTTCCGCGAGCGGATCATGTTCCCGATCCGCAACGTGAAGGGGCAGGTGATCGGGTTTGGCGGCCGCGTGCTCGGCAGCGGCGAACCGAAGTACCTGAACTCGCCCGAAACCCCGCTGTTCAACAAGGGCAGCGAGCTGTACGGGCTGTTCGAGGCGCGCCTCGCGATTCGCGAGCGCAAGTACGTGCTGGTCGTCGAAGGCTACATGGACGTCGTCGCGCTCGCGCAGCTCGGCTTTCCGAACGCGGTCGCGACGCTCGGCACCGCGTGCACGCCGATTCACGTGCAGAAGCTGCTGCGCCAGACCGACACGGTCATTTTCAGTTTCGACGGCGATTCGGCCGGGCGGCGCGCGGCGCGGCGCGCGCTCGAGGCATGCCTGCCGCATGCGGGCGACAACCGGACGATCCGGTTCCTTTTTCTGCCGGCCGAGCACGATCCGGACAGCTACGTGCGCGAGTTCGGCGCGGAGGCGTTCTCCGAGCAGGTCGAGCGCGCGATGCCGCTGTCGCAATTTCTGTTGAACGAAGCGATTGCCGGCAAGGCGCTCGATCAGCCGGAAGGCCGTGCGAAGGCGCTGTTCGATGCGAAGCCGCTGTTGCAGGCGCTGCCCGCGAACGCGTTGCGCGCGCAGATCATGCACATGTTCGCCGACCGCCTCGATATCCCGTTCGAGGAGGTCGCGGGGCTGTCGGACGTCGACACGCGCATCGCGACGCCGCCGCGCCAGGCGCCCGCGCGCAGCGAGCGGCGCCGCGTGACGGACAGCGAAAAGCGCGCGCTGCGCACGCTGGTGATGCATCCGCGCGTCGCATCGCAGCTCGACGACGAACAGATTGCGACCCTGCGCGCGCTGCCGCGCATCGGCGAGCTGTTCGCGGAAGTCGTCGATCATGCGCGTGCGCTGGGCGACGGCGCGGAGTTCCGGCTGCTGTCGGATGTCCTGAGGACGTCCTCGAACGGGGCGACTTACGAGGAAATCTTCCGCGAAATTCTGGACTATGATGAAAACGTCCGCGATTTGCTGTTACAGAATCCGGAAGACGAGACGGTGCCCGAGCGGCAACGTGAGCAGGAGCGGATTGCGGGGGAGGAGCTGCAGGCAGCAGTGCTCAAGATGCGCTACGACGCCTGCTGCGACCGGCTGGACAGGCTGGCGCGGCAATCCACCTTCACCCCCGAGGAATTGGCCGAATTGACGGAATTGAACCAGCAGCGAACCGACATGAAGCGTCGGCTCGGGCTGTAGGCGGCCGGGGCGCTTAGAGAGGGCTCCCCAGCGTGCTATAATATAAGGTTTCCAGCGGTTTGTTTTCTAAGCAGAGGCGAGAATCGCGATGGCAAAGACGACAGGCGGAAAGAAAGCAACAGGCAAGGGCTCGACGGAGCCGACCAAGAAGGTCACAGCGGCCAAGTCTGCTTCTTCCACCAGGACAACGTCTTCAGCCACGTCAGCCCCTGCAGGAAAGAAAACCGCGGCCGGCACTGCTCAGGCTGCGCCGGCGCCGGCAGCCAGAACACGGGCTGCCGCCAGACCCGACTCCGGGCCGGCCAAGCCGGCGGCGAAGCGGGCAAGTGCGAAAAGCGCAAGGGACACGACTGCCGACGCGGACGAAACGGCAGTACGTACTACTCATGCACCCACGGTTCAACCGGCTGTCGTCCAGCAGCCGCGAGTCGATATAGCCGGTACGGCGAACTCCATGACCAAAAAGCTGAACGAAGTATCCGTCGAAGACGACGCAAATCAGAGCGACGAGCAGCCCGCAGCCGCGGCTGCACCGGGCAAATCCAAGGTGCGCGATCGTCGCGCCAAGGAAAAGGCGCTGCTGAAGGAAGCGTTCGCGACGAGCACGCCGGGCACGGCCGAGGAGCTCGAAGAGCGCCGCGTGAAACTGCGCGCGCTGATCAAGCTCGGCAAGGAGCGCGGCTTCCTGACGTACGCCGAAATCAACGACCACCTGCCGGACAACTTCACCGAGACCGAAGCCCTCGAGGGCATCATCGGCACGTTCAACGACATGGGCGTGGCGGTTTACGAGCAGGCGCCGGACGCGGAAACGCTGCTCCTGAACGACAACGCGCCCGCCGCGTCGTCGGACGATGAAGTCGAAGAGGAAGCGGAAGTCGCGCTGTCCACCGTCGATTCGGAATTCGGCCGCACGACCGATCCGGTCCGGATGTACATGCGCGAGATGGGCACGGTCGAGCTGCTCACGCGCGAAGGCGAAATCGAGATCGCGAAGCGGATCGAGGACGGCCTGCGCCACATGGTGATGGCCATCTCCGCGTGCCCGACGACGATCGCCGACATCCTCGCGATGGCCGAACGCGTCGCGAACGAAGAGATCCGCGTCGACGAGCTCGTCGACGGCCTGCTCGATCCGAATGCTGCGGACGCCGCCGATACGGACGGTTTCTCCGCGAAGGAAGCGGAAGCGATCGAGAACGAGGACGAGGAAGCCGAAGAGGAAGAGGAAGAAGAGGAAGAGGAGGAAGACGACGGTGCCGCGCAGGCATCGGCGAACGCCGCCCAGCTCGAAGCCCTCAAGCGCGCGTCGCTCGAGAAGTTCTCGCAGATCAGCGAGTGGTTCGACAAGATGCGCCGCGCATTCGAGAAGGAAGGCTACAAGTCGAAGGCCTACCTGAAGGCGCAGGAAACGATCCAGAGCGAGCTGATGACGATCCGCTTCACCGCGCGTACCGTCGAACGCCTGTGCGACACGCTGCGTGCGCAGGTGGACGAAGTGCGTCAGGTCGAGCGTCAGATCCTGCACATCGTCGTCGACAAGTGCGGCATGCCGCGCTCGGAATTCATCGCGCGCTTCCCGGGCAACGAGACGGATCTCGACTGGGCCGAGAAGATCACCGCGGAAGGCCATTCGTACAGCGCGGTGCTGTCGCGTAACGTCCCGGCGATCCGCGAACAGCAGCAACGCCTGCTCGACCTGCAGGCGCGCGTCGTGCTGCCGCTGAAGGACCTGAAGGAAACCAACCGTCAGATGGCGGCCGGCGAATTGAAGGCACGTCAGGCGAAGCGCGAAATGACCGAGGCCAACCTGCGTCTCGTGATCTCGATCGCGAAGAAGTACACGAACCGCGGCCTGCAGTTCCTCGACCTGATCCAGGAAGGCAACATCGGCCTGATGAAGGCGGTGGACAAGTTCGAATACCGTCGCGGCTACAAGTTCTCGACCTATGCGACGTGGTGGATCCGTCAGGCCATCACGCGCTCGATCGCGGACCAGGCGCGCACGATCCGTATTCCGGTTCACATGATCGAAACGATCAACAAGATGAACCGCATCTCGCGGCAGATCCTGCAGGAAACCGGTCTCGAGCCGGATCCGGCAACGCTCGCCGAGAAGATGGAGATGCCGGAAGACAAGATCCGCAAGATCATGAAGATCGCGAAGGAGCCGATCTCGATGGAAACGCCGATCGGTGACGACGACGATTCCCATCTCGGCGACTTCATCGAGGACACCAACACGGTCGCGCCGGCGGATGCCGCGCTGCATGCCAGCATGCGCGACGTCGTGAAGGACGTGCTCGATTCGCTGACGCCGCGCGAGGCGAAGGTGCTGCGGATGCGTTTCGGTATCGAGATGAGCACCGATCACACGCTCGAGGAAGTCGGCAAGCAGTTCGACGTCACGCGCGAGCGGATCCGTCAGATCGAAGCCAAGGCGCTGCGCAAGCTGCGTCACCCGAGCCGTTCCGACAAGCTGAAGTCGTTCCTCGAAGGGAACTGATTTCCAGCGTCTCCGTTACGAACGCCGCCGGTATCCGCATGATGCCGGTGGCGTTCGTTCCCTCTGTCGTCTTTGTTGTTACAATGCCGGCCCGGCTTCGTTGTCGGGGTGGCGTGTAGCACGCCGCGCTTCTCGTCTGGGCCCCTAGCTCATGCTTGGTTAGAGCAGCGAACTCATAATTCGTTGGTGCCGGGTTCGACTCCCGGGGGGCCCACCAGATTACGTTCCTCGAGCGATCGCGGAACGTCGCAAAACCCGCGATGGCATCATGCGTCGCGGGTTTTTCTTTGTGTGCGGTCCGAATGTGTCGAACGCGTTGAACGGGTGCACGTCGGCGCCGCATGTCGTATTGCCGCCACCGGGGAAACACGGAGGGCGTGCCGTCCCGCTGTCAATCGAAGTATGCTGTGGCGCGACCGCCGCGCACGACCGGATTCCCGTCGAGCGCGCGACCGCCGACCCGCGCCGCGCGCGATCGGGCAGCGAGAACAAACACCAACCAACTTTGCCCGACCGTGAGGGGCGGCCATCATGACCATGCTGCGTTCGTGGGGTGCGATTCTCTCGTCGCTGGCGCTCGTCGCGTGCGCCAGTCTTCCGCCGCAGGCCGATCGCGCGCCGACCCATGCATTCACCGATACGGACGATACGCGGCTCGGCGCCGCGTTCCGGCAGCAGGCCGGTACGCATCCCGGGCAGGACGCATTTCATTTGCTGACCGATCCGGTCGATGCGCTGGACGCCCGCGTGTTGCTCGCCGATCGCGCCGACCGCTCGCTTGACCTTCAGTACTACATCTGGCACGACGACCTGACCGGCCACGAACTGGCCGATGCGGTCATCCGCGCGGCCGATCGCGGCGTGCGCGTGCGCGCGCTGCTCGACGATCTCGGCACCAACGCGGACGACCGCAAGCTGCTCGAGATCAGCGCGCATCCGAACATCGAGATCCGGCTGTTCAATCCGGTGGCCACGCGCCGGTTCAAGAAGCTCGGCACGGTATTCGAGTTCTCGCGCGTCAACCGGCGCATGCACAACAAGGCGATGATCGCGGACAACCAGGCGGCGATCGTCGGCGGCCGCAATATCGGCGACGAGTACTTCGGCGCGTCGTCGATGCTGGAATTCGGCGATCTCGACGTCGTGGTTCACGGCCCGGTCGTGAAGGACATCTCGACCGAATTCGACACGTTCTGGAATTCGCCGTACGCGTATCCGGTCGATACGCTGGTCGGCCACGATGCGGCGCCAGGGGGGCTCGACCGCGAGCGCGAACGGCTGCGCGACTACCTGCGGGCCATGGAGGACAATCCGTACGTGCTGGAAGCCCGGCAGCGGCTCGACCGGATCGTCCATGGGCAGGGCACGGCGCTGTCGTGGGGGCATGCGACGGTGCTGTACGACGATCCGTCGAAGATCGCGCACGCGCCAAAGGACAGCGACGGGCATCTGATGCCGCAGTTGCGTGCGCTCGCGTTGCAGCCGCAGCACGACCTGCTGATCGTGTCGCCGTATTTCGTGCCGGGCAAGGACGTCGTCGAGCGGCTGCGCGCGCTGACGGCGCGCGGCGTGCGCGTGACGGTGCTGACCAATTCGCTCGCGTCGACCGACGTGGCGGCCGTGCATGCCGGCTACCGGCGCTATCGAAGCGATCTGGTGAATGCGGGCGTGCGGCTTTACGAGCGCCGGCCATCGGGCGACAAGAGCATTTCGAAGCAAGTGATCATCGGCTCGTCGCGCGCGTCGCTGCATGCGAAGACCTACGTGTTCGATCACAAGAGCATCTTCATCGGGTCGATGAATCTCGATCCGCGCTCGTTGAACCTCAATACGGAAATCGGCGTTTACTGCGAGAGCCCGGCGATTGCATCGCAGGTCGCCAACGACCTGGAAGGGCGACTCGACCAGATCGCCTGGCGTGTCGAGCCGAGAACCGATCCGGCCGGCAAAGGGCGACTGAAGTGGATTCAGACCGATGGCGGGAAGGTCACCGAGATCGATCACGAGCCGGAGGTGTCCGCCGCGCGGCGGATGGAAGTGTGGTTTCTCGGGCTGTTTCCGATCGAATCGCAACTGTGAGCGACATTCAGCGCCGCGCGCGGCGGTGCCGGTCGATGACGGCCGCGAACTGCATCGCCGCTGTCTCGATCGTCGCGTCGCTCAGCCCTGAATAGCCGAGCACGAAGCCGTTGTATCGGCGGCCGTCGCCGCGGCGGCCGTCGCCGATGCAGTAGCTGCTCAGCGGTTGCAGCAGCAAGCCTTCCGCGGCTGCCGCCCGCGCGACGTCGGTATCGTGCAGCGGCGCGGCGAGATCCGCGGAGAGATGCATGCCGCCCGGGCTTTCCCGCACGCTCAGCGACGTGCCGAGATGGCGCGCGAGTGCCGCTTCGAGGCAGCTGCGCCGGTCCGCGTAGCGCGCCCGCATCTTCCGCAGGTGCCGCGCAAAGAGGCCGGTATCGATGAATTCGGCCATCGCCAGCTGGTCGGCCGAATGGCCGCGATGGACCAGTTCGCGCAGCGTTCTCGTGAAGCGGTCGACCAGCACCGGCGGCACCACCATGAAGCCGAGCCGAAGGGCCGGAAACATCGTCTTGCTGAACGTGCCGAGATAGCACACCGGCGCGTCGGCATGCAGGCCCTGGATCGCGGGCAGCGGCTGGCCGCCGTGACGGAATTCGCTGTCGTAGTCGTCCTCGATGATCCACGCACCGCAGGCGCGGGCGCGCTCGACGAGCGCCGTGCGCCGCTCGGGGCTCATCAGCGCGCCGAGCGGGTACTGGTGCGACGGCGTCGTATAGATCAGCCGGGGCGGGCGAGTGCGCCACTGCTCGTCGGTCGGCGCCATGCCGTCGCGATCGACCTCGATCGGCACGAGATTCAGGCCGGTCGAGCGGAACGCGGTCCTCGCGCCGTTGTAGCACGGGTTCTCGAGCCAGCCGTTTTCGCCGGGATTCGCGAGCATGCGCGAGCACAATTCGAGGCTGCTCTGCGTGCCGTCGGTGATGAATACCTGGCCCGTGTCGCAGCGCACGCCGCGCGAGACGCGAATGTACGCGGCCACCGCGCGTCGAAGCTCGGGCAGCCCTTCGACCGGCCCGTACGCGAGCCGGGCCGGCGTGATGGTCTTCCATGCGCGCTCGATGCAACGGCGCCACTGGGCAACCGGAAATTCGTCGAGCGACGGCAGGCCGGGAACGAACGGCAGCATGCGCTCGGGCTCGGGATCGGCATTTTCCAGCCCGTGCACGCGCGCCGACAGGCGGACCGGTGCGGAGCCGTCTTCATGGCCGGCGCTCGGGTGGGTGCGGCCGTCCCATCGCGTGATCGTGCCGTTGCGCGTGGCGGCCACGAAGCCTTCCTCGGCCAGGCGCTCGTACGCATAGACCGCGGAATTGCGCGCGATGCCCAGCTCGGCCGCGAGCACGCGCGTCGACGCGAGCCGCGTGCCGGGCGGCAGGTGTCCGTCCAGCAGCATGCTGCGCAGGCTCCGGTAGAGGGCTTCCTGCCGACTATGCGTGGTCGCGCCGTCCTGTCCGGCAAGCGACGAGATGAGCAGCGCGAGATCCATGGGCTGGTTCCAGAAATTTTCCTTGTGCTGGTTCTTTCGAAGACGCCGCGCGCATCGTATCGTTCACGTTCTCGCGGGGCAGGCCGGTACACGCGGATTTTGAGTGACGGCGCGACTTGCGGTACGCGCGTATTTTGCTCGATTCGGCCGGCGACTGTCGACGGGCGGCCCGATCGCGCCTCGGGCATGGAGTCGGCACGATGCCGATACGATTAATTTCGCAGTACAGATATATGAACGACCAGACCACGCTCTCTTCCACCTCGCGTACGACCATTCGTCGCCTGCCCGAACTGGCGAGCCACGATCGCACGATGCTCCACCACATCGTGGACGACGCGTACGTCTGTCACATCGCGTTCGGCGACGGGCAGAACACGCACTGCATCCCGACCGCGCACTGGAGAAGGGGCGACGCGCTCTATATCCACGGCTCCAACGGCAGCCGGATGATCAAGGCACTGTCGGCCGGCGCGCAGGCTTGTGTCGCGATGACGCTGCTGGACGGCCTCGTGCTGGCCCGCTCGGCCTTCAATCATTCGATGAACTATCGATCCGCGGTGATCTACGGGCAGTTCGACGTGATCGACAGCAGTGCAGAAAAACGCGCCGCGCTGGATGCGTTGATGGACAAGATCGCGCCGGGCCGCAAGCATGAAGCGCGGCCGGGCAATTCGAAGGAACTCGACGCGACCCGCGTGCTGCGGATTTCGATGGCGGAAGCGGCCGTGAAAATCAGCGATTCGCTGCCGTCCGACAAGGACGAGGATCTCGGGCTGGCGGTCTGGGCCGGGATCCTGCCGCTGAAGACGACACGCGGCGCACCGGTCCATGCGGACGGCAACGTGGCGGTGCCGGACTACGTCCGGAACTGGGCCGATTGAGCGGCGTAGCGGAGTGGGCCCGCATCGGCTAAGGCGAGACGGCGCAGCATGCGGAAAACCCGCGACGGCTTCGCAGCCTTCGCGGGTAGCCGGACGCGGTTGCGTGAGAGACGTCGCGCGCCTGCTCACGCAACCGGTTCGGTCAACGACCCGTCAACGCGCGAAATCCGACGTGCTCTGGATGAACGCGTTCAGCTTCGAGATGTTCACGCTGCCGAAGCCCGTCGTCGCATCCCAGCCGGCCTTCGCCTTGTAGCCGTAAGTGCCGCTGCCGTTGTTGCCGGACGTGACGTCGTGCAGCAGCGCCGCGTTGGTCGGGAAGTACTTGTAGATGCTCGACGCGGGGAACCCGAGCGCATTGTTGTTGGCCGACTGCAGCCGCGCCCAGATGCCCGTGAAGATCGGTGCGGCGAGGCTCGTGCCGCCTTCGTTGTTCAGGTAGCCCGACCCCCACAGCGTGTCGGACGTCTGGCCGTTCACGACGAGAATCGCACCGGTGCGCAGGTCGGCGTCGAAGCCGACGTCGGGCAGCGCGCGCTTGGTCGAACCGGTGAGGGTCGACGACTGCCACGTCGGCGCGGCTTCGTACTTGCTGTATCCGCCGCCCGTCGACCACACGGTGCCCGGCTGCCAGCTCGGGTCGTTCCACACGATTTCACTGTTGTACGCGTTGGTCGACGTGTTGGTGAACAGCGTCGTGCCGCCTACCGCGATCACGTACGGCGACGTGGCCGGCTCGCTCACCGTGTAGGTCGAGCGCGACGGCGTGCCGCTCGCGCATTCGTACGCGCCGTGGTCGCCGGCGGAAACGGAGAAGGTCTGCCCTTGCGCGACCGCCTGCTTGAAGATGGTGTCGTCGGTCGCCTGCGAGCCGGTGCTGTACGCGGATGATTCGCACACGCCGAGCGACACGTTGATCACCTTCGCGACGTTGTCGGTCACGGCCTTGTTGTACGCGGCCGTGATCGCGGTGAGCGTCATCGACGGCGCGGTGTAGAACACGACCTGCTTCACGCTGCCGCCGGCCGTGCCGACGATCGACTGGCTGTCGAGGTTCCATTCGACGGTGCCGTCGGTGTCGGTGTACGAGCTGCCGGACGGGCCCGTCTTCACGATGCTGCTGCTGATCGTGCCGAGGCCGTTGTTCGCGGCGAACGTATTGAGGTCGCTCACCGTCTGCGACAGGTCGCCTTCGGAGATGATGCCGACCGTGGTTTGCGACGCCGTCGGCGTGCCGTCGCCGCCGTAGATCGACGAGAACTCGGTCGGGTTGTGCGGCACCGCCGACGCGCCGGCGGGGATCGTCAGGTTGCTGGTGTTGCCTTGCGGCTTGCTGCCCGCGCCGGTATGCATCAACTCGACGTTCTGCAGGCCCAGCACCGCGCCGACGATGTTGCCGATCGCGTTCGGCACTTGCGCGGCGTCGGTGTTCGCATAGACGCTGCGGCCGTTGCGCGTGAAGCGCTTGAGGGTGGTGCGGAACGCGGACTGGACGGTTGCCGCGGTGCCGGACGCGGAGACCAGCAGCCGGTTCGGCGCGACCACGATGTTCACGAAGCCCGCCTTGCGCAGATGGGCGACGACGGAGGCGACCTGCTGGTCGGTCGGCGCATATTGCGCGGCGAATTGCGCGGGCGTGAGGAACTGCCGGTAGTGCGGCGAGCCCGGCGTATGCAGGTCGCGCAGGTACTGGTCGAGCTGGGCTTCGTTGCGCAGGTTCAGCCCGAGCACGATGTCCACCGATTCGCCCGGCGCCATGTCGATGGCCGCGGCGGCAGCGGCGGCGGTGCTGGCGGCGGGCGCGCCGGCCGTACCGGCTTCGTTTTGCTGCACGAGCGGCAGGAAGCCCTTGGTACGCGTTTCCGTCCAGCCGGCCGCGGGCGCGGCATGGGCGGTCGCCATGCCGAACGAAGCGGCTGCCGCGGCGGCGAATGCGAGTTTGACGAGGCGAATGTGCTTGTGTTTCTTGTTTGCAACCTGATTCATTTGAATTACCCCTCCGGTTGAACATCGAACGGCACCAACAACAACGGTCGACAGCGGTGCGGGTCATGCACCGCCGCTTTCTGCCGCATGCGGGCGGATGGCACGGACGCGACAGGGCCTTTCGCCCGATCCGGAAAGCGGTTTGTCTCCGGGGGCGAAATACGGAAAACGCGGTAACGGAAAGGCTGCGCCGCGAGGCGGGGCAGTCGCGCCGGATCCGGCGCGGGCGGGGTTGCTAGAGCAACAGCTTCGTTGTCCTGCTCATTTGATTCGATCCTTCGGCCCGCTGCCGGTGGCAGCCGTCCAGTGAAATGCATCGGGATGCGGCACGCGCCGGCGTGCGAACGAATCATTCGACGGCGCGTACTTCGGTGCAGCGGAAGCGAAAAAACGTGGAGCGGAATCGTTTGCGTAGCAGGCAATCCGTCGGATTGCTTGCATCGGACGGTATCAAGAACGAAAGCGCGGTGTCAAACTTTTTTTGATTATATGAAACTAAATTAAATCGAATAAACCGAAATGATTTTGAAAAGATTGGCGGTGTTTTGTAATGTTCAAAACCCGCGATGCAGGTAATGCCGAAAACGACTCGCCGATCATTTCCGATGTGTTTGGAAACGGCCGGCCGTTATCGAGGAAATACTCGAATGGCCGCGGCCTCTCGTTCGGCCAACTGAAGGTCGTCGACGAACCGGAACAGCGCGTCGACATGCTGAAGCAGCGCGTCGCGCGACGCAGCATCCGCATCGGAGGCGAGCGTCCTGATGGCGTCGAGCCGGGTTTCGAGTTCGGCGAGCCGGGTGCGCGTGACGCGACTGCTGCTGGCGACGGTGACCGTCGCATCGGATGGATTCGTACGTTTCATTGCATGAGTCATCGCATTGAAGTGCTCGATGAAACGAGCCACGTCGGCCGGGCAGCCGTCGCGGGAAATGATGCGCGCCGACGGATCGCCGGCGACGATCCGGCCGGCGGTATCCGCCATGGCGTCGAGCGTCGCGAGCATCCGGCGGATCGACCTGACCAGGTCGAATGCCGCGGCCAGCAGGCAGACGAACAGCACCGTCGCCGGCACCAGGTAAGGGGACGCACTGCGGATCATCGCGCCGGCGGTCGCGTCGTGTGGCAACGCGGCCGGCGTAGGCGCGGCGTAGACGAAGCACGCGACGGTGCAGGCGAGCAGCACGACGACGAGCGCGCCCGTGCCGATCGCCCGCCCGATGTGCCGGCCGGGTCTTGCCGGCAGCGTCACTGCACGCCCCGCAGTCGGTAGCCGACGCCGCGCATCACCTCGGGCATGCCCGGCGCGCCGGCCTGTTCGAGCTTCTTGCGCAGCCTGCAGATGTGGCTGTCGACCGTGCGCTCCAGCGCACTGACGTCGGCCATGCACGCATCGAGCAACTCGCCGCGCGTGAACACGCGGCTCGGCGATCTCGCCATGTGCGCGAGCAGCCGGAACTCCGTCAGCGTCAGCGTGATCGGCACCTCGGTGCCGGCCGTGCGCACGCGGGCCAGATAGCTGTCGGTGTCGATCTCGAGGTCGCCGACGCGCAGCATGCGCATGGTCGGCGGCGCGGCCGACCGGCGCAGGATCGCGCGCAATCGCGCGACGACCTCGGCCGGGTTGAACGGCTTGACGATGTAGTCGTCCGCGCCGGCGTGCAGCGCCTGCAGCCGGTCGAGATCGCGATCGAACGCGGTGACGACGACGATGGGCGTGTTGTCGCGCCGTCGCAGCTCGGCGAGCACGTCCCAGCGGTTCTTCCGCGGCATCTTCACGTCGAGCAGGATTAGGTCGGGTTTCAGGTGCGGTTGCATGTCGAGCACCGCTTGCCCGTCGGCGACGCGATAGGTGCGAAAGCCGTCGTGCTTCAGGTAGGCATCGAGAATGTCCGAGATGTCGGGCTCGTCTTCTGCAATCAGTATCAGGGAATTCGTCATGGAGTGTGCCGTGCGATGTTGAACCATCGGGGCGGCCCGTCGCCGGGCCGGATCACGCCGTTCCGTCACGCTGCCGCGCGGGACGGAACGGCGCCGTTCGCTCAGTTCCGCACCACGCGCTGCGACGGTGCGACGTCCTTGTCCGTCAGGCCGCCGCCGAGCGCCTTGTACAGCGCGACGGCATTGCCGAGCTCGCTGCGACGCAGGTCCAGCAGCGCCTGTCGGGCCGCATAGAGCTGCCGCTGCGAGTCGAGCAACTCCAGCCGTCCCTCGACGCCCGCGCGATAGCGCAGGTTCGACAGGTCGGTGCGGCGTTCGGCCGAGCCGACCACGCGCGTTTGCGCGTCGATCTGGCGGCCGAAGGTTTCGCGCCCGGCGATGCCGTCGGCCACTTCGCGGAACGCGGCCTGGATCGCGCGTTCGTATTCGGCGACCGCGCTGGACTTGCGCACTTCCGCGAGGCGCAGCTCGGCGCGCAGCCGGCCGCCCTGGAAGATCGGCACCGTGACCTGCGGCGCGAAGCTCCACACGCGCTGGCCGCCGTCGAACAGACTGCCCATCGCGGGGCTGAGGAAGCCGATCGACGACGTCAGCGACAGGCGCGGGAAGAATGCGGCGCGCGCGGCGCCGATGTCCGCATTCGCGGCGACGAGGTTCTGTTCGGCCTGCCGGATATCCGGCCGACGGAACAGCAGCTCGGACGGCAGGCCGGCCGGCAGTTGCGTCATCACCGGTTGCTGCTGAAGCGGCAGCGGCTCGGGCAGATCCTTCGGCAGCTCGGTGCCGACCAGCAGGCGCAGGGCATTGCGTGCCTGCTCGACGGCGCGCGTGCGCGCTTCGAGATCGGCCGTCGCGCTCGCGACCTGGCCTTCGGCCTGCGCGATGTCGACACCGCTCGCCTGGTGCGCTTCCTTCAGGCGGCGCGCGAGATCGAGCGACTGCCGCCAGTCGGCGAGCGTGCGCTCGGACAACTGGCGTTGCTCGTGCGCGAGGCGCTCGGCGAAGTACGCATCCGCCACGCCGCCGACGAGCGAGATCTGCACCGCGCGGCGGCCGTGGTCGGTCGCGACGTAGCGCGCGAACGCGGCATCCGACTGCGATTTCACGCGGCCGAACAGGTCGATCTCGAACGCGCTGATGCCGACGTTGACGCCGTACTGGTTCTGCGTCGCGCCGAACAGCGGCGGATTCGACTGCGTGTCGTCCGACGTACGCTGGCGCGTGAAGTTCGCGCCGGCGCCGATCGACGGCAGGCGCGCGGAACGCTGGATGCCGTACTGCGCTTCGGCGGCTTCCACGTTCAGCGCCGCCACGCGCAGGTCGCGGTTGTTCTCGAGCGCGAGCTCGATCAGGCGTTGCAGGCGGCGGTCGCCGAACATCGTGCGCCAGCCGAGGTCGGCGGCGTTCGCGTCGAGATCGGCGGCAGCGGCGGCCGTGTAGGCCGTCGGCACCGGCATCGACGGTTTGACCAGCGTCGGCGCGAGCGAGCAGGCCGACAGTGCGAGGACGAGGGGAAGAACAAGCAATCGCATGGCATCAACCTTCCTGTCCGTGAGTCGGGGTGGCCGGCTGCGTGCGGGACGCCCGCCATGCGCCGATGCGCTCCTGGATACTCATCACGAACACAAAGAAAACAGGGACGAAGAAAATGGCCAGCACCGTGGCGGTCACCATGCCGCCGAATACGCCGGTGCCGATCGCGTGCTGCGTTTCGGCGCTGGCGCCGGTCGCGATCATCAGCGGCACGACGCCGAGGCCGAACGCGAGCGAGGTCATCAGGATCGGGCGCAGGCGCAGCTTCGACGCCTGCACGGCCGCTTCGATCAACCCCCTGCCTTCCTCGCGCAACTGCTTCGCGAACTCGACGATCAGGATCGCGTTCTTCGCGGACAGGCCGATCACGGTGATCATCCCGACCTTGAAGAACACGTCGTTCGGCATCCCGCGCAGTAGCACCGCACCGATCGCGCCGATCAGGCCGAGCGGCACCACCAGCATCACCGACAGCGGGATCGACCAGCTTTCGTACAGCGCGGCGAGCACCAGGAACACGACGATCATCGACAGCACCATCAGCATCGGCGCCTGCGACGCCGACTGGCGTTCCTGCAGCGACTGGCCGGTCCACTCGACCGCGAAGCCCGGCGGCAGTTGCGCGGCGAGTCGTTCCATCTCGGCCATCGCCGCGCCGCTCGACTGGCCGGGCGCCGCGTTGCCGGAGATGCGCGCGGACGGATAGCCCTTGAAGCGCACCATCTGCAGCGGCGTGTCGGTCCACACGGGGCGCACCACCTCGGACAGCGGCACCATGCCGCCGGCCGCGTTGCGCACGTACAGCTTCATCACGTTGTCGATCTGCATGCGTGCCGGCGCGTCGGCCTGGATGATCACCTGCTGCATGCGGCCCGCGTTCGGGAAGTCGTTCACGTAGGTCGATCCCATCGCGGTCGACAGCGTGTCGCTGAGCGTCGTGAACGACACGCCGAGCGCCTGCGCCTTCGCGCGGTCGATCTCGAGGCGAATGCTCGTGCCGGCCGGCAGACTGTCGGGGTACACGCCGGTCACGACCTTGCTTTGCGCGGCGAGTTCGAGCAGCTTCGCTTCGGCCGCCTTGAGCGCCGCCGTGCCCTGGTTGGCGCGGTCTTCCAGGCGCATCGAGAAGCCCGAGCTGTTGCCGAGTTCGTCGATGGCCGGCGGCAGCAGGCTCATCACCGTGCCTTCGGTCACGCCGGCCATCGCTTGCTGCGCGAGCATGCCTTCCTCGAGGGTCGATGCGCCGCCGCGGTTCTTCCAGTCCTTCATCACGGACCAGTTGATCGCCGCGTTCGGACCCTGGCCCGAGAAGCCGTAGCCGATCACGGAAATGCTCGACTGGATTGCCGGACGTGAAGCAAGATGCTTCTCCAGCGTTTTGACCACGTCGTGCGTACGCTCGGCGGTAGCGTCCGCGGGCAGCAGAAAGCTGGTGATGAAGTAGCCCTGGTCTTCGTCCGGCAGGAACGACGACGGCAGGCTGCGGAAACCGAGCACCAGTGCGCCCGAAATCGCGACGAACACCAGCATCACGCGGCCCGTGCGGCCGACCAGGCGGCCGACGCGCGTCTCGTACCATTTCGTCAGGCGGTCGAAGCGGCGGTTGAACCAGCCGAAGAAGCCGCGCTTCTCGTGATGGCCCGGTGCGAGCGGCTTGAGCATCGTCGCGCACAGGGCCGGCGTGAGCGTCAGCGCCAGCAGCGCGGAGAACAGGATCGACACGGCCATCGACAGCGTGAACTGCTTGTAGATCACGCCGACCGAGCCGCTCGCCATCGCCATCGGCAGGAACACCGCGGTCAGCACCAGCGTGACGCCGACGATCGCGCCGGTGATCTCCTTCATCGCCTTCGACGTCGCGTCCTTCGGCGACAGTCCTTCCTCGGCCATCAGGCGTTCGACGTTCTCGACGACGACGATCGCATCGTCGACGATGATGCCGATCGCGAGCACCATGCCGAACATCGTCAGCACGTTGATCGAGAAGCCGGTCAGCAGCATCACCGTGAACGTGCCGAGCATCGCGACCGGCGCGACGATGGCCGGGATCAGCGTATAGCGCACGTTCTGCAGGAACAGGTACATCACGAGGAACACGAGCACCATCGCTTCGAGCAGCGTGTGCAGCACTTTCTCGATCGAGATCTTCACGAACGGCGACGTGTCGAGCGGGATCGAGTAGCTCATGCCCGACGGCATCGACTTGCTCAGTTCGGCCATGCGCGCGCGGATCGCGTCCGCCGTCTTCACCGCGTTGGCGCCCGGCGCGAGCTGCACGCCCGCGAGAGTGGCCGGCTTGTTGTTCTCGCGGCTCACGAACGTGTAGTTTTGCGAGCCGAGTTCGACGCGGGCGACGTCGCCGAGCACGACCTTCGAGCCGTCCGCGTTCGCGCGCAGCACGACCTTCGCGAATTCTTCCGGCGTCGCGAGCTGACCTTGCGCGGTGAGCGGCACGGTCACGCGCTGGCCCGGCAGCGCGGGCAGCGCACCGAGGCTGCCCGGTGCGATCTGCACGTTCTGCTGGCCGATCGCGGTCGTCAGATCGCTCATCGACAGGCCGAAATTGATCAGCTTCTGCGGATCGACCCAGATGCGCATCGCGCGTTCGGAGCCGAACTGCAGCACACGGCCGACGCCGTCGATGCGCCGCAGTTCCTCGGACACGCTGCGCGCCATGTAGTCGGCGAGCGCGCCTTCGTCGAAGCGACCGTTGTCGGAGCGCAGGCTGACGATCATCAGGAAGCCGGACGACGCGGATTCGACGATCAGCCCGTTCTGGCGCACGGCGGCGGGCAGGCGCGGCTCGACCGACTTGATCTTGTTCTGCACGTCGACCTGCGCCATCTCCGGATTGGTGCCCGGCTTGAACGTGACGGTGATCTGCGCGCTGCCGGACGTGTCGGCCGACGATTCGAAGTACAGCAGGTTCTTGACGCCGGACAATTCGCGCTCGATGAGGCTCAGCACGCCGTCGTTCATCGTCTGCGGCGTGGCGCCCGGGTAGTTCGCGGTGATCGTGACGGACGGCGGCGCGACCGACGGGTAGCGCGCGACCGGCAGTTGCGGGATCGCGATCAGCCCGGTCAGGATGATGAAGAGCGCGATCACCCACGCAAACACCGGGCGGCGGATAAAGAATTCAGCCATGGCTGGAGGCTCCTCGTGACTCAGTGCGCGGACGCGATGGCGGCCGCGTCAGGCGACTTCCAGTCGGTTGCGGCGGCCGGCGCGCCGTCGGTCAGGCGTTCCATGCCTTCGACGACGATCCTCTGGCCGGCCTGCAGGCCCGACTTGATGCGATAGCTGCGGTTCGTCAGTTCGCCGACCTCGACCGCCTTCAGGTGAGCCGTACCCTTTGCGTCGAGCACCCACACCTGCGGCTTGCCGCCGGCGCGCACGATGGCCTGTTGCGGCACCATCACGGCGTTGGCGTAGTGCGCGCGCGGAATGCGGGCACGCACGTACATGCCCGGCAGCAGCTGGCGTTTCGGGTTGTCGACCAGCACGCGCAGCAGCACGTCCCCGGTGCCCGGATCGACGTTGACGCCGGAGAACAGCATGCGGCCCTTGACGTCGTAGCGCGTGTCGTCGTCGCGCAGCACGTCGACCGGCAGGCCGTTGCTGTCCGACGCTTGCGGTTGAGCGGCAAGCGCGCCGCGCAGCGCGTCGAGCGACGCGGCCGGTTGACGCACGTCCACGTAGACCTGGTCGATCTGCTGGATGCGCGCCATCGGCTGGCTGTCGCTGCTCGATACCAGCGCGCCTTCGGTCACGAGCGCCTGGTCGATGCGGCCGGCGATCGGCGCTTCCACCGTCGCGAACTTCAGGTCGAGCTGGCGGCGCGCGAGCGTCGCGCGGGCCTGCGCGACGTCGGCCGCGGCCTGGTCGCGTTGCGAGACGGCGTCGTCGTACACCTGGCGGCTGATCGCATCGGCCTCGACGAGCGGCTTGAAGCGCGCGGTCTGCACCTTCGCGCGTTCGAGCGCCGCCTGCGCGCGCTGCAGCGACGCGGCGGCCGTGTCCATCTCGGCCTTGAACGGCGCCGGATTGATCTGGAACAGCGGCTGGCCCACGCGCACTTCGGTGCCTTGTTCGAACAGCCGGCGTTGCACGATGCCGCTCACCTGCGGCCGGATCTCGGCGACCCGCACGGCCGCGACGCGGCCCGGCAGGTCCTCCGTCACGTCGACGCGCGTGGTGGCCACGGTCATGGCCGCCACCGGGGTGGCCGGCGCGGCGGCCGGCTGTTCGGACGGCCCGCAACCCGCCAGCATTGCCGCCACCAGCGCGCATACGGCGCCGTAGCAGCATCGTTTTTGGTTCTTCATAGCGACTCCAGGAAGCGCAGGCAGCCCACTGCCTGCTTTGACGGGGCGGAGTGTGCGTGGATTAGTTGGCGTCTTTGATGCGGAAAGATGGAGATTCGATGGAGCCGGCGATAGGAGACGAAACGAGGGCGTCGGCGAGGGTGGAAATGGTCTGATGAATCGGGCGGCGCGGTATCATGCGCGCGGTGTTGCCGACACTTTGCGTGCCGGCCCCGTCAACGAGGATCGAGTTCGCCGTGACCGATAACGACCCGCTCATCAACGACATGCCTACGACGTGGCAGGCCAGGCTGGCCGGCTGCCGATGGACGCGACAGACGGACGGCCAGTCGGATGCCGCGGTGTTCCGGCTCGATGCGCGCGACGGCTCGCGCCGGTTCGTCAAAACCGAGCCGGCGGGGCCGCTCGGCGAATTGCCGGACGAGGCGGTGCGGCTGCGCTGGCTGGCGACGACGGGCGTGCCGGGCGCGCGGGTGCTCGACGTCGCGTCGGCGGCGGGGCGCGAGTGGCTGCTGCTGAGCGCGGTGCGCGGCGACAACCTCGCCGTCGCGTCACTTGCGCCGGAGACGAAAGTGACGATCGTCGCCGACGCGCTGCGTGCGCTGCATCGGCTCGATCCGGCCACATGCCCGTTCGATCACGGCGCGGCGCGTCGAATCGCGCGCGCCCGGGCACGGATCGACGCAGGGCTCGTCGACGAGGACAACCTCGATGATGCGAATACGGGCGTGCCGCTCGACAAGATGTTCGCGAGGTTACTGGCGCAACGGCCGGCGATCGAGGACGGGGTCGTCACGCACGGCGACGCGTGTCTGCCGAACTTCATGGTCGACGACGGCCGCTTCTCCGGCTTCATCGATTGCGGGCGCCTGGGCGTGGCCGATCGCTATCAGGATCTGGCGCTGGCATCGCGCGATATCGAAGCGGACCTGGGCAGCGAATGGGTCGCGCCTTTCTTCGTGCGGTACGGGATCGAACGTCCCGATCCGGAGCGGATCGCTTTCTATCGTCTGCTCGACGAGTTTTTCTGAATCCGAGCCCTGCACGAGTGACGCACGGGACGGTTTGCCTGTTCCGTACGTCAACCCAATTTCGTAGTCGTCCTGATGTTTCGGCGCGGATGCCGGCGTCCACTACGAAGTCCTTGCGTCAGTCGCGATCTCGTCACGCGTAGGCGAAACGAAGGCCGTCGCCGAGCGTGCACTGGAAAACCTGAGCGGGCGCGACCGGCTGGTACGTGGTCGGCGACAGCGAGCGGACCGTCACCGTCGCGCTTTCATCCTGCATCACGCGGTACTGGATCAGTTCGAGGACGGTCGCGCCGCTTGGCTGGACGGTGAGGTGCTGGTTGGCGAACGCGAGCGTATTGCCGCCGACTTCCATGAAGTCGCGTATCGCGAAGCCGCCCGACACGGTGGGCGCCGCTGCCTGGGTGCCTGCCTGCTGCGCGTTCTGGCACTGGTTCGGCGAAAAGATCGCGGTGACCGTCACGCTGGCAAAGAGCCGCGTGCGCAACTGGCGATACGAATTGGCGCTGTCCGGTAGGGGGCTCGCGGCGGTTGCCGCGAGACTGGTTGCCACGCCGGCGGCAACCAGAACAATGGCGAAGCGATTCAGCATTTTCCTGTCTCCGTGCGATGAAACCCACGGCACGATAGCACGGTGCATCCGCATTGTTCAGACGGTTGATTCGTAGTCGCGCTACCGTTTGGCGCCCGCCTCCCGCAGTGCGTCCACGGCATACGCGTTGTCGTGCGTCAGCGCGAGTTGAAGCAACGACTGGCCGCGCCGGTCGACATGGTTCGGATTCGCGCCATGCGCGACGAGCAGCGGAATCAGCTCGAAGCGGTTGAACAGCGTCGCGAACCCCAGCGCGGTTTCGCCGGCGCCGTTCGTCTGGTCGATCGGGCAGTGCGTGTCGATCAGGCGCCGCGCGATGTCGGGTTCATTCTTGAAGAGGGCGCCCATCAGCGCCGTATTGCCGTGACGATCGCCCGTGCACGCATTGGCGCCGGCCGATAAAAGGTAGTCGAGCGCCGCGGGCTGGCCGTCGTATGCCGCGAGGATCACGGCCGTATAGCCGTGGCCGTCGGTGGCGTCGACCGGATAGCCGGCGTCGTGCAACGCGCGCAGGATGTCGACGCGGCCGACGCGCGCGGCGTCGAACCAGTCGTCGTCATAGCGGCGTAGCGCGGCAGGGTCGGCCTTGCCGTAGGTTGGCCGGTCGGGCAGGTGCGCGCAGCCGGCGAGCGCGGCCAGCGCGAGCGCCGCCGCGGCCGCGCGGATCGCGTGGGGGAAGCGTTCGAATCGCATGAGGGTGTCCTGATGAAGTGGTCGGGCCGACGTGCGCGGCGCGAGCGCGCACGTCGGCAACGGCCCGAGCCGCGAGGATCAGTTGTCGCTCAGCTTCGCCGCGAGCGACTGCACTTGCTGGACGTTCGCGTGAACGGCCTGCGCGAGACGCGTACCGTAATCGGCGTCGGCCTTGTAGAAGTACGACAGCATCGCGTACTGGTTCTGCGCGTTCTTCACCTGGCCGAGGTCGCCGGACAGCGCGGTGACGAGGTCGTCCTTGTCCTGCTGCGACAGGCTGCGGTAGTACTCGCCCGCCTGACGGAACGGCAGCTTCTTGCGGATCGCTTCCTGCTGCGTCGTGCCGTCGAGCGCCATGCGGACCGATTTGTACTGCGGGTCCTGCGCGAGTTCGTTCAGCGTCGACGGTTCGTAGTTCACCTCGCCCTTGCGGCCGCCCGCATTCATCTTGCCGTCCTGGTTGTTGTTGACCACCGGCACGACGGGGCGATTGATCGGCAGATCCATGTAGTTCGCGCCGAGCCGGTACATCTGCGTGTCGGCGTACGCGAACAGGCGGTCCTGCAGCATCCGGTCCTCGGACGGCTCGATCCCCGGCACGAGCCGCGACGGCGCGAACGCCGATTCCTCGGTCGACTGGAAGTAGTTGTCGGGCACGCGATCGAGCGTCATCGTGCCGATCTTGCGTTCAGGCACGCCGGTCCAGACCTTCGTGTCGTCGAGCGCGTCGAAGTCGAAGCGGTTCAGGTCCTTCGGTGTGAGCACCTGCACGTACAGGTCCCACTTCGGGAAATCGCCCTGTTTCAGCGCGCCGTACAGGTCGTTCGTCATCATGTTCCAGTCGCGGCCGATCGATGCGGCGATCTCTTGCGGACGCAGGCCGTGCACGCCTTGCCGGCTCTTCCAGTGGAACTTCACGTAATGCACGTCGCCTTGCGCATTGACGAACTTGAACGCATGCACCGCGAAGCCGTCCATGTGGCGATACGAATCGGGCATGCCCTCGTCCGTGTACAGCCTCGTCAGCATGTGGGTCGCTTCGGGCGTGTGCGCGAAGAAGTCGAACGCGAGGTTCGGGTCCTGCACGCCGGTCACGGCGCTCGGTTTGTTCGCGTGCACGAAGTCGGGGAACTTGATGCCGTCGCGAATGAAGAACACCGGCCAGTTGATGCCGACCATGTCCCAGTTGCCCTGCTGCGTATAGAACTTCACCGCGAAGCCGCGCGGGTCGCGCGCCTGTTCGGGCGAGCCGCGATAGCCCATCACGGTGGAGAAGCGCACGAACACCGGCGTGCGGGTGCCCGGCGTGAAGACTTTCGCTTTCGTCAGGTCGGAGATGTCGGCGCTCGGCACGAACTCGCCGAATGCACCGGTGCCGCGCGCATGCACGACGCGCTCCGGAATGCGCTCGCGATCGAAGCGCTGCAGCTTCTCGATGAGCGCGGAGTCTTGCAGCAGCACCGGGCCGGCGGGGCCGGCCGTCTGCGAATTCTGGTTGTCGCCGACGGGCGCGCCGGTGTCGCGCGTGAGTTCGGCGGCGTACGGCGAAGCGGAGAGTGCCACGCAGATTGCGGCGACTGCGTGCCGCAGCACGCGAGGGGAAGATGAGGACATGACGATGGAACTCCTTGAATCCGATCGGTGGTGGGGAAGCCGACTGAATTAGAAGAGATCGTCAGACGATTGGCTAATTGATATTCGATATGTTTTCGATAGTCGTGGCGTCGATGCGGCGCGAACCGTTCGTTGCGCGGGAAGCGAAGCAGTATTGTTGCGCGCGCAATGAGTTGTTGCGGAATTGTTTCGACGAGCATGATGCATCGGTCGTGCATGATTTGCGTCGGCGCCGTCAACCGGCGCTTGCCTGCCATCCGAGCCCGAGGCTCTTCTGCACCGACACGTAATTCTTGATCAGTTCGGCTTGCCCGGCGATCACGTTCTGCTGCGCGGACAACGCTTCCCGTTGCGTGTCGAGCAGGTCGATCATCGACGCGACGCCCGCGCGATAGCGCTGGTCCATCAGCGTGCGCGAATGCACGGCCGACGTCTGCACCTTCGTCAACGCGACGACGTGCTCGCGCTGATGCCCGTAACGCTGCAACGCGGTGTTGGCATCCTGCAATGCACCGAGCACGGCCTTCTGATAATTCGCTTCCGCTTCGTCGCGCGACGCTTCGGCCGCGCGCACCGCGCCGCGCGTGCGTCCGAAGTCGAGAATGTTCCATTGCAGGTACGGCGCGCCGACCCACGTGAAATTCTGCTTGCGGAACAGGTGGCCGGGGTCGGTCGCGCTGAAACCGAGATCGCCGAGCAACGTCACCTTCGGGAAATAGTCGGCGACATGCTCGCCGATCTGCGCATTGCTCGACGCGAGCCGGCGCTCGGCCGCGCGAATATCGGGGCGCTGTTTCAGCAGCGTGGCCGGATCGCCGATCGCAACGCTGGCGGGCAGCGTCGGCAAGGCCGCGTCCGGGGTCGATAGCGCCGCATCGAGCGCGCCCGGCGCGCGGCCCGTCAGGATCGCGAGCCGGTCGAGCGACTCGGTGACCTGCGCATCGAGCGGGATCAGCGACGCGCGCGTGTTCTCGACCTGCGTCGTCAGGCGCTCGATGTCCGTATCGGCCGCGACGCCGCGTGCGCGGCGCTGCTGCGTGAGGTCGAGCATCTGCTGCTGCAATTGCGCGGTGCGTCGCGACAACGCCAGCCGTTGCTGCTGGTCGCGCAGGTCGACATACGCATTCGCGACTTCGGCCGCGATCGACACCTGCGTGTCGGCGAGATCGGCATCGACCGCTTCGGCCTGCGCGGACGCGGCTTCGACCGCGCGGCGCGTGCCGCCGAACAGGTCGATTTCCCAGGTCGCGTCGAAGCCTGCCGAATAGAGTTGCAGCGGCCCCGAGCCGCCGAGCGACGGCGACGCGCCACCCGACTGGCCCGAGCCGTTCGACGGCAGCAGCGAGCCGGCCGCGCCGACGTCCGGTTCCCGCATGCGGATGGCCGCGACGGTGGCCGACGATTTCGGCATCTGCGCGGCGCGCTGTTGCGAGAGCTGCGCGCGGGCCGCGCGCAAGCGGGCCTGCGCCGCGTGCAGATCGGGGTTGTACACGAGTGCGGCGATGATCAGCTCGTCGAGCTGGCGATCGTTCAGCGCGTGCCACCACGCGCTCGGTGCGGGCGCGGCGGTGTCGACGCCGGTGGCCGGCGCACGCACGAAGGTCGGCGCATCCGGCGCGGCGGGCGCGCCGCGGTAGTCGGGGCCGACCGTGCAGCCGGCGAGCAGGCATGCGGCCGCGCACAGGGTGAGCGTGGGGCGGCGGGGCAGGGAGAAGGGTTTCATCGCGTATGACGGGTCAATGGCCGGACGACATCGGTTGCGGCCCGCGCGGCGTTCTCAGCAGCAGCGCGAGCGGCACGCAGGCGAGCAGCGCGAGGCCCAGCAGGTAGAAGGTTTCGGAGTAGGTCATCACGATGGCCTGGATCTGGATCTGCTGCGCCAACTGGCCGAGCGCGCGCAGGTTCGAATACGCAAGATCGCCGGTGTGCGCGAACCAGTTGGCCGTATAGGCCGACAGTCGATCCTGCCCGATCAGCGAGTTCGCGCTCACCGATTCGCGCAGCGCGGCCGTATGGAAGGTCGTGCGCCGGTCGATCACGGTGCCGATGATCGCGAGCCCGATCGAGCCGCCGAGGTTGCGCGCCATGTTGTAGAGCCCGGCCGCATCGCCCGAGTCTTCGCGCGCGACGGCCGCCATCGACGCCTGGTTGAGCGGCATCATCGCGAGCATCTGCGCGAGACCGCGAATCAGCTGCGACCACACGAAATCATGGCCCACGCTCTGCGCGGTCAGGCTGATGTCGAGCATGCAGCTCAGGCAGAACAGCAGCAGCCCCGTGATCACGAGGATGCGGAAATCCACCTTGCCGAGCAGGCGCGGCAGGATCGGCATCACGAGAAAGGCCGGCAGCCCCGACAGCAGCATGATCGCGCCGGCCTGTTCCGCGTTGTAGCCGGCGACGATCGCGAGGAACTGCGGCAGCAGGTAGGACACGCCGTACAGCCCGGCGCCGACCGCGGATACGATCACGATCACGCTCGCGTAGCGCGGGTTGCGCATCAACGACAGCCGCATGATCGGCCGCTTCGCGAAGCGTTGCGACAGCGCGATCAGGACCATCCCGGCGAACGACACGATGCTCAGCGTGACGATCATCTGCGATTCGAACCAGCGTTCGCGCTGGCCTTCCTCGAGCACGACGGTCAGCGAGCTGAGGCCGATCGCGAGACCGAAGATGCCGAGCCAGTCCGCGTTGAAGAACGCACTCCAGTGCGGCCGGTCCGACGGCAGCCCGAACACCAGCAGCGCCATCAGCAGCAGGCACACGGGCAGGTTCAGGAAGAAGCACCAGCTCCAGTTCACGTTTTCCGCGAGCCAGCCGCCCAGCACCGGGCCGAACAGCGGCCCGAGCAGCACGATCAGGCCGAACAGCGTCATCCCGACCGGCAACTGCGACAGCGGCAGGCGCGTGCGGATGATGGTCTGCGCGGTCGGGATCAGCGCGCCGCCGGTGAAGCCCTGGCCGATCCGGCCGGCGATCATCATCGGCAGCGAGTGCGACCAGCCGCACATCATCGAGAACGCGATGAACAGCGCGGAATTCGTCAGCAGGAAATTGCGCAACCCGAACACGCGCGTGAGCCAGGCGGCGAGCGGGATCATCACGATTTCCGACATCAGGTAGCCGGTCGAGATCCACGTGCCTTCGGTGCCGGTCGCGCCGATTTCGCCCTGGATCTGCGGCAGCGCGGAGTTCGTGATCGAGATGTCGAGCGTCGCCATCAGCGCGCCGAGCGCGCCGGCCGCGACCGCGATCCAGTCGGTCACGCTCGCGCGGCCTTCGTGCGGCGGCGCGGGCATCGTGGCGGGCGTATCAGCCATGATGCTGCTCGTCGCGGGCGGAGCGCGTATCGACGTCGACCGTCACCGACAGCCCGGGCAACAGCATGCGCTGCGCGCGGGCGTTCGCGGCGAGACGGATGCGCACCGGCACGCGCTGGACGATCTTCGTGAAGTTGCCGGTCGCGTTCTCGGGCGGCAGCAGCGCGAACTGCGCACCGGTGCCGGGCGCGAAGCTGTCGACTACGCCGGACAGCGGGCCGTCCGGCAGCGCATCGACATGCAGCTCGACGGGTTGGCCGATGCGCATGTTGCCGATCTGCGTTTCCTTGAAGTTCGCGACGAGATAGATCGAGTCCACCGGCACGACGGTCAGCAGGCGCGTGCCGGGCTGCACGTATTGCCCGACGCGCACCGTGCGATCGCCGACGCGGCCCGCGAGCGTGCTGCGCACGATCGTGTTGTCGAGGTCGAGTTGCGCCTGTGCGGCGCTGGCCTGCGCAGCCTCGAGCTGCGCGCGTGCCTGCTGGAGCTGCGCGGTGAACGACGCGATCTGCGTGCGGGCGGCGGCGATCGACGCATTGTTCGCGGCGAGCGTCGCCGCCGCCTGATCGCGCGTGCTCTTCAGGTCGGCCACGCGTTCATGCGTTTCGGCGCCCGTCGCCGCGAGCGGTGCGTAGCGCGTGTACTCGTCGCTCGCGTGCTGCGCGTTGATGCGCGACACCTTCGCCTGCGCGTCGGCCTGTTCGAGGTTCGCGTGCTGCTGGCTGATGTCGGCTTCGGCGCGCGCGATATCGGCGCGACGGGCGTCGACGGTCGCCAGCGCCTGCGCGAGCGCCACCTGGTACTGGCGGACGTCGAGCCGCACGAGCGGGTCGCCGGCCTTCACGGGCTGGTTGTCGCGCACGTAGACGTCGGTCACGTAGCCGGCCACCTTCGGTGCGGCGGTCATGCTGTCCGCCTGCAGATACGCGTCGTTGGTGCTTTCGATGAAGCGGCCGACCGTCCACCAGCGGCCGAGCCACACCGCGCCGCCGATGGCCGCGAGCACGGCGACCGCGAGCAGGACGCGCCGTTTCGTTCCGCCGTTCCGGTTGCGCGGCATTGTTCCGTTTTCCTGACGATCTGCTTTCTGTGGCGGGTCTTGTGGCGTCGACATGCGGGATCCAATTTATTCCGAGTGGAAGAATTATTCCAGTTGGTAAAATTGTGTCAAGTAGAATGTCGATCGATCGAATGACGAGGAAGGCATGAACGAAGCGAAGAAGCTGCGCCGCACGTCGGCGGGCGGCTATGCGCGCGGCGACGAGACGCGCCAGCGGATCATCGAGGCGGCGATCGAACTGTTCGGCGAACGCGGGTTCGCGGGCGCGTCGACGCGCGAGATCGCCGCGATGGCGGGCGTGAACGCGCCGGCGCTCCAGTACTACTTCGAGAACAAGGAAGGCGTGTACCGCGCGTGCGTCGAGACGATCGCGGAGCACGGCTGGGCGGTGTTCGCGCCGGCGGTCGGCCATGCGCGGGCGATGCTCGAGGCCCATGCGAGCGTCGACGAACTGATCGATGCGTTCATCGGGCTGCTGCGCGCGCTGTCGGACCGGATGTTCACCGCGCCGAAGACGATGAACCAGCGGATGTTCTTCGCGCGCGAGCAGGGCGGCCAGGAACCGGCGAGCGCAAGCGAGATCCTGATGACGCGCATGCGCAAGCCGCTCAACGACGTGAGCGCCGAGCTGATCGGCCGCATCACCGGCCGGCCGGCCGACGATTCCGTCACGCGGTTGCGCGCGCTGAGCCTGTTCGGGCAGATCACGGTGTTCCACATCGCGCAGCGTTCGGCGCTGCAGTTGCTCGAATGGGACGCGTTCGAGGGCGAACGCGCGGCGCTGGTGACCGAAACGATTGCCGACCAGACCCGCGTGCTGCTCGAGCAGTGGCATGCGCAGCGCGATGCGGGTGCCGCCGGTTCGGAAGCCGTTGCGAAGCGCGGGCAGGGTGCCGTCGCGAAGCGCGCGGCGAAGCCGGGGGCGGCACCGCCCGCGGCGAAACGCACGGCGCGCGTAAAGAAGCCTGCCGCGCGTTGAGCGCGGCCAGTTACCTGTCCCGGGCGATCGCGATCAACCCGGCTTGCGCGCCGCTTCGTCGGGCGACGGCGGCGGGGCTGCCGTATCGGTGGGATTCCGCGTGTCGGCGCGCGGATCGTTTTCGTCGGCGGCGACAGGCCGCGAGCCGTCCGCATAGGCCACGACGCTGCGCTGCGGATTGGCGATCCGGATTCCGCGTTCGCGGAACGTCTCGGCGATCCGCCGGTTGAATTCGCGCTGCACGCTCCAGCGCGCCGAGTCCGTGCACTGCATCTGTCCGGCCAGCGCGAGCGCCGCGCCGTCGACCTGGTCGATACCCCAGTAGCTGAAGTCCGACAGGATGCCGTCGTGATACTTCGGATCGTCGCGCAATGCGGCGCCGATTTCCTTCAGCGTCGCGATCGCGCGGTCGATGTCCTCGCCGTACGCGATGCTGACCTTGACGGCCGCGTTGCCGAGCCCGCGATTCGTGTTGTTGACGGTCGTCACCGAGCTGAACGGGATCGTGTACAGCGACCCGTCGCCGGCGCGCAGCCGCACGGTGCGGATCGACAGGTATTCGACCGTGCCCGACACGCCGGCGAGCGTGACCCAGTCGCCGACCTGCATCGCGTTTTCCATCAGCAGGAAGATCCCGGTGATGAAATCCTGCACCAGCTTCTGCGAGCCGAAGCCCAGCGCGACGCCGAAGATGCTGGCGCCGGCCAGCAGCGGCCCGACGTTCACGCCGAGTTCGCTGAGGCCCGTCAGCACGACGACGAGCGCGATCATCACGAACAGCAGCGAGCGCAGCATCGGCAGCAGCGTGCGCAGCCGCGCCGCGCGCACCAGGTTGCCTTCGCGCGTCCAGCGCTGCAGGCGGCGCTCGATCGCGATGTTGGCCGCTTCCCACACGACGAGTGCGACGATCGCCGCGATCGCGATCGTCACCAGCGCGGACGCGAGCCGGTGGCCGATCGTGCCGGTTTCGAACGCGCGGAAGATCGGCACGCCCCAGATCTGCAGCAGCAGCACGAGGGTCACGACGCCGATCGCCCCGGACACGATCTGGCGCAGCAGCGGGTAGTAGCGGTACGCGTGCAGATGAACGAGCGTGCGGTCGTCCTCGCGGCGCTGGAACAGCCGCGCGAGCGCGCCGAACACGACGATCGACACCATCCGCATCGCGATCATCACCGCGATCGAGCGGCCGCCGAGCGTGATCAGCACGCGGTAACCGTTGTGGACGTCGAGCGCCCACACGAACCACAGCGCCATCACGATGAAGACCGAGACGGGCGCCCACGCGTCCGCGAGCGCGTTGCCGACGACCGAGAAGGTCGGACGATCCGCGCCGGCGGCACGGATGCGTGCCGCGACCGGGCGCCGGCACTGCAGGATTAGCACCGAGATCATCACGTGGCCGACGAGCGCGACGGCCTTCAGCAGCGCGACATGGCCGGCTTCGTTCAGACCGAAGTTCGCGGCGATCTCGACGGCCGCCGTGCATGCGCCGACCACGATCACGATCCGTGCGATCGAGCGTTGCGCGAATTCGGCCCATGCGTCGCTGATATGCAGCAGCCGCAATTGCCGCGCATCGGGCTGGAAGAACAGCCGGCTGACGATCGTGACGAGCCGGCAGATCACGTAGATGTCGATCAATGCTTCGAGCGCGGCGTCGATCGGCGTGCCGGCTTCGTCGAGCAACGACATCGTCAGGCTCGCGACGCCGACGAATACGAGCAGCGGCACCACGCGCAGCGCGAGACTGACGAGCGCGCGCGGCAGCCGGTGCAGCAGCGTGGTGTGTCGGCGTGCATGGCCGCGGCTTTGCGTGGACGAGGGAGCGTCGACCGTGTCGGCGTGATCGGGTGGGGCGGATGTATCGGGCGGCGGTGCGTGATCCTCGTCCGATGCGGCGGAATCGGACGCGGTGCGGCGCGACGTATCGGCGCGGCGTGCGGCCACCGCGGCCAGCGCGCGTCGCAACACCCGCTTCGCGAGCCATTCGACGACGAGCGCCGGCAGGAGCACCGCGAGGAGGATCCCGAGCGTGCGAGTGAGATCCGCCCGCTGGTCGGCGCGCACCAGCTTGTCGTGCCACCAGCTGCCCACCGACCCGATGTCGAGCAGCGAGCGCAGCGATTCCTGCAGCGCGTTGCCGATCTGAGCGGCCCAGCGCGATCCCTGGCGGACGAGCATCGATGCGAGCCCGTTCGACGTGAGCGCGGCCGGCGCGGCGGCCGCCGATGCGCCGCTGGCCGCAGACGCTGCGCTGGCCGGCACCGCCGGTGCGCTCAACGCGCCGACCGCCGCGATGGCGCGTAGCGTCGTTTCGACTTGCGCGCGCTCGCGCGGGTTTTCGAGCACATTCAGTGCCTGCCGCGCCTGTTGCGGCGTCAGTGCGGGCGCGGCGTCGGAGGCGGCCGACGCGGCGGCCGGAGCGGGAGCGGCCGCGTGGGCGGCCGAGACGACGGCGGCGAGCAGCCAGCCGAGAAGGATATGTCGCATGGAGTGGGCATGCGGGTGCGTGTCATCACGCGGCCCGCCAGGCTGAACGATGGACGGAAGTTAACATGATCGCGATCGGGACCGAATAGTTCCGTCGTTCCGTCGCCGACGATTCGGATCGGGCATGCGCGACGTCGGCCATGCAGGCGCGCAAGTCGTGTGCCGGACGCAGACCGTCGGCGGTCCGATATCGGACGCAAGATCCCGCTTCCACGATCGTAAGGAGCCTGTCACGCGGGTTTATCGACGCCGGCGCGGGATGCGTCACCCAGCGAGCGCTCGTTCGATCACGATCCACGCGTGCATTCCATCACGGAATTCGGATTCCTGATGAATTACGCCTGCTCGTCATGAAATACCGGCAAGACGTGCTCGGCGATTTCTTCGATGACCTCGCGCACGGGTCGGTCCGAGCCCAGGTTCAGCGTGACATGATGCGTACCCGCCGCGCGCATGTCCCGCAGGATGTCGACCAACGCGCGGCGCCCGGTAGCGTAACCGAGCGACAGCGCGGTGGCCGGCGTATCGGGGTGCGTGGCGAGATCGAGGCGCATCGAGACGCCGAACGCGCGAAACGGCGGCGACGCGAGCCGCTCGACCGCCGCGCGCCACATCGAATAGCGGGCGCGCTGCGTATCCGGATCGCGGTGATACGTCATCCAGCCGATCGAATGCCGGGCGATCCAGTCGACGCTCTGTCCACCCGAGCCGACCGCAAGCATCGGCACCGCGTCGCCGTCGCGCGGCAGCAGCGTGAATTCGGGCGCATCGGGCGGCGCTTCGTCGGGCAGCACGCGCGACGGCACGCCGAGCGCGGCCGCGACGACGTCCCAGTGCGCGCGATAGCGGTCGCGCCGCGTTTGCGCGTCGACGCCGAACGCCGCGTATTCGGGCGGCCGGTCGCCGGAGCCGAGCCCGAGGATGAAGCGCCCGCCCGACAGCGTCGCGACCGACAGCGCACCTTTCGCGATATGCAGCGGATGGCGCAGCGGCAGCACGATCGCGCCGCTGGCGAGCGCGATCCGGCGGGTGCGCGACGCCAGCGCGCCGAGCAGCACCCACGGATCGAGGTGGCCGACCGGGTCCGGATAGTCGGCGCTGTTCAGCGGCACGTCGCGAATCCACAGCGCGCGAAAGCCGAGCGAATCGGCCAGCGCCGCGAGTTCGAGCTGTTCGTTGAAGTCCGCGACGATGTGGCCGCTGCGAAGCAGCGGAAGCGTGAGGCCGATCGACAGCCGCCCGGCCGAGAAGACGCGATGCGCGACGTCGGCGCGGGTGGAAGCGGAAGGGGTCATGGCGAGTCCTTGGAGGCGAGGCGACGGGAACGCGCGGCGTTCCGTGTCCGAATGCTAGCGTGTTTGCGCGATGCGCGATGCGCGAGCGGGACGGTTCCGCCCCGCGCTACCCGACCCGCAGCGTCGCGCCACGCAACAAGAGCCCCAGGCGTGACGCCACGCGTTGCGACGCGCGGTTGTCGCGGTCGGTGCTGTAGAACAGCGTGCGCGTGCGCAGCGACGGCAAGCGCGACCACGCGGCGGTGACGGCGGCCGCGAGGCTGCGCCCACGGAACGCCGGCGCGGTCGCGACACCGAGTTCGGCGCCGACGTCGGACAGTCGCGCGGCAAACGCGATCGACGCGATTTCGCCGTCGACCACAGCCGCGCACCACGGCGCCCACAGATCGGCGGCGCTTCGAAACCCCATCGACAGCAGCCCTTCCGGCATGCCGTGCACGGCCAGCGATCGCAGCAATCGTCGACCCGTGTCGCTGTCGCCGTCGACCAGCGTGGCGTGCGCGTCGGTATCGAATTCGAGCGCATGCGGCAACGCATACACGAGGCCGATGTTCCAGTGCGAAACGGGTGCGAGCAATCCGAGATAGCGTTCGAGGTGCGTGGGCGGCGCGTCGTCCGACCACGGCGGTTCACTGTCGGCCACGCGCGTCAGTTCGTCCGCGATGCCGGCGGGTACGTCCGCACGTACGCCGGACAGCGTGCCGCCCGCGCAGCGGCCGAGCCAGAAGCGTGGCGCCGGCGATTCGTCGGGATCGTTCTCGCGTTCGATCCGGCGATCGGGGTGCAGCCTGAACAGCGTGCGGTAGTCGATCTCCAGCCAGTTCTTCGTGTCGGGCATGCGGCGAGTGCGGGTTCCGGTCGGGCGGTGCAGATCCGCGGGAAGGGGCAATGCCGGGCGCTCGCATCCGGTGACGGGGCGGCGCCAATCGTGGCCGATTGTAAGGCGATTGGCCGCCGCGCGCAGCGCCGACGCGACGATGCCGGCGGCACCGGCGGTGCGTTTCAGTTTCGAAACATTCGGGCTTTCTGACGGGGCGCGATGCCTGCCCGCGGCCTTGCCGGGCCCCGCGAGGCCTTGCGCCATGAAACATGGTGCGCTCCTTGCATGGTGGTATGGGCCGTGAGCGCGATCGCGGGCGCAGTCGACCCGGCAATCGCTTCAGTGGGTCGGATGTATCGGAGACGGGGACAAGAGAATGAAAAAAGACCGAAACGCAACGAATCGTGTTGCAAACATGAATCGCCGACCTGCCAGGGTAGTCGCTTCGCCGCTGATTGCGGCGACGTGAGCGAGCGGCTTTCCGTTCCATCCGAGCAATCGGGTTCGTTCTGAACGACGACGTGCATGCGTGACGCACGAAGCCGACCGGTGCCGGTCGGCCGTCGCGGATGAACCGCGAACGCAGGCGGATGGCGTCGGCCCGGATCCCGGAATCGTCATGCCATGACACCACGCCCGTCGTCGCGCGGCGAACGCGTTTGCGCGATGGGCATCGCATCGGCGTGACGAGCCGGTGGAACGGGATCGGGTCGGGAAGGCCGATGACGCGCCGATGCGCGCGGCAGGCGGAACACGCAGGGTCCAGGGGAACGGCCGTCGATCGCGGTATGACGGGCGTCGCA
Organism: Burkholderia sp. 9775_39; assembly: GCF_015712225.1. Classification (NCBI taxonomy): domain Bacteria; kingdom Pseudomonadati; phylum Pseudomonadota; class Betaproteobacteria; order Burkholderiales; family Burkholderiaceae; genus Burkholderia; species Burkholderia sp. 9775_39. The sequence goes on along the minus strand of NZ_JACCQC010000002.1, from coordinate 200,416 downwards.
ACATTGTGCTGTCAGTTGATCCACTACCCCGATGGATCAATTGTTGAAGCGCCCGTCGCCGAGCGGCGACGGGCGTCTTTTTGCGTGCGCGGGCGTGCCGTGGCGGCGGTCCGCCCGATCGCACGGCGTTCTGTATCATGTGCTGGCGTGCGTGGCCGCCCGTGCGGGCGCACGGCCTGCCGGCGCGACCGATCACGTTGCCAACATGAACGATAAAGCCTTGCCCGATCAAGCCTTGCCCGATCCCTCCATCGCCGACGTCGATCCGGCCGCGCTCGATGCGCTGCACACGTTCGTCGAGCGTCATCCGCGCCTGCTCGTGCTGACCGGCGCGGGCATCAGCACCGATTCCGGCATTCCCGGTTACCGCGACCGCAACGGTCAATGGATGCGCTCACCGCCGATCCAGCTCCACGAATTCCTCGGCTCCGATGCCGCGCGGCGCCGCTACTGGGCGCGCAGCATGATCGGCTGGCCGGTCGTGGGCCGCGCGCGGCCGAACGGGTCGCACGTCGCGCTGGCGCGGCTCGGCGGCGCTGGCCGGATCGAACGCCTCGTCACGCAGAACGTCGACGGCCTGCATCAGCGGGCGGGCAGCGACGACGTGATCGAACTGCACGGCGGGATCAACGGCGTGACCTGCCTCGACTGCGGCGCGCATCACGCGCGGGCGACGATCCAGACCGTGCTCGAAGCCGACAATCCCGAGTTGCTGGGCGCGCAGGCCGAGCCGGCGGCGGACGGCGACGCGCATCTCGAATGGGCCGCGCTCGATACGTTCCGCATCCCGGCTTGCCCCGCGTGTGGCGGCCTGCTGAAGCCGGCGGTGGTGTTCTTCGGCGAGAACGTGCCGCGCGAACGCGTGGCGCTGGCGTCGCAGGCGCTCGATGCGGCCGACGCGCTGCTCGTCGTCGGTTCGTCGCTGATGGTGTATTCCGGCTACCGCTTCTGCGTGTGGGCGCAGGCGCAGCACAAGCCGCTTGCCGCCCTCAATCTCGGCCATACGCGCGCCGACCCGATACTGACGCTGAAGGTCGAGGCGCATTGCGCACCCGCGCTCGACGCACTCGTGGCGCGGCTCGGGCTCGGGCGCAGCAGCGCGGGCGACACGCAGGAGCATGCATCGTGACCGGCGCCGCTTCTTCCCCCGATCCGTCCGCGCGGCTGTCGGCGCCGGCGGCCGAACGCAATCGCGGGCCGATCCTCGACGTGCTGCGGCGCGTGCTGCCGGCGAGCGGCAGCGTGCTCGAAATCGCGAGCGGCACCGGGCAGCACGTCGTTCATTTCGCGCAGGCGTTGCCGGGCTTGCACTGGCAGCCGAGCGATCCCGATGCGCAGGCGCGGCGTTCGATCGCCGCGTGGGTCGCGCATGCGGGCCTCGCGAACGTCGCCGGGCCGCTGGCGTTCGACGTGCGCGACACGCCGTGGCCGGTCGCGGCGCTCGACGCGATCGTCTGCATCAACATGATCCATATCTCGCCGTGGGCCTGCACCGGCGCGCTGTTCGCCGGTGCGTCGCGCGTGCTGCGGCCGGGCGGCGTGCTGTTCCTGTACGGCCCGTACCGTCGCGAAGGCCGGCATACGGCGCCGTCGAACGAGGCGTTCGACCAGCAGTTGCGCAGCCGCGATCCGTCGTGGGGCGTGCGCGATCTGGAGACCGTGGTCGCGCTCGGCCTCGATCTCGGGCTCGACTGCATCGAGGTCGTCGAGATGCCGGCGAACAACCTGGGCGTCGTGTTCCGGCGCCTGCCGCACGCGGAGCAATGACACGCAAGTGCGCAGCGCCGCCGGGTTTCCACTATCCTTTCGCCTGTGCGCGCGGCCCGGCTCGGGTCGCGCCCCGTTTTTTCCGGAGAATTGACTAATGGGCAAACAAGCAATCGGTGTGATCGGGCTCGCGGTGATGGGCCGCAATCTCGCACTCAATATCGAGAGCCGCGGTTACGCGGTGTCGGTGTTCAACCGCAGTCGCGAGAAAACCGACGAACTGATCGCCGAATTCCCCGGCCGCAATCTGGTGCCGACCTATACGCTCGAAGAATTCGTCGCGTCGCTCGAAACGCCGCGCCGGATCCTGATGATGGTGAAGGCCGGGGAAGCGACCGATGCGACGATCGCCTCGCTCAAGCCGCTGCTCGAGAAGGGCGACGTGCTGATCGACGGTGGCAACACGCATTTCACCGACACGATCCGCCGCAACCAGGAACTCGCGCAGTCGGGCCTGCATTTCATCGGCACCGGCGTGTCGGGCGGCGAAGAGGGCGCGCTGCGCGGCCCGTCGATCATGCCCGGCGGCCAGCGCGACGCGTACGACCTCGTCGAGCCGATCCTCAAGCAGATCGCCGCGAAGGCGCCGTCGGACGGCGAGCCGTGCGTCGCGTACATGGGCCCGGACGGTGCGGGCCACTACGTGAAGATGGTCCACAACGGCATCGAATACGGCGACATGCAGCTGATCGCCGAAAGCTACTCGGTGCTGAAGGACGTCGCGGGCCTGACCAACGACGAACTCGGCGCGGTGTACACCGAATGGAACCAGGGCGAGCTCGACAGCTACCTGATCGAGATCACGTCGAAGATCTTCGGCAAGAAGGATGAAGAAACCGGCAAGCATCTCGTCGACGTGATCCTCGATCGCGCCGCGCAGAAGGGCACCGGCAAGTGGACGAGCCAGAACGCGCTGGATCTGGGCGTGCCGCTGCCGCTCATCACCGAGTCGGTGTTCGCGCGCGTGCTGTCGTCGCTGAAGACCGAGCGCGTCGCGGCCAGCAAGATCCTGTCGGGCCCGGCCGCCGCGCCGTTCGACGGCGATCGCGCTGCATTCGTCGAAGCGGTGCGCCGCGCGCTGTATCTGAGCAAGGTGATCTCGTACGCGCAGGGCTTCGCGCAGCTGCGCACGGCGTCGGAAGAATACGGCTGGAACCTCGATCTCGGGACGATCGCGAAGATCTTCCGCGCGGGCTGCATCATCCGCGCGCGCTTCCTGCAGAAGATCACCGACGCGTATGCGAAGGATCCGGCGCTCGCGAACCTGCTGCTCGACCCGTACTTCAAGGACATCGCCGCGAACTACCAGACCGCGCTGCGCGACGTCGTGGTGGCCGCGGTGAAGGCCGGCGTGCCGGTCCCGGCGTTCGCGTCGGCGGTCGCGTACTTCGACAGCTACCGGTCCGAGCGGCTGCCCGCGAACCTCGTGCAGGCGCAGCGCGACTTCTTCGGCGCGCACACGTTCGAGCGCACGGACAAGCCGGGCAGCTTCCACGCGAACTGGTCGTAACCGGCCGGTGGTGGCGGCATTGTTGCGAAAATCTATTCTTTGAATAGGGTTTTTCTATCCCGGATGCCGGCATTGTTGGCTCCGGGGAAACAGTGTTTTCGTTCTTTCATGGTTTTCCCTAGGTGCTGCCGGGACTAAACTCTGTTCCATCGCTGCAGACATGGTGTGTGCGGCGGAGCAAAAAAATCCCGGAGGTAATCATGAAATCGCTGATCGCAACGTTCGCTGCTGCTGCTGTCCTCGCCGTCCCCGCCGTCTCGTTCGCCCAACAGAACGCGCCCGTCACCCGTGCCCAGGTGAAGGCCGAGCTGGTTCAGCTCCAACAGGCCGGCTACAAGCTGGGCAGCGACCGGACCAACTACCCGGAAAGCATCCAGGCCGCCGAAGCCCGTCTGAACCCGCAACAGAACGTCGCCGCTGCCGACACGACCGGCTACGGTGCGCAACCGGCTGCTGGTCAGGAATCGGGCGCGCCGGCCTCGGCCAAGACCGGCTGGCAAGTCAAGCGCATCTCGGATGGCGCACCGGTCTACAAGGGTCGTTAATGGCACGGCCGCGCTGGCGACCGCATCTGACCCCCTGTAGTACGAACCCCGTCGTACCGCTATGCGGAACGACGGGGTGTTTTCATTGGAACGCGCAATGAATGCGGCGGCGTTCAGTGCAGCGGGCGTCTGCCGCCCCCGATCTCGCGGAACAGCGCCTCGGCCGGTTCCAGCACCTGCAGCCACGTTTCGTCGTAACCGCTCAGCGTATCGAGCGCGTCGCGCAGTCGTTCGATCGCGAGGACCGGCAACTCGACGCTGTGGCGCGTGGCGCCGGTCAGGTGCGTGACGCTCGCCAGCTGAACCAGCGCGTCGGCCGCTTCGGCGACGTCGGTCGCGAACAACAGGTGCCGGTTGAGCAATTCGACCAGACCGCTGGAACCGGCGAAATCGTCGGCGTCGAGCTGCACGGAGAGAAACGTCGCGTTATTCATTGTCTTGCTCCTCGTTGTCGTTGGATCGCGCTGCGCACCACCGAGTATAGGCGGCGATCGAAGCGGAGAATATGACGGGGCCGATACGGCGGGCGAGGGCGGCCGCGCCCGCGAGAAACCCGCAAGCGCCGGCCGGATGGCCCGCCCGGCGCGGCGCGCGGCCCGCCGGGATGCCGGTGCGACGCCGCAAGATTGTTTCCGGATCGGGCAACTGTCGGGGTGTTGACCGCGACAAATGGTATCTTTGCCGGTCGGGACGACGCGAAAAAGGGGCCGGTGAGCTCATCCGCGCCGACGTTCCGCTGTGGAAACTGACGGCCGCGAAAGCGGTCGGATACTGGTTGATCCGGCCGTTCGGCCGGACATCGTGCGTCGCGCGCCGGGGGGCGGTGGGCGGCGCGACGACGCAAATCCGGGAGGACCCTTGAGAGAAACTATTCCCATCCACGACACGCTCACGCGCTGGCTGCCGCAGGCGGCGCTCGTTGCCGCGGCCATCGCGCTGACGGGCTGCACGATGACGCCGTGGACCGACAGCTGGCAACCCACGCGCCAGCCGGCGCCCACGTCGGCTGCGACGCCGGGTGTGATTGCCGGCTATTACCGCGTGAACCCGGGCGATACGCTGGCGGGCATCGCGAGCGCTTACGGGCAGCGCGTGCAGGACGTGGCCAGCTGGAACCACATGGCGCCGACGGACGCCGTGTCGCCGGGCCAGGTGCTGCGGGTCGCGCCGCCGCCGGCGGCGAATGCGTACGGGCAGCCGCCCGCGGCCGCCGCCCAGCCGGGCTCGCTCGCGTGGCCGGCCACGGGTGTCGTCGCGACGCCGTTTGCGGCCGGCAAGACGCGCGGCGTCGTGATCGCCGCATCCGGGCCCGACCACTCGGTGCGGGCCGCGGCAAACGGGCGCGTGGTGTACGCCGGCTCCGGCGTCAAGGCGTACGGCCCGCTCGTGATCCTGAAGCACGACAACGGGCTCATCACGGCCTACGGGCACAACGGCAAGCTGCTCGTCAACGAAGGCGACGCGGTGCGCCAGGGCCAGCCGGTCGCCGAAATGGGCACCGACGCGAGCGGTCGTTCGACGTTCGAGTTCGAAGTCCGCCAGAACGGCAAGGTCGTCGATCCGATGAACTTCCTGCCGCGCAACGGCGGCTGATCGTCGGTATCGCCACGTGTGCGCCGGGCGGCGCACACGTTCGAACCGCTTCCATCTTCATCCTTCCTTAAGCGTCGCGCTGCCAGACTGTCTCGCATGATTGCCGAGCCAGCGAATGCCCAGTGCGAGCGCCGCCGCGCCGAGCGCGATCAGCGAACACTGGATCGCGACCGGCAGGTAGCCGTGCGGCCGCGGATCGACGAACGGGTAGGGATACCAGTCCTCCACCGCGCCGCGCACGAGCGTATAGCCGAGATAGACGACCGGAAAGCCGAGCCACGCGAACGCACTGCGGCGCGGAATCGGCGAGCGCGGTTCGACATACAGCCAGTCGCACAGCATCACGAGCGGCACGATCCGGTGCAGTACCCAGTTGTTGAACGCCGGCGTGACGTGGCGCAGCGCATCGAGCCGCGCGAGCAGCAGCTCGTAGACGATCGCGGTGATCAGCACGTACAGCACTGCCGCGCCGCGCATCGATTCGTAGCGGGCCGAGCCGGGGCGCGCGATGCGCCACAGCCCCGCGGCCAGCATCGCAGCCGCGTAGAGGCTGCTCAGTTGCGTGAAGTAGCTGAGGTAGTTGCCGAGATGGAAGCTCGGCAGGCGCCAGTAGTCGGCGACGCTGTGCAGCGTGGTGGACACCGCGAGCAATGCGGCGATCAGCCGGTAGGCTGCAACGAAGAACGCTTTGCTCATGATGCCCGCGCGCCGTCGCACCAAAGCTTCATCGTGCCACAGCCGCCCGGGCGCGCGATGCGGATTTTCCATAGGCCGGCCGCGCGCGGCGCGCGTTGACGATTTGTCGGATATTTGACCGCGCCGTGCAAAACCGGCCGCCCGCGCGGCTACAATCGTCACAGCCTTGCCGGGCGCAGGCCGGCTGCAGCTGGCGCCCCTCCCCGAATACGACACGAGACGAAGCATGAAAAACATCCTCGCGAAACAGACGCGCTACAGCTCGCCCGCGATCTTCTTCCACTGGGCCATCTTCCTGCTGGTCGCGCTGGCCTACCTGGCCATCGAGATCCGCGGACCGAAAGGCAGCGACAGCCGGGCGTTCTGGATGAACGTGCACCTGACGGCCGGTACGTTCGTCCTCGTGCTGTCGGTGCTGCGCGTGCTGTGGCGACTGGTCAGCCGCGCGCCGGAAGCGATTCCGCAGGCGACGCTGCTGCGCTGGCTGTCGAAGCTCGCGCATCTCGCGCTCTACGTATTCATCATCGCGCAGCCGCTGCTCGGCATCATGATGATCAACATGGGCGGCAAGCCGGTGTCGCTCGACTGGCTCGGCGTGTCGTTCACGCTGTTCGGCCCCGACAAGGCGCTGCGGCCGACGATCAAGGAAGCGCACGAGCTGATCGGCAACGCGTTCTACTTCGTGATCGGCCTGCATGCGCTGGCCGCGCTCTACCATCACTTCATCCGGCGCGACGACGTGCTGCGGCGCATGGCGCCCTGATCATCGCGCGTCCGAAGCGCATCGCAGGCGGGGGCGCATGGTTGTGTTGACAACCATGCGCCCCCGGTTCGTTTACCGTCGTCGGCACTGGTCATCGCGTTGAACATTCTGTAACATCTCGGCTGTTTTTACATTCCGCTTACCCGTCGCCGCACATGCTGCACCGACATCGTCACCTGACTGCCTGGCTTGGCCTGCTCGCGATCTGGATCGCGATCGCCGCGCCGCTGGTGTCGCAGTGGCGTATCGCGCAGGCGGCCACGCCCGATGCGATCGTCTGCAGTACCGAGCATGGCGCGCATCGTGCGCCCGCTGCCGGCGGCATGCACGATCATGCGCTGCATCTCGACGCGTGCGGCTACTGCGGCTTCTTCGCTCATAGCCCGGCCATCGGCGCGCCTGCCGCCGCGTCGGTCGGCGCCGTTCCCGTCGTTTCCGTTTCCGTCGCCGCGCCGCCTGCCGTCGCGGCGCGCAGCGACCGCTATCCGCGCGCCTATCCGCGCGCACCGCCCGAGCGCGCCTGACGCGTTTCCCGCCGTTTCTCATTCCGCCGATATCCGTGCGGCCCGTCGAGGCCGCGTGGAGGGCGTCACTCGGGCTTTCGATCATGACCAATTTCCAGTTGCGTGCGCCACGGGCGTCACGCAATGCCCGTGCGCGGCCCTTGCCGCGCATGCTGAAACTCACCGTTCCCGCGCTGGCTGTCGGCGCGCTGGCCGCGAGCGCCGCCGCGGCCGAAACGGCGCCTGCGGCCGGCGCGACGGCGAACGACGCCGCGATGCTGTTGCCGCCCGTCGAAGTCGTCGCGGCGCCGCTGTCGACGCCGCTCGTCGTCGTCACCGATCCGAAGGCGCCGCGCCAGCCGCTGCCCGCCAGCGACGGCGCCGACTACCTGAAGACGATCCCCGGCTTCACGTCGATCCGCAGCGGTGGCACGAACGGCGATCCCGTGCTGCGCGGGATGTTCGGTTCGCGGTTGAACATCCTGGCGAACGGGATGCCGACGCTCGGCGCGTGCCCGAACCGGATGGACGCGCCGACGTCGTACATCGCACCGGAAAGCTATGACAAGGTGACGGTCGTGAAGGGGCCGCAGACCGTGCTGTACGGTCCCGGCGCATCGGCCGGCACCGTGCTGTTCGAGCGTGTGACGCCGCGTTTCGAGCGCCCCGGCATGCGCTTCGAGGGCAGCCTGGTCGGCGGATCGTTCGGCCGCAACGACCAGAACATCGACCTCACCGCCGGCACGCCGGACGTCTATGGCCGCGTGACCGCGAACCACGCGCATTCGCAGGACTACCAGGACGGCAACGGCAACACCGTGCCGTCGCAGTGGGACAAGTGGAACGCCGATGCGGCGCTCGGCTGGACGCCCGACGACCATACGCGCGTCGAGCTGACCGCCGGCACCGGCGACGGCTACGCACGCTATGCGGGCCGCGGGATGGACGGCGCGCATTTCCGCCGCGAGACGTTCGGCCTGTCGTTCGACAAGCGGCATCTCGGCGACGTGCTCGACCGGATCGAGGCGCGCGTGTACTACAACGAAGCCGATCACGTGATGGACAACTACACGTTGCGGCAGCCCGACCCCGCGAGCAGCATGCCGATGCGGATGGCCGCGGACGTGCGGCGCCGCACGGTGGGCGCGCGTGCGGCCGCGACGTTCCGCTTCGGCGACGACTTCAAGCTCGTCACGGGCGTCGATGCGCAATCGAACCGGCTCGATTCGCGCTCGTCGATGGGGCAGCAGAACTACCGCGACCAGCCGTGGGATGCGCAGGCGACCATGTGGAATGCGGGCGTGTTCAGCGAGCTGACGTGGTATGCGAGCGACGTATCGCGCGTGATCGGCGGCGCGCGCGTCGACTATGCGAGCGCACGCGACAAGCGCGCGATGAAGCGCGGCATGATGATGAGCAAGCCGAATCCGACGTTCGACGACGATCGGACGAAGGTGCTGCCGAGCGGCTTCGTGCGCTACGAGCGCGATCTCGCGTCGCTGCCCGTCACGTGGTACGCGGGGATCGGCCACGCGGAGCGTTATCCGGACTACTGGGAACTGTTCTCCGCGACGCGCGGGCCGACCGGGTCGGTCAACGCGTTCTCGGCGGTGCGGCCGGAGAAGACCACGCAGCTCGATATCGGCGCGCAATACAAGAGCGACCGGTTCGATGCATGGGTGTCGGCGTACGCGGGCTACGTCCAGGACTTCATCCTGTTCGACTATGCGACCGGCATGATGGGTCCGACCACGCAGGCGACCAACGTCAACGCGCAGATCATGGGTGGCGAGGCCGGCGTGTCGTGGCGGCCGGTCGCGCCGCTGCGCGTCGAGACGTCGCTCGCGTATGCGTGGGGGCGCAACGTGGCGAGCGGCGATCCGCTGCCGCAGATGCCGCCGCTGGAGGCGCGCATCGGGCTCGAATACACGCGCGGCGCCTGGTCGGCGGGCGGCCTGTGGCGCATCGTTGCGTCGCAGCATCGCTATGCGCTGAACGAGGGCAACGTGGTCGGCAAGGACTTCGGCCCGAGCGCCGGATTCGGCGTGTTGTCGCTGCATACGCAGTACAACGTCAGCAAGACCGTGCAGATTTCGGTGGGGGTCGACAACGTGCTGAACAAGGCCTACACCGAGCATTTGAACCTTGCCGGCAACGCGGGTTTCGGCTATCCGGCGAATGCGCCGGTGATGGAGCCGGGGCGTACCGCGTGGGTACGCGTGAGCGCGAAGCTGTAGCGCGCCACGCGCGTGTGCGCCGCAGCATGCGCGTGCCTGCACGCCGCCCCGCCCGAACGGGCGGGGCGCGTCAACCGATTAGAGAACCGTATCTAGTCGGGGCGCAAACGTTCGCGAGTCGTGCTTCACTCCCGCATTCGACACACGAGGTCCGTGCGAGGCGGCGTGCGTGTCGATCCGGTGTCATTCGCACCGGCAGCACAATAATCAGGAGAACATGCATGGCCAAATCGATGCGTTCCAGGGTAATGGCAGGGGCAGTGGCATGCGCGATGAGCGTCGCGCCGTTCGCGGGGACGGCCGCGCTGACGACGCTCGCGACGACGCACGCGGCGATGGCGGCAACCGCGCCCGCCGACGACTATGCGACGACGCGCTATCCGATCATTCTCGTGCACGGGTTGACCGGCACCGACAAGTACGCGGGCGTACTCGATTACTGGTACGGCATCCAGGAAGACCTGCAACAGCATGGCGCGACCGTCTACGTCGCGAACCTGTCGGGCTTCCAGAGCGACGACGGCCCGAACGGGCGCGGCGAACAGCTGCTGGCTTACGTGAAGACGGTGCTCGCCGCGACCGGCGCGACCAAGGTCAATCTCGTCGGTCACAGCCAGGGCGGGCTGACGTCGCGCTATGTCGCGGCCGTCGCGCCCGATCTCGTCGCGTCGGTGACGACGATCGGCACGCCGCATCGCGGCTCCGAGTTCGCCGACTTCGTGCAGGACGTGCTCGCATACGATCCGACCGGACTGTCGTCGACGGTGATCGCCGCGTTCGTCAATGTATTCGGAATCCTGACGAGCAGCAGCCACAACACGAACCAGGACGCACTTGCGTCGCTGAAGACGCTGACGACCGCGCAGGCCGCCACCTACAACCAGAACTATCCGAGCGCGGGCCTCGGCGCTCCCGGCAGTTGCCAGACCGGCGCGCCGACGGAAACCGTCGGCGGCAACACGCATCTGCTGTATTCGTGGGCCGGCACGGCGATCCAGCCGACGCTGTCGCTGTTCGGCGTGACGGGGGCGACGGATACGAGCACCGTTCCGGTCGTCGATCCGGCGAACGTGCTCGACCTGTCGACGCTCGCGCTGTTCGGCACGGGCACGGTGATGATCAACCGCGGTTCGGGCGAGAACGACGGGCTCGTGTCGAAGTGCAGCGCGCTGTACGGCAAGGTGCTGAGCACGCGCTACAAGTGGAACCATATCGACGAGATCAACCAGCTGCTCGGCGTGCGCGGCGCGTATGCGGAAGACCCGGTCGCGGTGATCCGCACGCATGCGAACCGGCTGAAGCTCGCGGGCGTGTGATCGATGGCGGCACGTGAAGGGCGCGCGCCGCTCGTGCGGCGCGCTGCGATCTACGGGGGCGTGGGGCTCGCGGCAGTCGCCGGCGTCGCGATGTGGAGCGGTGCGGGATCGCATCGCGGCACGGGCGCAGCGGGTGATGCGCCGGAGGCGGCCGCGGTGGGCGGCGTGGCGGTCGCCGCATCGCAGGCCGCGGTGCCGGCGAGTGCGGGCGTGCCGCCGTCGCTCGCCGGTTCCAGTGCGCCGCGGTTGCCGCTCGATGCAGGCGGCCATCTCGCGAAGTCGCGCACGGTGCGCGATTTCTTCGACTATTGCCTGACCGCGCGGAGCGACCTGAGCGCGGCCGCGCTCGATGCGTTCGTCGTTCGCGAGATCGCCGCGCAGCTCGACGGCACGGTCGCACAGGCGGAGGCGCTCGACGTGTGGCATCGGTATCGCGCGTATCTCGATGCGCTCGCGACATTGCGCGACGCCGGTGCGGTCGACAAGTCCGATCCCGGCGTGTTGCAGCTCGCGCTCGATCAGCGGGCGTCGATCGCGTACCGCACGCTCGGCGACTGGAGCCAGCCGTTCTTCGGCGCGGAGCAGTGGCGGCAGCGCTATGACCTCGCACGCTTGAAGATCACTCAGGACCGCTCATTGACCGATGCGCAGAAGGCCGAACGGCTCGCGGCGCTCGAGCAGCAGATGCCGGCCGACGAACGCGAGGCGCAGCAGCGGGTGGACCGGCAGCGCGCGGCGATCGACCAGATCGCGCAATTGCGGAAGAGCGGCGCGACGCCCGATGCGATGCGCGCGCAACTGACGCAGACGCTCGGGCCCGAGGCGGCGGCGCGCGTCGCGCAGATGCAGCAGGACGATGCGTCGTGGCAGAGCCGTTACGCGGATTATGCGGCGCAGCGTACGCAGATCGAGTCGGCCGGCCTGTCGCCGCAGGACCGCGACGCACAGATTGCCGCACTGCGGCAGCGCGTGTTCACGAAGCCCGGCGAAGCCGTACGCGCGGCGTCGCTCGATCGCGGCGCGGGCAGCGCGCATTGACCCGGGTGTCGCCGCGTGTGGCGGGCTTCATGCCGCGCGCGTGATGTCTCGCGGCAGATGTTGCTCGATGGTATCGGCGAGCGTATCGAACGCGGGCCGGATGCCTTCGTGCGCGACGCATGCATAGCCGAGCAGCAGGCCCTGCCGCGCGGTGTCGAGGTTGCTGTAGTAGCTGGTCAGCGGGCGCACGATCACGCCGGCGTCGAACGCGCTCTGCGTGACCGCGCGATCGTCGCACGCATCGGGCAGGCCGAGCACCAGATGCAGGCCGGCCTCGTCGCCCATCACGGGCAGCGCCTCGCCGAAGCGCGCCCGGATCGCGTCGATCATCAGTTGCCGGCGCTCGCCGTACAGCGTGCGCATTCGTCGGACGTGTGAAGTGAGGTGGCCGTCCATGATGAATTCGGCGAGCACGGCCTGCTGCATCAGCTGGCCTTCGCGGTACAGCTCCGACAACCCGGTGCGGAAGGTGTCGACCAGGTGCTCGGGCACGACCATGTAACCCATCCGCAGCCCCGGGAACAGCATCTTGCCGAGACTGCCGACGTAGATCACGCGGCCGCCGTCGTCGAGACCCTGCAGCGACGCGAGCGGGCGGCTGCCGTAACGGAATTCGCTGTCGTAGTCGTCCTCGATGATCCAGCAGCGGTGCTGGCGCGCATATTCGAGCAGCATGCGGCGCCGCGCGAGGCTCATCACCATCCCGAGCGGGTACTGGTGCGACGGCGTGACCAGCACGAGCCGAGGCGGGTGCTGCATGTCGCTCGCGCGCGGGTCGAGCCCTTCCTGGTCGACCGGCACCGGCGCGAGCGTCAGGCCGGCCGCCTGCAATACGCTGCGCACGCCCCAGTAACACGGTTCCTCGACCCACGCACGATCGCCGATGTCGGACAGCAGCCGCACCGCGAGATCGATCGACTGATGGATGCCCGTCGTGATGATCACCTGGTCCGGCGAGCATTTGACCGAGCGCGCGACGCGCAGGTAATCGGCGAGCGCACGCCGCAGCGGCCGGTAGCCGCCGCCCGGCGCATAGGTCAGCAGCTCCGGATTGGCCTCCTTCCACAGCCGCGCCTGCAGGCGGCTCCACGTGCGGCTCGGGAATTCCGACACGTCCGGCACGCCCGGCATGAACGCACCCCACTGGCGCCGCGAGACGCCCGCATGCTCGATCAACTGCCGCCCGCGCATCGACAGGCTGCCCTGTGCGTCGGGCGCCGGCAGTTCGTCGGCGGCTGACGGCGGCGGCGTGGCGCCCGGCACGCGGATCGCGGCGGCGTCCGGCCGCGTGTCGGCCACGTAGGTGCCGCTGCCGGTCGTCGTCAGCACGTAGCCTTCGGCCGTCAGCTGGTCGTACACGTGCAGCACCGTATTGCGCGCGATCGACAGGTCGCCCGCGAGCGTGCGCGAACTCGGCAGCTTTGTCCCTGGCCCCAATTCCCCGGTCAGGATGGCCTGCTGCATCAGTTGCAGCAGCTGCCGGTACATCGGTTCGGGCGAGCTGCGGTCGATGCGGGCGGACAGCCAGTCGGCGACGATCACGGTATCCAAAGTGGTCCTACTAGGAATATTGAAATGGTTCCCTAGTATAGAACCGTGCGCGCCGTATAGTGGCTCGCATCTCAAAATCAATTGGCGCGGAACCAGGGGACAGCACGATGAAGTCCGATGATGTGATCGTCAGCTTTCGCGGCGTGCGGAAGACCTACGACGGCGAAACGCTCGTCGTCAAATCGCTCGACCTCGACATCCACCGCGGGGAATTCCTGACGCTGCTCGGGCCGTCCGGCTCGGGCAAGACCACCTGCCTGATGATGCTCGCCGGCTTCGAATTCCCGACCGGCGGCGAGATCCGCCTCGACGGCGAGTTGCTGAACAACGTGCCGCCGCACAAGCGCAACATCGGCATGGTGTTTCAGAACTACGCGCTGTTTCCGCACCTGACGGTCGAGCAGAACGTCGGGTATCCGCTGACGGTGCGCAAGCTGCCCGCCGGCGAGCGCGCGGAGCGTGTCGCGCACGCGCTGAAGATGGTGCAGATGGAGCGCTTCGCGAAACGCTATCCGGCGCAACTGTCGGGCGGCCAGCAGCAGCGTATCGCGCTGGCGCGCGCGCTCGTGTTCGAGCCGAAGCTGGTGCTGATGGACGAGCCGCTCGGCGCGCTCGACAAGCAGTTGCGTGAACACATGCAGTACGAACTGAAGGCGCTGCACGAAAAGCTCGGCGTGACCTTCGTGTACGTGACGCACGATCAGGGCGAGGCGCTGACGATGTCCGATCGCGTCGCCGTGTTCGACAAGGGCATCGTGCAGCAGCTCGACACCGTCGACCGCCTGTACGAATCGCCGTGCAACGAATTCGTCGCGAACTTCATCGGCGACAGCAACCGGCTGCGCGGCACCATCGCGCGCGTCGACGGCGAATTCTGCGAATTCCGGCTCGACGACGGCACGAAGCTCGTCGGCCGCCATATCGGCGAAGCCGCCGAGGGCGCATCCGCTGTTGCGTGCATCCGCCCCGAGCGCATGAGCCTCGCCGCGCACGGCGCGAACGGCATGAATGGCGGCGCCGCCAATTGCGTGAGCGGCGAGGCGCGCAGCCTCATCTATTTCGGCGATCACGTGCGCATGCGCTGCGCACTGCCGGGCCAGGACGAGTGCTTCGTGAAGGTGCCGCTCGGCACCGGCGCGCTCGACGCGTTCTCGCCCGGCGCCCCGGTCTCGCTTGCGTTCTCGCCCGAACACCTGCGCGTGTTCGCGTGAGCATGGTTTACCCGCTTTTCCGCAGCACGTCGTCAACAACAAAGCCCACTTCCACCACGAGAGGAGAGGAACCATCATGAAACGAGCAAGCTTTACCGCGCGCCGTACGGCACTCGCGCTGGCACTGGTCGCGTTCGGCGCATCGGCCACGGCTGCCGAGCTCACGGTCGTCAACTTCGGCGGCGCGAACGGCGACGCGCAGAAGGTCGCGTTCAACCAGCCGTTCGAGAAGGCGACCGGCAACAAGGTCACGGCCGTCGAATACAACGGCGAGCAGGCGAAGGTGAAGGCGATGGTCGAGGCGAAGCACGTCAACTGGGACGTGGTCGAAGTCGAATCGGGCGACCTGAACCGCGGCTGCGACGAAGGGCTGTACGAGAAGCTCGACTGGTCGAAGATCGCGAAGAAATCCGACCTGATCCCGGAAGCGCCGCAGGTGTGCGGCGTCGGCTTCTTCGTGTGGTCGACCGCGCTGTCGTACAACGCGGACAAGCTGAAGTCGGCGCCCACCGGCTGGGCCGATTTCTGGAACGTGAAGAAATTCCCCGGCAAGCGCGGGATGCGCAAGGGCGCGCGCTACAACCTCGAATTCGCGCTGATGGCCGACGGCGTCGCGACGAAGGACGTCTACAAGGTGCTCGGCACGAAGGCCGGCCAGGATCGCGCGTTCAAGAAGCTCGACGAGCTGAAGCCGTACATCCAGTGGTGGGAAGCGGGCGCGCAGCCGCCGCAGTTCCTCGTCGCCGGCGACGTCGTGATGTCGACCGCGTACAACGGCCGCATCGACGCCGCGCAGAAGGAAGGCAAGAACCTGAAGGTCGTGTGGAACGGCAGCATCTACGACCTCGACTACTGGGCGATTCCGAAGGGCTCGCCGAACAAGGCGCTGGCCGAGCAGTACATCGCGTACTCGCTGACGCCGAAGCCGCAGCAGGCGTATGCGCAGCACATCGCGTACGGCCCGGCGAACGTCGCCGCAATCAAGGCGCTCGACGCGAAGACGCTCGCGAATCTGCCGAACTCGCCGGCCAACGGCAAGAACGCGGTGCTCGAGGACATCGGCTTCTGGACCGACCACAGCGACGAGCTCGAACAGCGCTTCGCCGCGTGGGCAACGAAGTAACCGGTCAGGCATCCTCACGGGTGTCGTGATGCAACCGGCCGCGCGACGCGTCGATCGCGTCGCGCGGCATGCCGCCGGAACGTGTCCGGCCGGAGAGACCAGTTGAATACGATGACGATCGCGCCTTCCTCGCCGTCGACCGCCGCGCTCAAGCGCGAGCTGAAGGTTGCCGAGGCCCGCAAGCGCACGATGGCGCTGCTGCTGGTCGCGCCGCTCGCGATTTTCCTGCTGCTGATTTTCGTCGTGCCGATCGGCACGCTGCTCACGCGCGCGGTGCAGAACCCGGAGATCGCGACCGCGTTGCCGAACACGGTCGCCGCGTTGTCGGGCTGGGACCGCAAGACGCCGCCGGCGGACGCCGCGTATGTCGCGCTCGCGGCCGACATGACGAAGGTGGCCGACAGCGAGGCGATGGGCGCGCTCGCGCGGCGCCTGAACACCGAGATTCCCGGCTATCGCTCGCTCGTCGCGAAGACGGCGCGCGCGATGCCGCTGAAGGGCGACAATGACGCGGCGCTGACGCCCGCGCAGACGCGCGCCAAATTCATCGACGTCGATGCGCGCTGGGGCGACGTCGCGTACTGGCAGTCGATCGCGAAGAACGGCAGCCAGGTGTCGCCGTTCTACCTGCTCGCCGCGCTCGATCACAAGCAGGACGGCTTCGGCCACATCGTGCAAGCCGATCCCGATCAGTCAATCTACCTCGCGATCTTCGGCCGCACGTTCGTGATCGGCGTCGCCGTCACGCTGTTCGCGCTGCTGCTCGGCTATCCGCTCGCGTACTGGATCTCGACGCTGTCGGAACGACGCGCGAACCTCGTGATGATCCTCGTGCTGATTCCGTTCTGGACGTCGGTGCTCGTGCGCGTCGCCGCGTGGATCGTGCTGCTGCAGAGCGAAGGGCTCATCAACACGGCGCTGATCGGCAGCGGGCTGATCTCGCATCCGCTGACGCTGCTGTTCAACCGCGTCGGCGTGTACATCTCGATGACGCACATCCTGCTGCCGTTCATGATCCTGCCGCTCTACAGCGTGATGAAGTCGATCCCGCCGACCTACCAGCGCGCGGCCGTGTCGCTCGGCAGCCATCCGTTCGCCGCGTTCTGGCGCGTGTACGTGCCGCAAACCTATCCGGGCGTCGGCGCGGGCGCGCTGCTGGTGTTCATCCTCGCGATCGGCTACTACATCACGCCCGCGCTGCTCGGCGGGCCGAACGACCAGATGGTCAGCTACTACGTCGCGTACTTCACGAACGTGACGATCAACTGGGGCATGGCGTGTGCGCTCGGCGGGCTGCTGCTCGCGGCGACGCTCGTGCTGTACGCGGTGTACGGGCGCTTCACGCGCACCAACGTGAGCCTCGGCTGAGCGCCGGGCACAGGGAAACGGGAAGGGGATGCCGACCATGAAACTCGCCAGGCCGCTGTTCGCGCCGCACATGTCGTTCGTCGAGCGCGCGTGGTACGTCGCGTTGCGCGTGCTCGTCGTGCTGACGCTGCTGTACCTGATCCTGCCGGTGCTCGCGATCGTGCCGCTGTCGTTCTCGTCGAGCACGTTCCTCGTCTATCCGATTCCGGGTTTCTCGATGCGCTGGTACGAGAACCTGATCGCATCGGACGAGTGGCGGATGGCCGCGAAGAACAGCTTCATCGTCGCGCCGTCGGCGACCGTCGTCGCGACCGTGCTCGGCACGCTCGCGGCCATCGGCCTGACGAAGGCCGATTTCCGCGGCAAGGGGCTGCTGATGGCCGTGCTGCTGTCGCCGATGATCGTGCCCGTCGTCGTGGTCGGCGTCGGCATGTACCTGTTCTTCGCGCCGCTCGGACTCGCGAATACCTACACGGGGCTGATCGCCGCGCACGCGGCGCTCGGCGTGCCGTTCGTCGTGACGACGGTGGCCGCGACGCTGCAGGGCTTCAACCAGAACCTCGTGCGCGCGAGCCTGTCGCTCGGCGCGAGCCCGGTGTCGACCTTCTTCCGCGTGACGCTGCCGGTGATCGCGCCGGGCGTGATGTCGGGCGCGCTGTTCGCGTTCGCCACGTCGTTCGACGAAGTGGTCGTCACGCTGTTCCTCGCGGGCGCGGACCAGACGACACTGCCGCGCCAGATGTTCACGGGCATCCGCGAGAACATCAGCCCGACGATCGCCGCGCTCGCCACGATCCTGATCATCTTCTCGACGAGCCTGCTGCTCGCGCTCGAATGGCTGCGCGGTCGCAATGCGCGGCGGGCAGTGTCGTAAATAACGGCGGTCGGCCGCGCGCCGTCCGGCAGGCGGCGAGACCGCCGTTCGTTGCGTCTTCATCGGTGCCGCTCGTTCGACGCGGCATGCCGAATCTTTCGTTTCGCTGACTGACGGCGCGGCCGCCTGCACGTTCGGTGCGGCTCTGCAACAATACGGCTCGCGGTGCCGCGCGTTCCGTTCTTGCCGCACGGAGCGCGCGTCGCCGCGCCGCTCAATCCGCGACGCCGCGCGTCGCTCGTCAGCCGAGCCCATCTTGTCCGAATTCGCTTCCCCCGCCGGCGCCCACGAGCCGGCCGTCAACTGGCGCGCGATGTCCGCCGTGCTGCTGGCCGTCGCGCTCGCGACGCTCGACACCGCGATCGCGAACACCGCGCTGCCCGCTATCGCGACCGACCTGCATGCGTCGCCGGCCGCGTCCGTGTGGATCATCAACGCGTACCAGCTCGCGATGGTCGCGACGCTGCTGCCGTTCGCGTCGCTCGGCGACATCGTCGGTCACAAGCGCGTGTATGTCGCGGGGCTGGCGGTGTTCACGCTGGCGTCGCTCGGTTGTTCGCTCGCGTCGACGCTGCCGATGCTGACGGCCGCGCGCATCGTGCAGGGCTTCGGCGCGAGCGCGATCATGAGCGTCAATGTCGCGCTGATCCGCGGCCTGTTTCCCGCGCATCGACTCGGGCGCGGCGTCGGCTTCAACGCGCTCGTCGTCGGCGTGTCGTTCGCGGTGGGGCCGACGATTGCGTCGCTGATCCTGTCGGTAGCCGCATGGCCGTGGCTGTTCGCGGTGAACGTACCGCTCGGCGTGTTCGCACTCGCGGTGGCGATTCCGTCGCTGCCGCAGACGGCGCGCGGCAAGCACGTGTTCGATCCGGTCGCCGCGCTGTTCAACGTGATCACGTTTGCGTCGCTGATCTTCGCGCTCGGCGAATTCGCGCAGCGCGGGCCGTTCTCGATCGTGTGCGCGGCGGCCGCGGTGGCATTCGCGTTCGGCTGGCTGCTGATCCGCCGTCAGGCCGGGCATCCGGCGCCGATGCTGCCGGTCGACCTGTTCCGCCGGCCCGTGTTCACGCTGTCCGCGCTGACGGCCGTCTGCGCGTTCGCCGCGCAGGGCCTCGCGTTCGTGTCGTTGCCGTTCTATTTCGAAACCGTCCTGCATCGCAGCGCGGTCGAAACGGGGTTCCTGATGACGCCATGGTCGGCGATCGTCGCGCTCGCCGCGCCGATCGCGGGGCGGCTGTCGGATCGTTATCCGCCCGGGCTGCTCGGCGCGATCGGCCTGGCGTTGCTGAGCGCGGGCATGGTGTCGCTCGCCGCGCTGCCGGTATCGCCGGGCGTCGTCGACATCGGCTGGCGGATGATGCTCTGCGGCGCGGGCTTCGGCTTCTTCCAGTCGCCGAACCTGAAGGCGCTGATGTCGAGCGCGCCGCCCGAGCGCAGCGGCGGCGCGAGCGGGATCATCGCGACCGCGCGGCTGATCGGGCAGGCGACGGGTGCGGCGCTGGTCGCGCTGTCGTTCGGCATTGCGGGCCGTCACGGGCCGACGCTTGCGTTGATGCTCGGCGCGGGTTTCGCGGGCGCGGCGAGCGTCGCGAGCGGGCTGCGGCTGTTCGCGCCGGCGCATCGGGCCGGCGCACCGGTCGTGTCGGAGCGCGTGAAGGAGTCGGCGACGGAGTAGGGGGCGGGGCGGTCACAACCGGCGCACGGCAGCCCTCGCCGCGCGCCGGTCTTCACGCTTCGCTCAGAACCCGCCCGACTTGATCAGCTGGTTGAGGTTCGCGATGTTCAGGCTGCCGAAGCCGGTCGTCAGATCCCAGCCGGCGCCGGCCTTGTAGCCATACCCCTGATAGCCGTTGTTGCCCGACGTGACGTCATAGCGCACGAGCGACGGATGCGACGGAATGTCCGCATAGAAGTTGCCGGCCGGGAAGCCGAGGCCGGTCCCGTTCGCCGCGAGCAGGCGGGCCCAGAAGCCCGTGAAGATCGGGGCGGCGAGGCTCGTGCCGCCGATCTGCTGCAACTGGCCGTAGTTGTAGATGTACGCGCCCGTGCTCTGCGCGGCGTCGAACGAGACGTCCGGCAACTGGCGATTGCTGCCCGACTGCCACGACGGCGCGGGCAGGATCGTGCTGACGCCGCCGCCCGTCGCCCACAGCTTGCCGTTCGAATCGAGCCCTTCGTTCCACACCGTCTCGTTCGAGAACGCACCGGCCGACGTCGTGTAGAGCGTCGTGCCGCCGATCGCGAGCACGTGCGGCGACGAAGCCGGCCACGACACCGTGTAGTTCGCGCCGTCCGGATAGCCGCGGTTGTTGCACTCGTACACGCCTTCGTCGCCCGACGATACCGAGAAGGTCTGCCCCTGCGCGGCGGCTGTCGTGAAGATCTGTTCCTCGGCGTCGAGCGTGCCGTCCGCGTTTGCATCGGTTTCGCACCAGCCGAGCGACACGTTGATCACCTTCGCGGTGTTGTCCGACACCGCGCGGTTGAATGCCTGCGTGAGGCCCGTGTTGCCGGCGGCGTTGAGGTCCGCCATGTAGAACACCAGCTTGCCGACCTGGCCGCCGGCCGAGCCGACGATCGACTGGCTGTCGAGATCCCATTCGCCCTGGCCGTCCTGGTCGTCGCTGTAGCTGCCGCCCGTGCCGTTGGTCTTGACGGTCTGCGTGGAGACCGTGCCGTAGCCGTTGCTCGACGTGAACTGCTTCAGGTCCTGCAGCGTCTGCGACACGCCGCCGATCGTGATGATGCCGACCGTCACGCCGGCCGCGGTCGGCACGCCGGTCGCGTTGTAGAGGCCCGGGAATTCCTTCGGATAGTGGCCGGTGGCCGTGCCGGCGGCGAGTGCCTGCGGCTTCGCGACGTTGCCGATGCGCAGCATCGGCCGCGCACGCGCGACACTTTGCAGCCCGAGCACCGAGCCGACGACGTCGCCGAGTGCGCGCGGCACCTGCGCGGTCGACGTGTTGGCGAAGCCCGAGCGGCCCGCGTACTCGAAGTGCACGAGCGACGTGTTGAACGCAGCCTTCACCGTGCCGGCCGTGCCGCTGGCGGAGACCAGCAGCCGGTTCGGCGCGACCTCGACATTCGTGAAGCCGCTCTTGTGCAGATAGTCGACGACCGACTTCACCTGCGCGTCGGTCGGCGCGTAGTTCGCGAGGAATTGCTCGTGCGTCAGGTACTGGCGGTAATGCGCGCTGCCGGGCCGGTTCACGTCGCGCGCCAGTTGCTTGAGCTGCGCGGCGTTGCGCAGCTTCAGGCTGACGACGACGTTGGTCGTTTCACCGGCTGCCAGTTCGAGCGACGGCGCCGCACTGCGCGCCATCAACTGCGGGCCGGTCAGAAAGGCCTTCGTATGGGTATCGACCCAATCCGTCGTCGCATGCGCCGCAGCGGCGGCGAACACGAGCGGTGCCACGCACGCCAGGCGGCGGGGCGACGGAAGGGGAAGGGCAAACCAGGCGTTCCTTTTCATCGGGAGTCCTTTTTTAGGAGAGGCGACGTTACTGGAACCCCCGGCCCTTGTGGGGCCGCGAGCGGTGACGAGCGTAGGGCCTCGGTGCCGTTCGGGTAGCTGCCAGTTTCCATAGCTGTCAGTTCTGACAACGGGGCGCATGAGTGCGCGCGCGGCGTCGTTCACGCTGGCAATGGCGGGCGCCGTGGGCGGAACCGGTTCGCGGCACGACGGCGCGGCCACGCGCGTCGCTCACACGCACGCGTCGTTCGTTGCAGCATCGGAATGTGCGCGAGCCTGGAAGGGCGCGCCGCGCGGTTGCGTGGCGTGTGCGTGTCAATGGCCGCACGCCGTATCGCACTATGTGGTCATTGGAAGCGACTCGTCAGGAACGGCTTCGTGCAGGCACAAGAACGGGGCAGGCCGAAGCCAAACGTTTCCCGAACTGTGGAACAGCCCAGCGGCCAGTCTTGCAGGCTGCTTTCGGATCGCGCGTCGCAATCGCGGATTAGAGGAAATGCTCGAATCGGGTGTCGACTCGAGCCAGTGCGACGCACGCACCCGTGGCGCGGGATCGAACGATGTCGTTCGCGAAATCCCGCCTTGACGTACGGCGATCAGCAGATATCCTTCAATCCATAACCATCGAGTTATGAATTGTGCCAGACATGCAGAACACCCACGACACGCTGTTCCGGACACTCGCCGATCCCACGCGCCGCGCGCTGTTCGAGCGGCTCTGCGCGGAGGGCGAGCTGACGGTTGCCGCGCTGACCGCCCATGCGGGCGTGTCGCAGCCGGCCGTGTCGAAGCACCTTGGCGTACTGAAGCAGGCCGGGCTCGTGAACGACCGTCACGAAGGCCGGCAGACGCACTACAGCGCGCAGCCGCAGGCGCTGGCCCCGTTGATCGACTGGACGAGCCAGATGGCGGGCTTCTGGCAGCGCCGGTTCGATGCCCTTGAAGATCTGCTCAAAAGGATGGATCAGTAATGAACCAAGCTTCTACCGAAACGCGCTCCGTCGTCGTCGACCGGGAGCTGCCGCATCCGCCGGAGAAGATCTGGCGCGCGCTCACGCAACCGCACCTGATCGCGGCGTGGCTGATGCAGAGCGACTTCGAGCCCGTCGCGGGCCGTGCATTCACCTTTCGCGCGGACTGGGGCTCGGTCGACTGCACGGTCCTGACGATCGAGCCGCAGCGCGTGCTGTCCTATACATGGGCCGCCTATGGCCTCGAAAGCGTCGTGACGTGGACGCTCACGCCGACGCCGCGCGGCACGCTGTTGCGGATGGAGCAGGCCGGCTTCCGCACGGACCAGGAGCAGGCGTACCGCGGTGCGCAGCACGGGTGGGCGCAGTTCTTCGCGTCGCTCGAACAGGTGCTGGCGCGTCCCGATCCCGATGAAGGCACGGAGGCCCGCGCATGAGTACAACCGATCTCACGCCGTCGGCGCGCATCGACGCGCTGATCGCCGGCATCGCCGACTGGCGCGGCAAGACTTTCGCGGACCTGCGCCAGACGATCCTCGACGCGCAAGCGGGCATCGTCGAGGAATGGAAATGGATGGGCAGCCCCGTATGGTCGTGCAACGGGATGATCGCAGTGGCGAACGCGCACAAGGGCAAGGTGAAGCTGACTTTCATGCACGGCGCGAAACTGCCCGATCCCGACCAGCTGTTCAACGACGGTCTCGACGGCAATGCGCGGCGGGCGATCGATTTCTTCGAAGGCGACAGGATCGACAAGCGGGCATTGAAGAACCTCGTGCGCGCGGCGATCGAATACAACCGCACGCATCTGAAGAAGAACGCGCGATCGGGTTCCTCCGCGGGCGCGAAGGTGCGAAGCAGCAAGGCGGCGTGACGCGCGAGCCGGATACCGGCGGGTGACGTCGCGCGAAAGCGGGCCGCCGCCGTGCGATCGGCGCTGCGCCGGCCGTACACCGACCGGTGCACGAAAAAAAGCCCGACACGAGGTCGGGCATCCAAATCGGCCGCAACCGCCGCGAGGCGGCTGCGGCACCTGCAACGGCCGCGCGCTTACGCCGCGAGCAGCGAGCGCAGCACGAACGGCAGAATCCCGCCGTGCTTGTAGTAGTCGACTTCGATCGGCGTATCGATGCGCAGCAGCACCGGCACGCGCTGCGTTTCGCCGTTCTTGCGATGGATCACGAGCGTGACGTCCTGCTGCGGCTTGAAGTCGTCGCCGAGGCCTTCGATGTCGTACGTCTCTTCACCGGTGATGCCGAGCGACTGGACGCTGTCCGAGCCCTTGAACTGCAGCGGCAGCACGCCCATGCCGACCAGGTTCGAGCGGTGGATCCGCTCGAAGCTGCGTGCGATCACGGCCTTCACGCCGAGCAGTTGCGTGCCCTTCGCGGCCCAGTCGCGCGACGAGCCCGTGCCGTACTCTTCGCCCGCGAACACGACGGTCGGCGTGCCGGCGGCCACGTATTGCATGGCCGCGTCGTAGATCGACTGCTGTTCGCCGCTCGGCTGGTGGATCGTCAGGCCGCCTTCGACGCGCGTACCGTCTGCCTTCGCCGGGATCATCAGGTTCTTGATCCGGACGTTCGCGAACGTGCCGCGCATCATCACGTCGTGGTTGCCGCGGCGCGAGCCGTAGCTGTTGAAGTCGGCCTTCTGCACGCCGTTTTCCTTCAGCCACTTGCCGGCCGGCGAGTCTTCCTTGATCGAGCCTGCCGGGCTGATGTGGTCGGTCGTGACCGAGTCGCCGAAGATGCCCAGGGCGCGCGCGCCCTTGACCGTCGGGATCGATGCAGCCGGCTCCATCGAGAAGTCGTTGCCGAAGAACGGCGGCTCGGCGATATACGTCGACTTCGGCCAGTCGTAGACCTCTCCCGTCTCACCCTCGATCTTGCTCCAGAGGTCGCCCTTCTTGGTCAGCTTCGAGTAGTTGTCCTCGAACTTCTTCGGGTCGAGCGCGAACTTGAGCAGCGCGTGGATTTCGTCGCTCGTCGGCCAGATGTCGCCGAGGTAGATGTCGCGGCCGCCCTTGCCCTTGCCGACCGGCTCGGTCATCAGGTCGCGCGTGATGTTGCCGGCGATCGCGTACGCGACGACGAGCGGCGGCGACGCGAGGAAGTTCGCGCGGATATTCGGGTGGATACGTGCTTCGAAGTTACGGTTGCCCGACAGCACTGCCGCCGCGACGATGTCGTTCTTCGTGATCGCTTCGTTCAGTTCCGGCGTCAGGTCGCCCGCGTTGCCGATACAGGTCGTGCAGCCGTAGGCCGCGACTTCGAAGCCGAGCTTCGACAGATAGGGCAGCAGGCCCGTCTTCGTCAGGTACTCGGTGACGATGCGCGATCCCGGCGCGAGCGAGGTCTTGATCTTCGGGTCGACCGTGAGGCCGGCCTCGACCGCCTTCTTCGCGAGCAGGCCGGCGGCCAGCAGCACGCTCGGGTTCGACGTGTTCGTGCACGACGTGATCGCGGCGATCAGCACGTCGCCGTTCTTCACGTCGACGCCGTTGCTCGTCGTGTACTGGGTGTTCAGGTCTTCCGCCTTCTTCGCGAAGCCGTTCTCCGCGACTGGCTTCGAGAACAGGTCGGTGAACGTCGACTTGACGTGGCCGATCTCGATGCGGTCCTGCGGGCGCTTCGGGCCGGCCAGCGACGGGGCGACCGTCGCGAGGTCGAGCGTCACCGTCTTCGTGTAGTCGATGTCGCCGGCCTTCGGAATGCCGAACAGCTTCTGCGCCTTGAAGTAGTTTTCGAACGCGGCGATCTCGGCCTTCGTGCGGCCGGTGCCTTCGAAATAGTCGATCGTCTTTTCGTCGACCGGGAAGAAGCCCATCGTCGCGCCGTATTCCGGCGCCATGTTGCCGATCGTCGCGCGGTCCGGCAGCGAGAGCGACTTCGTGCCTTCGCCGAAGAATTCGACGAACTTGCCGACGACCTTCTCCTTGCGCAGCATCTCGGTGATCGTCAGCACCAGGTCGGTGGCCGTCACGCCTTCGCGCAGCTTGCCCTTCAGCTCGACGCCGACGACGTCCGGCGTCAGGAAGTACACCGGCTGGCCGAGCATGCCGGCTTCCGCCTCGATGCCGCCCACGCCCCAGCCGACCACGCCGATGCCGTTGATCATCGTCGTGTGGCTGTCCGTGCCGACGAGGGTGTCCGGGTAGTACACGGTGTCGGCGCCGTCGGCCTTCTTGTGCACGCCGCGCGCGAGGTATTCGAGGTTCACCTGGTGGACGATGCCCACGCCCGGCGGCACGACCTTGAACGTGTCGAACGCCTGCATGCCCCACTTCATGAACTGGTAGCGCTCGTTGTTGCGCTGGAATTCCAGCTTCATGTTCAGGTCGAGCGCGTCCTTCTGGCGGAAGTAGTCGATCTGGACCGAGTGGTCGACGACGAGATCGACCGGGACCAGCGGCTCGATCTTCTTCGGGTTCTTGCCCGTGCGTTCGGCGACGCCGCGCATGGCCGCGATGTCGGCGAGCAGCGGCACGCCCGTGAAATCCTGCAGCACGACGCGCGACACGACGAACGGAATCTCGTCGACGCGCTTCGCGGTCGGCTTCCAGTTCGCGAGCTGCTCGATGTGCTCTTCGGTGATTTTCTTGCCGTCGTAGTTGCGCAGCACGGACTCGAGCACGATGCGGATCGACACCGGCAGGCGTTCGATCTTCGTCTTCAGTTCCTTGCCGAGCTGCGGCAGCGAGTAGAACTTGCCTTTGCCGGAACCGCTGTCGAATTCCTTGAGGGTCTTGTGGAGATTGTGGGCCATGGTGATTTTCCTGGGTTTAAGGCTAGGAAACAAAGAGTCCTGTATCTGACGGCTATATCACATACAGATCGACGTACTCATCGACCGGCATCGCTTCGAGCTTTGCCTGGTCCAGCGACACGTCGAGAATCGCTTGTTGCTGCTTGGCCGGGAAGCGGCGGGCGAGGTTGGTCCTGAACTTCTCGACCAGCAGCGGAACGCCTTCGGCGCGGCGCCGCCGATGGCCGAGCGGGTACTCGACCGCCACTTCGGCAAGCTTCGATCCGTCCGTGAACGCGATCGTCAACGCATTCGCGATCGATCGCTTGTCCGGATCGTGGTAATCCTTCGTGAACTGCGGATCCTCGACGCACACGGTTTTCGCGCGCAGCGCGTCGATGCGCGGGTCCGCCGCGGCCGCGTCTTCATAGTCGGCCGCGGTCAGCCGGCCGAACAGCAGCGGCACGGCGACCATGTACTGGATGCAGTGGTCGCGGTCGGCCGGATTGGCGAGCGGGCCCTGCTTGTCGATGATGCGGATCGCGGCCGCGTGCGTGCGGATCGTGATCCGGCTGATGTCGTCGGTCGTGCGGCCCGCCGCGGCGAGCTGCGCGTGCAGCTGCAGCGCGGCCTCGGCGGCCGTCTGCGCATGGAATTCGGCGGGGAACGCGATCTTGAACAGCACGTTTTCCATCACGTACGTGCCGTACGGGCGCTGGAAGCGGAACGGCTTGCCGTCGAACAGCACGTCGTAGAAGCCCCAGGTCTTGGCGGTGAGCGCCGACGGATAGCCCATTTCACCCGTTTTCGCGATCAGCGCGAGGCGCACCGCGCGGGACGTCGCGTCGCCGGCCGCCCAGGATTTGCGCGAACCGGTGTTCGGCGCATGGCGGTAGGTACGCAGCGCGTGGCCGTCGGCGAATGCGTTGGAGACCGCGTTGATCAACTCGTCGCGCGTGAGCCCGAGGAGCCGCCCGACGACGGCCGTCGACGCGACCTTCACGAGCAGCACGTGGTCGAGCCCGACCGCGTTGAACGAATTCTCGAGGGCGAGGCAGCCCTGGATCTCGTGGGCCTGAATCATCGCGACCAGCACGTCGCGCATCGGGAGCGGCTTCCGGCCGGCCGCGCGGGCCGTGCGGGAGAGCCAGTCGGCCGTCGCCAGGATCCCGCCGAGGTTGTCGGACGGATGACCCCATTCGGCGGCGAGCCAGGTGTCGTTGAAGTCCAGCCAGCGGATCATCGCGCCGATGCCGAACGCGGCCTGGACGGGATCGAGCTGGAAGGACGTGCCGGGCACCTTCGCACCGTTCGGCACGATCGTGCCGGGCACGACGGGGCCGAGCAGCTTGGTGCAGGCAGGGTAGGACAGCGCCTCGAGTCCGCATCCGAGCGTGTCGATCAGGCAATGACGCGCCGTCTCCAGCGCGAGCGCGCTGTCGATACCGGTGTTCAGCACGTAGTCGACGATATCGACGAGTACCGTATCCGGAGCAGGGCGGACGTTGGAGACCGGGGCGGACATCGAGGGGCCGGGAGCGGAAAAACGCGCTTAGTTCGTGGCCGGCTTCAGCTCGTTCGACTGCGTCGGTGCTGCCGTGCCTTGCGCCATTTCCGGCGTCACGCATTCGTCCGCGAGGCGCTCGCCGCCGTTCGCGTCGGAGAACAGCATCGCCTTGGTCGGGATCACGACCAGCTTGAAGCCCGCTGCCGGATCGTAGAACGTGTCGGCGCCCGTCGTCGTGGTCTGACGCGGCAGCTTGTAGTTCTTCTTCGCCCAGTGAACCGTGACGACCTGGTCGCGCTTCATGTCGCCGGCGAGGTCGAACGACAGACCTTCCTTACAGGACCACTTGACCGCGCCGTCCGGTACCGGATCGACCTTGGCCGCCGCGCGTGCCTGCGCCTTCTTGCTGCGCGGGATGATGCGCTTGGCCGGCGCCGGGCGCTTGGCCGTGGCCTTCTTCGCGGTGGTGGCCGTACCCTGGGCAAACGCGCTCGGAGCCGACACCAGCATCGTGGCGGACAAGGCGCCGATGGCGGTAGCGATCAGGAGTTTCTTCATGGAGTCAGAACCTTTCGATAATCAGTTGACAAGGGCCGGCAATCGAAACTGCCGGCCGGTTTGAAACTGCACGCGCCCCGAAAGCGCGCAGCGGCCGCTATTTTCACCTATTTGGCCGCGCATATATCAGGTTTTCGGGCTCCGTTACGTTTTTTGTCGTTTCGCAAACCTCTGTCCGGTTCGCGCATCGACGAATGCATGAAACGCGTGTATCGACAGGCGGCGCGCGCTCACGGCGCGACGCCCGCTGCGGCAGGGCCGAACAGCGGTGCGGCCTCGGACGGTACGGGTTGGCCGGTGGCCTGCGCGCGGCGCAGCACCGACCAGTAATAACGATAACTCGCGCGATCGTGCAGCGTATCACCGTGGCGCGTCGGGCCCCAGTCGGCGGCCTGCGCGGCCAGCAGGATCTCGGCGGCCAGCGTGACTTCGTCGGTGCGCGGCGCGAACGCGTCGACGATCGGGCGGATCTGTGCGGGGTGGATGCTCCACATCCGCGTGAACGCGAATTCGTCGCGCGCGCGGCGCGCATCGCCGGCCACGACGCTCATGTCGCGCACCTCGGTCGTCACGTTGTGCGACGGCGTCTTGCCGTGCGCGTGACAGGCGGCGGCGATTTCCAGCTTCGCGCGGCGCACGAGCGGATGATCGAACTGGCCGGGCGAGCGCATCGCGGAATCGGGAATCGCGCCGTGGTGCGCGGACACGAAATCCATCAGCCCGAAGCTCAGCGTGCCGACCGTCGGCAGCGCGGCGAGGGCGGCCGCCTGCGCGAGCGCGCCGTGCGTCTCGATCAGCACGTCGACCGGGATCGGCTGCGCGATGCCGAGCTCGCGGCGGGTGCCTTCGATGAACGCGGTCATTTCGGCCGCGTCGGCGGCGTTCGCGACCTTCGGCAGCGTGATGTAGGCGGGTACGCGCGATGCGCGCAGCACGATGCGCACGTCGTCGCGCCAGTGCGGATGGGAAAAGTCGTGGATGCGGACCCCGGCGCGGCCGAAGCGGTTCTCGGCGCTGCCGAGCAGGTCGGCGACGAGCGCCGCGTGCGCGGCCTCCTGGCCGACGGCCGCGCCGTCCTCGCAGTCGAGTGTGAGGTCGAACACGGGACCCAGCTCGGCCTGCAGCGCGAGCGACTTGCGCATCAGCTTCTCGCTGCCCGCGTAATGATCGCAGCAGGGCAGGATCGCGGGCGGGGGCGCCCCGTCGTACAGCACTTGTGCAGGAGTGAGCACGGCCATCTCTTCTACGTCAGGGAAGCGGGTCAACGTGGAGAAAATCGGATTCGGGCAGGTTCTGGGCCGGTGCGCGGCGGGCGTCGGGCGGCAAAACGTGCGCGGATCGGATCGTTCGGCAGGGCCGGCGGCTGGCCGGCCCGGACCGGAACCGGGTGGCCCGAGGGCCGCCCGGCAAAGGCGCATGATGCTTAGTTCTTCAGCAGGTGGGCGACGCCATCGCGCTCTTCGAGCAGCTCGGCCAGCGTGCCGTCCATCTTCTCGCGCGAGAACGCGTCGATTTCCAGGCCTTCGACGCGCTTGTATTCGCCGTTTTCGCAGGTGACCGGCACGCCGTAGATGATGTCTTCGGGGATGCCGTACGAGCCGTCCGACGGGATGCCCATCGTGACCCACTTGCCGTTCGTGCCGAGCACCCAGTCACGGACGTGGTCGATCGCCGCGTTGGCTGCCGACGCTGCCGACGACAGGCCGCGCGCTTCGATGATCGCCGCGCCGCGCTTGCCGACGGTCGGGATGAACGTGTCGCGGTTCCACACGTCGTCGTTGATCAGCTTCAGCAGCGATTCGCCTTCGGCGGTCGCGAAGCGGAAGTCCGGGTACATCGTCGGCGAGTGGTTGCCCCACACGGCGAGCTTCTCGATCGACGCGACCGGCTTGCCCGACTTGGCGGCGAGTTGCGACAGCGCGCGGTTGTGGTCGAGGCGCAGCATGGCCGTGAAGTTCTTCTTCGGCAGATCCGGCGCCGACTTCATCGCGATGTACGCGTTCGTGTTCGCCGGGTTGCCGACGACCAGCACCTTCACGTCGCGGCTCGCGACTTCGTTCAGCGCAGCGCCCTGAACCGTGAAGATTTCGGCGTTCGCCGACAGCAGGTCCTTGCGCTCCATGCCCTTCGAGCGCGGACGTGCACCGACCAGCAGCGCGACGTCTGCATCCTTGAATGCAACCTTCGGATCGTCGGTGATCACGACGCCCGCGAGCAGCGGGAACGCGCAATCGTCGAGTTCCATCACGACGCCTTTGACGGCGGCTTGGGCTTGCGGGAGGTCGAGCAGCTGCAGGATGACCGGCTGATCCTTGCCGAGCAGGTCGCCGTTCGCGATGCGGAACAGCAGGGAGTAAGCGATTTGACCTGCGGCGCCGGTGACGGCAACGCGCTTTGCGGGCTTAGCCATTGAAAATCTCCAGGACGGGTGAAGCGTTGGACGCGAGCGAAAACGCCATTCTATGCGCGTTGTGCGTAGCGTTGCATTGAAGCAGGGCGGAGGACTCGCGATGGCAGACGCGGTGAACCTGGAGACGGCCGTGGCACGTAGCCGGGGACGCGCTGTTGCACCCGCGAACCCTTGCTCGACCGGGAGTGTAGGAGCCGTCACGCGCAAAGTCAAACGGTATCATATGTCTTATATAAGACAGATGTTTTGCGGAAATTGAGTGGACGAAAAAGTGCGGTTTGTGATGAAATGCGCGCCATGACATCGAACCAGGCGAACACCGCGAATCAGACCGGCGCAGGCGGCCCAGGGCAGCCGGGCGCGGGCGATCCCGCAGCCTCGCCCGCGGCCTCCGCGTCGCCGACGTTCAGCCCGTTATACCAGCAGATTAAGTCATTGATCACGCAAAGTCTCGAATCCGGCGAGTGGAAGCCGGGCGAGATCATCCCCAGCGAAGTGGAGCTCGCGGCCCGTTACAAGGTCAGCCAGGGCACCGTTCGCAAGGCGATCGACGAGCTGGCCGCCGAAAACCTCGTGGTCCGGCGGCAGGGCAAGGGCACTTTTGTTGCAACGCACAACGAAGATCGCGCGCAGTTCCGCTTCCTGCGGCTGCTGGCCGACGACGGTGCCGAGCACCCGCACGTGAGCCGCCTGCTCGAATGCCGGCGCCTGCGCGCGCCGGCCGAGATCGCGCGGCAGCTCGACCTGAAGCCGGCCGATCCCGTCGTGCAGGTGCGCCGCCTGCTGGAGTTTGAGAGCGAAGCGACGGTGCTCGACGAGATCTGGCTGCCGGGCGCGATGTTCCGCGGGCTCACGTTCGAGCGGCTGAGCGAATACAAGGGGCCGCTCTACGCGATGTTCGAGACGGAGTTCGGTACGCGGATGATCCGCGCGACGGAGAAGATCCGCGCGGTCGCGGCGGATCCGGCGGTGGCCGACCTGCTGCACGTGCCGGCGGGTTTCCCGCTGCTGTCGGTGGAGCGCGTGTCCTATACGTACGGGGACCGGCCGGTGGAAGTGCGACGCGGCTGGTATGTCACAACCGGGTACTACTATCAGAATGACTTGAGTTGACGACGTTTGGCTCAGGCCGCGTGCATTCGCGTACCCCACGCTCGCGAAGCACGTTTCGGGCCGCCTTTGTTCTTGTTCGCGCAACTATCCAGAGCAGACTTTCGCTGCAGCGCGATATAAAAAGGCGCTAAAATTGCGGATTAGTGTGACAACATAGTAGGGGTCTAGCATGACTGACGCAGTAAGAAAGCCGAGGCCGGAATACCGGAACATCGGATTCGGCGATATCACGATGAAATATCGCATGCCGCTGGCGGCGATATTGTCGATTCTCCATCGAGTCAGCGGCGCGCTGCTGTTCTTGTTCCTGCCGTTCCTGCTGTTCCTCTTCGACCAGAGCCTGACGTCCGAGCTCAGCTTCGAAGTCTTCAAGGCCTTCCTCTCCAACATCGTCGTCAAGCTGATCGTCCTCGCGTTGTCGTGGGCCTTCTTCCACCATTTCTGCGCCGGCATTCGCCACCTGCTGATGGACGTCAACCACGACGCCGTCACGAAGGAAGGCGGCAAGCGGACGGCCGTCGTCGTCTTTGTCGTCTCGATCGCGCTGACGATCGCCATGGCACTCAAACTGTTCGGAGCATTCTAAGAAAATGGCAGCCAACAACCGAATCGGCTCGAAGCGCCTCGTCGTCGGCGCACACTACGGCCTGCGCGACTGGCTCGCGCAGCGCGTCACCGCCACGATCATGGCGGTCTACACGGTCATTCTGCTCGTCCTGTTCTTCGGCGCGCACGATTTTTCGTACGAAGGCTGGGCATCGATCTTCGCCGCGCAATGGATGAAGCTCGCGACCTTCGTGATGCTGCTTTCCCTCTTCTACCACGCATGGGTCGGCGTGCGCGACATCTGGATGGACTACGTGAAGCCCGTCGGTGTGCGCCTGCTGCTGCAATCGCTGACCATCGTCTGGCTGCTCGCATGTGCGGGCTACGCCGCGCAGATTCTCTGGAGAGTGTAAAGAATGGCTGCAATCAAAACTTCCCTCCCGCGCCGCAAGTTTGACGTCGTGATCGTCGGCGCGGGCGGCTCCGGCTTGCGCGCGGCGCTGCAACTGTCGCGCGCGGGCCTGTCGGTCGGCGTGCTGTCGAAGGTGTTCCCGACGCGTTCGCACACGGTGGCCGCGCAAGGCGGTATCGGCGCGTCGCTCGGCAACATGAGCGAAGACAACTGGCACTTCCATTTCTACGACACGATCAAGGGCTCCGACTGGCTCGGCGACCAGGACGCGATCGAATTCATGTGCCGCGAAGCGCCGAACGTCGTGTACGAGCTCGAGCACTTCGGCATGCCGTTCGACCGCAACGCGGACGGCACGATCTACCAGCGTCCGTTCGGCGGCCACACCGCGAACTACGGCGAGAAGCCGGTCCAGCGCGCTTGCGCGGCCGCCGACCGTACCGGCCACGCGCTGCTGCACACGCTGTACCAGCAGAACGTCGAAGCGAAGACGCAGTTCTTCGTCGAATGGATGGCGCTCGACCTGATCCGCGACGCGGACGGCGACGTGCTCGGCGTGACGGCCCTCGAGATGGAGACGGGCGACGTCTACATCATGGAAGGCAAGACGACGCTGTTCGCGACGGGCGGCGCAGGCCGGATCTTCGCGGCATCGACCAACGCGTTCATCAACACCGGCGACGGCCTCGGCATGG
Organism: Burkholderia sp. 9775_39; assembly: GCF_015712225.1. Taxonomy (NCBI): domain Bacteria; kingdom Pseudomonadati; phylum Pseudomonadota; class Betaproteobacteria; order Burkholderiales; family Burkholderiaceae; genus Burkholderia; species Burkholderia sp. 9775_39. The sequence continues at coordinate 166,890 of NZ_JACCQC010000002.1, read as the reverse complement.
CCGCGCGTTCGGGCATCGCGCTGCAGGACATGGAGTTCTGGCAGTTCCACCCGACCGGCGTGGCCGGCGCGGGCGTGCTGATCACCGAAGGCGTGCGCGGCGAAGGCGGGATCCTGCGCAACGCGAACGGCGAGCGTTTCATGGAGCGCTACGCGCCGACGCTGAAGGATCTGGCGCCGCGTGACTTCGTGTCGCGTTCGATGGACCAGGAAATCAAGGAAGGTCGCGGCGTCGGTCCGAACAAGGATCACGTGCTGCTCGACCTGTCGCACATCGGCGCCGAGACGATCATGAAGCGTCTGCCGTCGATCCGCGAAATCGCGCTGAAGTTCGCGAACGTCGACGCGATCAAGGAACCGATCCCGGTCGTCCCGACGATCCACTACCAGATGGGCGGCATCCCGACCAACATCCACGGTCAGGTCGTCGGCACGTCGCGCGGCCACAAGGATCCGGTCAACGGTTTCTACGCAGTGGGCGAGTGCTCGTGCGTGTCCGTGCACGGCGCGAACCGCCTCGGCACGAATTCGCTGCTGGATCTCGTGGTGTTCGGCCGTGCGGCCGGCAACCACATCGTCGAGCACGTGAAGAACCAGAAGGAACACAAGCCGCTGCCGGCCGATGCAGGTGAATTCTCGCTGGCGCGCCTCGCGAAGCTCGACAAGTCGACGTCGGGCGAATACACGCAGGACGTCGCGAACGACATCCGCTCGACGATGCAGAAGCACGCAGGCGTGTTCCGCACGTCGGAACTGCTGAAGGAAGGCGTCGACCAGATGGCCGGCCTGAAGGCGCGCGTGGAAAACATCCACCTGAAGGACAAGTCGAAGGTGTTCAACACCGCGCGCGTCGAAGCGCTCGAGCTGGAGAACCTGATCGAAGTGGCCCGCGCGACGATGGTGTCGGCGGAAGCGCGCAAGGAAAGCCGCGGCGCGCACGCGCACAGCGACTACGAACACCGTGACGACGAGAACTGGCTGCGCCACACGCTGTGGTACAGCGAAGGCGATCGCCTCGACTACAAGCCGGTTCAAATGAAGCCGCTGACGGTCGAATCCGTGCCGCCGAAGCCGCGCACGTTCTAAGCCGAGTCAAAGGAATCCGAAATGGCAAAACGCATTTTTGAAGTCTACCGCTACGATCCGGACAAGGACGCAGCGCCGCGCATGCAGACGTACGAGCTCGAGATCCAGCATGAGCGCATGCTGCTCGACGCACTGGTCAAGCTGAAGGCCCTGGACGAGACGCTGTCGTTCCGTCGTTCGTGCCGTGAAGGCGTGTGCGGTTCGGACGCGATGAACATCAACGGCAAGAACGGTCTCGCGTGCCTGACGAACCTGAACGATCTGCCGCAGAAGATCGTGCTGCGTCCGCTGCCGGGCCTGCCCGTCGTGCGCGACCTGATCGTCGACATGACGCACTTCTTCAACCAGTACCACTCGATCAAGCCGTACCTGATCAACGACGCGCCGCCGCCGGAGAAGGAACGCCTCCAGTCGCCGGAAGAGCGCGACGAACTCGACGGCGTGTACGAGTGCATTCTGTGTGCGAGCTGCTCGACGTCGTGCCCGAGCTTCTGGTGGAACCCGGACAAGTTCGTCGGCCCGGCCGGCCTGCTGCAGGCTTACCGCTTCATCGCGGATAGCCGCGACACGGCGACCGGCGAGCGTCTCGACAACCTGGAAGACCCGTACCGTCTGTTCCGTTGCCACACGATCATGAACTGCGTCGACGTTTGCCCGAAGGGCCTGAACCCGACGAAGGCGATCGGCAAGATCAAGGAACTGATGGTCCGCCGCGCTGTTTAAGGTCGAGATGAGCGATTCGCATCAATCCGACCCGCACCGTCGCGCGCGCCTTCGCTGGCGTGCGCGGCGGGGTCTGCTGGAAAACGACATCGTTTTCGAACGGTTCTTCAGCAGATACGAGCATGACCTCACCGATGCAGACGTAGGCGCGTTGTCGCGCCTGCTCGATCTGAGCGACAACGACCTGATGGACTTGCTCCTCGCGCGCAAGGAACCAGAGGGCGACCTAGACAGCCCGGACATTCACCGGCTGTTGGAGATGCTGCGCAACGTGTAACGCCAAGGTGTAACGCGCTGTGCCCGTTATCGAATCCCGTTTCTTTATTTCGATTGAGGATGTGCCATGACTCCGTCTGATGTTAAAGCCACGCTATCGTTCAGCGACAACTCGCCGAGCGTCGAACTGCCGATCTACAAGGGCACGATGGGCCCGGACGTGATCGACATCCGCAAGCTGTACGGCCAGACCGGCAAGTTCACGTACGACCCGGGCTTCATGTCGACGGCTTCGTGTAATTCGGCGATCACGTACATCGACGGCGACAAGGGCGAACTGCTGTATCGCGGCTACCCGATCGACAACCTCGCGCAAAACGCGGACTTCCTCGAAAGCTGCTACCTGCTGCTGAAGGGCGAACTGCCGAACGCCGCGCAGAAGAAGGAATTCGTCGACACCGTCACGAAGCACACGATGGTGCACGAGCAGATGCACTTCTTCTTCCGTGGCTTCCGTCGCGACGCGCACCCGATGGCGATCCTGGTCGCCGCGGTCGGCGCACTGTCCGCGTTCTACCACGACTCGCTCGACATCAACGACCCGCGTCACCGCGAAGTGTCGGCGATCCGCATGATCGCGAAGCTGCCGACGCTCGTCGCGATGGCGTACAAGTACAGCATCGGCCAGCCGTTCGTGTATCCGAAGAACTCGCTGTCGTACAGCGCGAACTTCATGCACATGATGTTCTCGAACCCGTGCGAAGAGTACAAGGTCAACGACGTGCTCGTCCGCGCGCTCGACCGTATCCTGATCCTGCACGCCGATCACGAGCAGAACGCATCGACGTCGACGGTCCGCCTGGCCGGCTCGTCGGGCGCGAACCCGTTCGCGTGTATCGCAGCCGGTATCGCGTGTCTGTGGGGCCCGGCGCACGGTGGTGCGAACGAAGCCGCGCTGAACATGCTCGAGCAGATCGGTTCGCCGGACAACATCCCCGAATTCATCAAGCAGGTGAAGGACAAGAATTCGGGCGTGAAGCTGATGGGCTTCGGCCACCGCGTGTACAAGAACTACGACCCGCGTGCGAAGCTGATGCGCGAAACGTGCTACGAAGTGCTGAACGAACTGGGCCTGCACGACGACCCGCTGTTCAAGCTCGCGATGCAGCTCGAGAAGATCGCGCTGGAAGACGAATACTTCGTGTCGCGCAAGCTGTACCCGAACGTCGACTTCTACTCGGGCATCGTCCAGCGCGCGCTGGGCATCCCGACGTCGATGTTCACGTGTATCTTCGCGATGGCACGTACGGTCGGCTGGATCGCACAGTGGAACGAAATGATTGCGGATCCGGAACAGAAGATCGGCCGTCCGCGTCAGCTGTTCATCGGCGATACGCCGCGCGAAGCGAAGCCGCTCAACGCACGTTAAGCCGTGTGTGGCGCGAACGGCCGGCAGGCCGCTCGCGTCGGGCAATCGCCACGCCACGACACCCCGACGGGTCAGCCCGTCGGGGTGTTTTCATTTGGGCGGTCGATGTTGGCCCGATCCAGTGCGGCGCTCCAGCGACGGCGGCCGTGTGTCGAGCGCGGGTGCATCGCCGTCGGGCGCGTGGCCGTGCTGCTTGAAGAATTGCCGGTACGCGCCGGGCGTCGTGCCGCGCGCGGCGAGGAACTGGCGATTGAAGTTCGCGGCATTCGGAATGCCGCAGCGCGCGGCCACCGTCGCGATCGGCCAGTCGGTGCCGACGAGGTGGCGGCATGCGTGCGCGAGCCGCAGCCGCTGCACGTAGCGGCCGACGCTTTCGCCGAGATGCCGGACGAACAGCCGTTGCAGCGTGCGTTCGGACATGTGCGCGGCAGCGGCGAGTGCATCGATGCGCAGCGGTTCGTGGAAATGCCGGTCGATCGCGTCGAGCACGCGGTCGAGGCGCTCGGCCTCGGGCGCGGCCGGGTCGGCGGGCGACGCGGCGCCGTCGGGCCGGTCGTACGCGTGCGCGGTGGCGAGCGGTTCGCCGCCGGTTTCCGCGAGATCGGCAAGCGTGTCCAGCGTGGCTGCGAGCCGCACGCGCGGCGACGGATCGAGCAACAGCGGCAGCCGCGCGCGCATCGCGCGGGCCGTCTCCCCGTCGAAGCGCAGGCCGGGCGCCGCGCGTCGCAGCAGCGAACGCAGCGGCGCGTATTCGGGGCAGCAGTCGGCCAGCCGCCGCGCCCAGTCCCCGTCGAACCAGACGACGAGCGCGACCTCGGGCGCGTCGCGATCGATGCGCGCGTTCGACGACCACGTATGCGGCAGGTTGGGCGGCACGAGCACGAGATCGTCGTCCGCGTAGTGTGCGACGTGATCGCCGATGAAGCGCTGGCCGCGGCTGTTGAGCGTCAGCGTCAGTTCGTACTCGGGATGGCGATGCCATTCGAACGGGATGCGCGCGAGCTGGCGATGATAGACGCGGATCGAACAGCCGGATGCGAACGTCACGTGCTCGTATTGCGGTTTCATCACGGCCTCCGGTGGGGGCGGGCAGCGCGTCGTGGCATGATCGTGAGCGATCGTCACCCCGGAGCGATGCCATGTTTTCACATGTTTGCGTGGGCGTCAGCGATACGGCGCGCGCCTACGATTTCTACGCGCCGCTGTTCGCGGCACTCGGGCTGCGCCTGAAATTCCGCGAGCCCGACGGCTGGTCGGGCTGGATGCCGGCCGACGCCGAGCGGCCGCTGTTCTTCTTCGGCAAGCCGCTCGACGGTCACCCGCCGGCGCCGGGCAACGGCCATACGATCGCGTTCGATGCACCGACCCGCGCGCACGTCGATCGCTGCCACGCGCTCGCGCTGCGGCAGGGCGGCACCTGCGAAGGGCCGCCGGGCCTGAGGCCGTACTATCACCGCGACTATTACGGCGCCTATTTCCGCGACCCGGACGGCAACAAGCTCTGCGTGGTCTGCCATCGTCCCGAGTGACACGCGATTGTCAGGATTGTATCGATCATTGGCCGGATAGTGGTGATCGCGGCCATGTGCCGGCCGTACGCTGACAGCACATCACGACACGCTTCAGCGAGGAGACGACGATGCAACTGACGATTGACGATCTGCCCGCCGCGATTCGCGCGGCGAAACGGGCGCTGCGCGCCGACTTGCCCGGTTACGCGGCCACGTTCCGCGAACTGGAAGGCGACATCGTACGGCAGGTCGACGCGATCCGCCGCGCGCACGCGCATGGCCATGACGTGATTCCGGTCGTGCCGTTCGCGGATATCGCGGCCGGGAGCGTCGATCCGCACGCGCTTGCCGCGATCCGCACGCATGGCGCGGTCGTGATCCGCGGCGTGTTCGATGCGCGGCAGGCAAGCGACTGGAACGACGAGATCGGCGCGTATCTGGATGCGAACCGTTTCGCCGAGCGGCTGCATGCACGCGCGGAGGACCGTTACTTCGGCAATCTCGCGTCGGGCAAGCCGCAGATTTACGGCGTCTACTGGTCGAAGCCGCAGGTGGCTGCGCGCCAGTCGCCGGCGCTCACGCAGGCGCGCGTGTTTCTGAACCGCTTGTGGCGGCATGCGGACGGCGCGCGCACGCATTTCGATCCCGACCAGGTGCCCGCGTATGCGGACCGGATTCGCCGCCGGCCGCCCGGTTCGACGTCGCTCGGGCTGTCGCCGCATGTCGACGGCGGTTCCGTCGAGCGCTGGCTCGGCGCGAATTTTCGGCAGGTCTATCGTCACGTGCTGGCCGGCCGCTGGCGCGATTACGATCCGTTCGATGCGGCGTTCCGACCCGACGTCGAGGAGATTCCGTCGCCGGCCGTGTGTTCGATGTTCCGCACGTTCCAGGGCTGGACCGCGCTGACGCCGCAAGGGCCTGGCGACGGCACGCTGCAGCTGATTCCGGTCGCGAACGCGATGGCCTATGTCGTGCTGCGCGCGCTGCAGGACGACGTCGCCGACGACGACCTGTGCGGCGCGCGTCCCGGCCGCGCGCTGTCGATTCGCCCGGAATGGCACGCGCTGCTGCTCGATGCGCTGGTGCCGATCCCGCACATGGCGCCGGGCGACGCGGTGTTCTGGCACGGCGACGTCGTGCATGCGGTCGAGGATGCGCATCGCGGCAGCGGCGACAGCAACGTGATGTACATTGCGGCCGCGCCCGGCTGCGCGAAGAACGACGCGTACCTGCAACGCCAGCGTTCCGCGTTCCTGCGCGGCGACAGCCCGCCCGATTTCCCGGCCGATCATTTCGAAGTCGATTTCGACGGCCGCGCGGGGGAGGGCGATCTCACGCCGCTCGGCCGTGCGCAGATGGGGTTCGCGCCCGGCGTATAAAGCATGTGCGGCGGCCCCGAACGGCCGTTCGCAAGACCGCGGGCAGGCCGTCTGCCGAATCCGCTGCGTGGTGCACGCAATTCGACGCAATCGGCTGTCGGCGCCGCCGAAATCGACGCGAATGGCGCAATTTGGCTTCCGATAATGGTCCGGACACAACGCCGCCGGCCCGTGCGCCGCACGGAAGCGGCGCAGACCATGGAGGAGTCGATGCAATTCACGCAAGCGATCGTTCGCCGTCCCGCGCCGTCCTGCGGCGCGGGCCTGACCACCGCCGAACTCGGCGCACCCGATTACGACAAGACGCTCACGCAGTTCCACGCGTACTGCGACGCGCTGCGCACGCTCGGCGTCGAGTTGACCGAACTGCCGCCGCTGGAGGCGTTTCCCGATTCGCACTTCGTCGAGGACGTCGCCGTCGTCACGCCGGAATTCGCGGTGATCACGCGTCCCGGCGCGCCTGCCCGGCGCGGCGAGACGGTTCATATCGAAGCGGCGCTCGCCGCGCATCGCGAACTGCTGCCGATGCAGTCCGGCCGTCTCGACGGCGGCGACGTGATGCAGGTCGGCAAGCGCTTCTTCATCGGCCTGACGAGCCGCACCGACGCGGAAGGCATCGCCGCGTTCGACGCGCTGGTGTCGCGCCATGGCTATTCGGTCGTCGCGGTGCCGGTCGGCGCCGGCCTGCACCTGAAATCGGTCGTCAACGCGCTCGGCGACGACACGCTGCTCGTGACCGACGCGCTGGCCGCGCATCCGGCATTCGCCGACTATCGCCGGATCGCGATCTCGGCCGCCGACGAATACGCGGGCAACACGCTGCGCGTGAACGGTACGCTGATCACGCCGGCCGGCTATCCGCGCGTGCATGACGCGATCGCGTCGCTCGGCATGCCGCTGCACGTGATCGACACGAGCGAGTTCCGCAAGATGGACGGCGGCCTGACCTGCCTGTCGCTGCGGTTCTAGCCGATTGGCGCGCGGCCGCTTCGGCCGGATAATGTGGCCCCCGCGCGGAACGGCACACGTTCCGCGCACCAGCCACGACCCGACCGGAGCGAACGCGGATGACCGACAAGAAGATGCAGCTCGACAAGATCGATCTCCGGATCCTCGACATCCTGCGTACCGACGGGCGAATTTCGTACCGGAAGCTGTCGGAGCTCGTGAACCTCACGCCGCGGCCGTGCCAGGCGCGCGTGGAGCGGCTCGAGGCGCTCGGCGTGATCGAAGGGTATCGCGCGGTGATCAAGGCGCCGCGCGCGACCAAGCCGATCGTCGTGATCGCGCAGATCGTGCTGGCCGACCACGGGCGTTCGCAGGCGCCGTTCGAGGAGGAAATGCGCGCGAATCCGGCCGTGCTCGATTGCTGGCTCGTCAGCGGCACGTTCGATTTTCTCGTGCGGCTCGCGTGCGAGGATCTCGACGAGTACCGGCGGATCGCGAACGTATGGCTGGAAAGCCCGCGATTCCGGATCGAGAAGATCGTGACGACGGCCGAACTGCAGGCGATCAAGCGCAGCGTCGTGTGATGCGACCGGCCCGGCAGGGCCGGTTTCGAGGCGAATGACCAGGTCGATCGATTTGCATTCCAAATCAAATTTGGCTGACCGGATCACAATCAGGGTGAACACTATGGATGCTATGCAAGCGGCAGCGGAGACGGCCGCGTCGTCCGGGGCGACGCTGAAGCGTCGTCTGCAGGGCCGCCACATCGCGATGATCGCGATCGGCGGTTCGATCGGCACGGGGCTGTTCGTCGCGTCGGGCGCGTCGGTCGCGCAGGCGGGGCCGGGCGGGGCGATCGCCGCGTATCTCGCGATCGGAATCATGGTCTATTTCGTCGTCACCGGGCTCGGCGAGATGGCCGCGTTGATGCCGGTATCGGGCTCGTTCGCGATCTACGGCGAGAAGTACGTCGACGAAGGTTTCGGCGTCGCGCTCGGCTGGACCTACTGGTACAGCTGGGCGGTGACGATCGCGATCGAGCTGGTCGCCGCGCAGATCGTGATGCGCTACTGGTTTCCGTCGGTGCCCGGCGTGTGGTGGGGCGCGAGCTTCCTCGTGCTGATCTTCCTGCTCAATACGCTGTCGGTGCGCGGCTTCGGCGAATCGGAATACTGGTTCTCGCTGATCAAGGTCGTCACCGTGATCGCATTCATCGCGGCCGGGCTGCTGATCGCGGCCGGCGTGCTCGGGACCGGGCTTCCGGTCGGCTGGCGCAACTTCACGACCGGCGACGCGCCGTTCGTCGGCGGCGTGCACGCGATGATGAGCGTCGCGCTGATCGCGGGCTTCTCGTTCCTCGGCACCGAGCTGGTCGGCATCACGGCCGGCGAATCGGAAAACCCGCGCAAGACGATCCCGCGCGCGGTGAAGCAGATTTTCTGGCGGATCATGCTGTTCTACGTGCTGGCGATCTTCGTGATCGGCCTGCTGGTGCCGTACACCGATCCGAACCTGCTGAAGAGCGACGTGACCGACATCGGCGTGAGCCCGTTCACGCTGGTGTTCAGCCATGCGGGGTTCCCGCTCGCGGCCGGCGCGATGAACCTGGTGATCCTGACGGCCGTACTGTCGGCCGGCAATTCCGGCACCTACGCGGCGACGCGGATGCTGTACAACCTCGCATCGGAAGGGCGCGCGCCGGCCATGTTCGCGACGCTGTCGCCGGGTGGCGTGCCGCGCAACGCGCTGTACGCGACGATGGCCGTCGGCGGGTTGTGCTTCCTCACGTCGCTGACCAGCAACCAGCGCATCTATCTGTGGCTGCTGAATACGGTCGGCATCACCGGCTTCATCGCGTGGCTCGGCATCGCGGTCTGCCATTACCGGTTCCGCAAGGGATTCCTGAAGCAGGGCTATCGGCTCGACCAACTGCCGTATCGCGCGAAATGGTTTCCGTTCGGGCTGTTGTTCGCGATCGCGATCTGCATCGTGATTTCGCTGGGCCAGGATTACCAGGCATTCTTCGCGGCGCGCATCGACTGGATGGAAGTGCTGTCGATCTATGTGTGGATTCCGCTGTTCGTCGCGATCTGGTGGGCGTATCGCCGCGCGCGCAAGAGCCGGCTCGTGCGCTACGAAGAGATGGACATCGGGCCGTGGCTCACGCGCTCGGTCGAGGCCGTCGACGCGGCGGCCTCGCAGCACGGGCAGCCGCGCTGATCGCCGGCGGGCGACGGCGAGGCGACGGGAGCCGGCGCGAATCGTATGGCCTCCGTCGAGCGAGCCGTGCCGCCACGCGCGTTTCGGTCAGCGTGCCTGCTTCAACTGCGCCTTCATGAAATCCACCCATGCGCGTACCTTCTGCGGCACGTGTCGCGTCGCGACGTACGGCGCGTAGACGTTCTGCTGCGGAAACCGGTACGCGGGCAGCGCGTCGACCAGCGTGCCGTTTGCGAGATCGTCCTGTGTTCCGGCGCGAAGCGGACGGCCTGATCGTGTGGCGCCACCTGCACGAGACGGCGGTCGCCGCGTGAACGACGCGTGCCGCTGCCGTTACTTGTCCAGCTCCGGATAGTGCCGGAAGATCCCCATGTCGTTGAACGGGATGCGGCGCTCCGATGCCAGGTAGCGCGCGACGGGCGGATGCTCCGCGACGCGATCGTGCAGCGCGACGAGCGCCGTGACCTTGCGCTCCGCGCGCTTCATCGCCTTCGGGAACGCATAGCGCAGCCCCTCGATCAACTGGAACATCGTCAGGTCCGCATAGCTGAGCGCGTTGCCCGCGATATAACCGTTCTTGTGCGGATTCTGTTCGAGCACGCGATCGAAGTAGCCAAGGAACTTCGGCAGCCGGTTCTCGAGGAAATCGGCCGCGCGCTCGGCCGCTTCCGCTTTCTGGTCCTCGTAGTACAGGCCGCTGCCGATCGGATGGTGCGTGTCGTGGATCTCGGTGATGAAATCGGCGGCGGTCAGCTGGATCTGATGCACCCACAGCCGGCCGGCTTCGTCGTCGGGCGCGAGCCCGAGCCGCGCGCCGAGAAACAGCAGGATGTTCGCGGTCTGCCCGACGACCACGTCGCCCGCCTTCAGGAACGGCGGTGCGAACGGCACGCATTCGGCCTGCGTGCTGTCCATCATGCGCATCATGGCCGTCACGCCCATTCCGCGCCCCGATTCGCGCGCGACGTCGACGTAGTCGGCTTCGGCGGCCTCGAGCGCGAGCCGTACGTACTCGCCGCGGCCCTGGATCTCGGGCCAGTAATAGAGTTCATATCGCATGCTGTTCTCCTGTTCGTTGAACCGAATGCTGCCGGCTGCATGAAGGCGGGGCGGCCATGCGGCTCCCGCTGCGAATAGACAGTCTAGGAGATCGCGGGGAAAGTGCCGCGGGCGTCGCGCGTCACGCGCCGCGTTCGCCGCCTTCGGGGCCGTAGAAGAACACCCATGTCGAGAAATCGTCGGAGAAGCCGACGAAGCGATGCTCGGCGTGCGCGGGGACGAACAGCGCGTCGCCGGCCGCGACGTCGCATTCACGCCCGTCGACGACGAAGCGCGACGTGCCGGCGGCGATCACGTAGACCTCGTCGCGCACGTGCGGCGTCTGCCGATCCTCGATGCGCGGCCGGTACAGCTCGACGTCGAGCGTGCCGTGGTGAAACAGCGTCGTGAACAGCGTGCCTGCGTCGTCGAGGCGCGCAAGCGATTCTTTCAGGCCGAGCTTCATGAGGGCTCCGGGTCCGGATCACGGGAACGTGCGTTGCGTCATCGTAGCGCGCGCGTCGATACGTCGAAACCCCGCGCCGGCCACCGGCGAAACAAGGGGCGATGCGCTCGCCACGGATGAAACGGCTTCGACCATCGGCGAAACGGAGCGGTAGCCGAGCGGATTCGATCGGCATTTTCACTCCAATTTAACCAACGCCGCCTACGATCGCGCTTCGCCGATCGGTGATGCGTCGCGATGCCGTTTCATGCGTGGCTGCAGTTGCCTTTCCCCTTGATTCCGCGAAATCCGGCGGTCCTGCCTGTCGTCAGGCGCGCTCGTCATTCGCCTCCTTTCATCTCGCACCCATGAGTCAGCATCCCCCGGCCTCGTCCCGCAGAACATTCCTGTCCGCCGCGCCGGCCGTCGCGGCGGCGTCATTCCTCGGCGCATGCGGCGGCGGCGACGCCGTCACGTCGGCGCCGATCGGCGACGCCGCGCTCGCCGCGCAGATGTCCGCGAAACTGAACGCCCAGCTCGACGATGCGGCGACGGTCGACGCGATCGTGCCGGCGATGACCGATGTCGGCTTCACGTGGGCGCTGCCGACGGTGCCGGCCGCGCAGATCGGCGCGATCGTCGCGTACAGCTTCGGCAATCGTCCGAACGCGGCGAGCGGCAATACGTCGAGCACCGGCGGCAACCAGTCCGCGCTGCCCGATCCGGGGCCCGTCAACGAAGCGCTCGCGGACGCCGTGTACCGCATCCGCCAGCTGAAACCGGTCAAGGTCTACGCGCAGTGGGAAATCGCGCGCTTTCTCGTATCGAAATACGGGCTGGGCGCCGACGTGCTGTCGTCGATCGAACCGGTGATCGCGAGCGACGGCTCGATCGTCTACCTGAGCACCGCGGGCGTCGCGGCCGTGGCCGTATCGCGTGCGGGCGGCGCGGCCGCGATGGGCACCGTCGCGGTGGTTGGCCATCGCGATCATGCGAAGCGCTGCATCCAGACCTCGCGGCAGGCGGGCATGCAGGCGGCCGCGGTCGCCGAGGTGCCGCTGCCGGCCACGTACGACCCGCAGTCGGGCCAGCCGTGGACGCGCAACCGCAGCCTCTATCTCGTGCACGACATGTATGCGCAGATGCTGACGCACGCGATGACCGCGACGATGCAGGCGTTCCCGAAGGGCTGATGCCTTCCGTCGTTTCCCATTCGAATTCCGTGACCATGACGAACCGCCGCCATTTTCTCGCCTCCACTTCATTGCTCGCCGCCTCGTGCGCCGCCGCCGCGCCCGCGTTCGCAAGCGACGCCCCCGTTTCCGATGCGGAACTGCAGCGCCAGATGCTCGGCAAGCTGACGAACGAACTGAACGATCGCGCGACTGCCGCCGACGAAACCGGTTACCTGCTCGACACGTTTTTCGCGTGGACGCCGCCGTCCGTCGACGCGGCCGGCGTCAACACGATCGTCGCGTTCGGCTTCGGCAGCCGCGCCGGGTCATCGGCCGCCGCGCCGCTGCCGGGCCCCGTGAACGAGGCCATCGCCGACGCCGTGTTCCAGCTTCGGCAGAAAGCCGCGGTGCCGGTTTTCGCGCAGCAGGAAGTCGCGAGCGTGCTCGCGTCGAAGTACGGACTGACGGCCGGCGTGACGTCGATCGCGACGCCCGCCGCGGTCGCCGGCAGCCCGATACCGACGCCAGACGGCGTCGCCGCCGCGATCGTCAGGCAGGCCGGTTCGGCCGCGGCGCTCGGCAAGGTCGGCGTGGTCACGCATCGCGATCAGGCGTCGATCGCCGTGCGCGTGTCGAATGCGGCGGGGATGCAGGCGGCGGTGCCGGCCGGACTGGCGCTGCCTGGCGCCTACGATGCATCGGCCCAGCAGCCGGCGATGCGGCGGCGCGATCTTTACCTGATGAGCAATGCCGGCATGCAGCTCGCGATGCTGCGGCTCGACCTGATCAATCGCGAATATCCGGGCGGCTAGACGCGCAGCGCACCCCGCGCGCGATCGCCGCGCGCCGGATCGTGCGTGCCACATGTTGGCGGGTAATGCCGATACAGGTATTGGCACTACCAGCCAAACCACTGTTTTTAATGGGTTTTTTCGCGTCCGGCCTGCGCCGCGACGCGTTCTGCGTGGCATAATCGACCGCATCCGCAAGGCTTGTAGTCACAACGACCCCGCATACCCATGGCACAGACTCTCTACGACAAACTGTGGAACACCCACGTGGTCCACACCGAGGAAGACGGCACGACCCTGCTCTATATCGACCGTCAGCTGCTGCATGAAGTCACGAGCCCGCAGGCATTCGAAGGGCTGAAGATGGCGCAGCGTCCGGTGTGGCGCATCAGCGCGAACCTGGCCGTGTCGGACCACAACGTGCCGACCACGGACCGCAGCCACGGCATCGCCGATCCCGTCTCGAAGCTGCAGGTCGACACGCTCGACGCGAACTGCGACGCATTCGGCATCACCCAGTTCAAGATGAACGACGTGCGCCAGGGCATCGTCCACATCATCGGGCCGGAACAGGGCGCGACGCTGCCGGGCATGACGATCGTGTGCGGCGATTCGCATACGTCGACGCACGGCGCGTTCGGCGCGCTCGCGCACGGCATCGGCACGTCGGAAGTCGAGCACGTGCTCGCGACGCAGACCTTGCTGCAGAAGAAGAGCAAGAACATGCTCGTGAAGGTCGAGGGCGCACTGCCGCGCGGCTGCACCGCGAAGGACATCGTGCTCGCGATCATCGGCAAGATCGGCACCGCGGGCGGCACCGGCTACGCGATCGAATTCGGCGGCTCGACCATTCGCGCGCTGACGATGGAAGGCCGCATGACCGTCTGCAACATGGCGATCGAAGCCGGCGCGCGCGCGGGCATGGTCGCGGTGGACGACACGACGATCGACTACCTGAAGGGCCGTCCGTTCGTGCCGACCGGCGCGGAATGGGATCAGGCCGTCGAATACTGGCGCCAGTTCAAGTCGGACGACGGCGCGCACTTCGACCGCGTGGTCGAGCTGAACGCGGCCGAGATCGTCCCGCAGGTCACGTGGGGCACGTCGCCGGAAATGGTCACGTCGATCGACGGTCGCGTGCCCGATCCCGAGCGCGAGAAGGATCCGGTCAAGCGCGACGCGATGGAGCGCGCGCTGGCGTACATGGCGCTCGAGCCGAACACGCCGATCGAATCGATCAAGGTCGACAAGATCTTCATCGGCTCGTGCACGAATGCACGGATCGAGGATATCCGCGCGGCCGCGTATGTCGTGAAGAAACTGAACCGTCGCATCGCGTCGAACGTGCGGCTCGCGATGGTCGTGCCGGGCTCGGGCCTCGTGAAGGCGCAGGCCGAGCGCGAAGGGCTCGACAAGGTGTTCACCGACGCGGGCTTCGAATGGCGCGAGCCGGGCTGCTCGATGTGCCTCGCGATGAACGCCGACCGGCTCGATCCGGGCGAGCGCTGCGCGTCGACGTCGAACCGCAACTTCGAAGGCCGGCAGGGCGCGGGCGGCCGCACGCACCTCGTGAGCCCCGCGATGGCGGCGGCCGCCGCCATCGAAGGCCACTTCGTCGACATTCGCCAGCTGGGGTAACGCGTGACGGCATCGAAGGTCATCGCGCGGCTGGTTGCCGCGCTGGCGTTGGCGGGGCTGGGCTTCGGCCTCGCGGGCTGCAATACCGTCCGAGGCTTCGGCGAGGACGTCAACGCCGCCGGCAACGCGCTGAAGCGCGCCGCGGACTGACACCGCCACCGAGAATTTGTCGATGGGCGCCGGCCGCGTGCCGGCCCTTCAACCGGATAGACGGATCATGGAAAAATTCACTGTACATACCGGCGTCGTGGCGCCGCTCGATCGCGAGAACGTCGACACGGACGCGATCATCCCGAAGCAGTTCCTGAAGTCGATCAAGCGCACGGGCTTCGGTCCGAACGCGTTCGACGAATGGCGCTACCTCGATCACGGCGAGCCGGGGCAGGACAACTCGAAGCGTCCGCTGAACCCGGACTTCGTGCTGAACCAGCCGCGCTACCAGGGCGCATCGGTGCTGCTCGCCCGCAAGAATTTCGGCTGCGGCAGCTCGCGCGAGCACGCGCCGTGGGCGCTGCAGCAGTACGGCTTCCGCGCGATCATCGCGCCGAGCTTCGCGGACATCTTCTTCAACAACTGCTTCAAGAACGGCCTGCTGCCGATCGTGCTGACCGAGCAGCAGGTCGATCACCTGTTCAACGACACGTATGCGTTCAACGGCTACCAGCTGACGATCGACCTCGACGCGCAGGTCGTGCGCGCGGGCGACGGCCGCGAGTATCCGTTCGAGATCACCGCGTTCCGCAAGTACTGCCTGCTGAACGGCTTCGACGACATCGGCCTCACGCTGCGCCACGCGGACAAGATCCGCCAGTTCGAAGCGGAGCGGCTCGTGAAGCAGCCGTGGCTCAACACGAAGCTGGTCGGCTGATCGCGCGTGGCGGGTGCGCCGTGCGCGCGCTCGCCGGCCTGTCTCCCCAACAACCTACCCAGTCAGGAATTTCGCATGAAGATTGCAGTGCTGCCCGGCGACGGCATCGGTCCGGAAATCGTCAATGAAGCCGTGAAGGTGCTGAACGCACTCGACGAGACGTTCGAACTCGAACAGGCGCCGGTCGGCGGCGCGGGCTACGAGGCGAGCGGCCATCCGCTGCCCGACGCGACGCTGGCGCTCGCGAAGCAGGCCGACGCGATCCTGTTCGGTGCGGTCGGCGACTGGAAGTACGACTCGCTGGAGCGCGCGCTGCGCCCCGAGCAGGCGATCCTCGGGCTGCGCAAGCACCTCGAGCTGTTCGCGAACTTCCGCCCGGCGATCTGCTATCCGCAGCTCGTCGATGCGTCGCCGTTGAAGCCGGAGCTCGTCGCGGGCCTCGACATCCTGATCGTGCGCGAACTGAACGGCGACATCTACTTCGGCCAGCCGCGCGGCGTGCGCGCGGCGCCGGACGGCCCGTTCGCCGGCGCGCGCGAAGGCTTCGACACGATGCGCTATGCGGAGCCGGAAGTGCGCCGCATCGCGCACGTCGCGTTCCAGGCCGCGCAAAAGCGCGCGAAGAAGCTGCTGTCGGTCGACAAGTCGAACGTGCTGGAGACGTCGCAGTTCTGGCGCGACATCATGATCGACGTGTCGAAGGAATACGCGGACGTCGAGCTGTCGCACATGTACGTCGACAACGCGGCGATGCAGCTCGCGAAGGCGCCGAAGCAGTTCGACGTGATCGTCACGGGCAACATGTTCGGCGACATCCTGTCGGATGAAGCGTCGATGCTGACGGGTTCGATCGGCATGCTGCCGTCGGCGTCGCTCGACAAGAACAACAAGGGCCTGTACGAACCGTCGCACGGTTCGGCGCCGGACATCGCCGGCAAGGGCATCGCGAACCCGCTCGCGACGATCCTGTCGGCCGCGATGCTGCTGCGCTACTCGCTGAATCGCGCCGAGCAGGCCGATCGCATCGAGCGTGCGGTGAAAACGGTGCTCGAACAGGGTTATCGCACGGGCGACATCGCGACGCCGGGCTGCAAGCAGGTCGGCACGGCGGCGATGGGCGACGCGGTGGTCGCGGCGCTGTAAGCGGACGGATCGAAGTCCGGTAACCAAGATGAAAAGGGCGCGAACGGGCCGTAAAAATCGGCCGGTTCGCGCACCGTTGGCCGTTGTGCGGGCCAGCGGCTTTGTGTAGACTCGAACGATGGCGCTGATTTCCCTGATCTCCCCGGTCCTGAAACTCCACGGCAACACTGCCCGTGCGGGTGCGCGCGCCATCGTCATCACGAAAACCATTACCACGAAAACGATCATTAAACGCTGATCGCCGTCGTGCCCGCCTGTTTCCCCGCGCGGTCACGCGGGGACGGAAATGGCGGGGAAGCTCCATTCAAGCAAAGGGTTAGTCATGAACGTAGGTCTCGTAGGTTGGCGCGGCATGGTCGGCAGCGTCCTGATGCAGCGCATGCAGGAAGAGGGCGATTTCGACCTGATCGAACCGGTGTTCTTCAGCACCAGCAACACGGGCGGCAAGGCGCCGTCGTTCGCGAAAAACGAGACTACGCTCAAGGACGCGACCAACGTCGACGAGCTGAAGAAGTGCGACGTGATCATCACGTGCCAGGGCGGCGACTACACGAACGACGTGTTCCCGAAGCTGCGCGCGGCCGGCTGGAACGGCTACTGGATCGACGCGGCGTCGTCGCTGCGGATGAAGGACGACGCGGTCATCATCCTCGATCCGGTCAACCTGGACGTGATCAAGGACGCGCTCGTCAAGGGCACGAAGAACTTCATCGGCGGCAACTGCACGGTCAGCCTGATGCTGATGGCGCTCGGCGGCCTGTTCCGCGAGAACCTCGTCGACTGGATGACGGCGATGACCTACCAGGCCGCATCCGGCGCGGGCGCGCAGAACATGCGCGAATTGCTGTCGCAGATGGGCGCGCTGCATGGTTCGGTGCAGGAGCAGCTCGCCGATCCGGCTTCCGCGATCCTCGACATCGACCGCCGCGTGCTCGCGACGATGAACAGCGACGCGATGCCGACGAGCCAGTTCGGCGTGCCGCTCGCCGGTTCGCTGATCCCGTGGATCGACAAGGATCTCGGCAACGGGATGTCGAAGGAAGAGTGGAAGGGCGGCGCGGAAACCAACAAGATCCTCGGCAAGCCGGCGATGGGCGAGCCGGGTGCGATCCCGGTCGACGGGCTGTGCGTTCGGATCGGTGCGATGCGCTGCCATTCGCAGGCGCTGACGATCAAGCTGAAGAAGGATGTGCCGCTCGACGAAATCAACGGCATCCTCGCGTCCGCGAACGACTGGGTGAAGGTCGTGCCGAACGAGCGTGAAGCGTCGATGCGCGACCTGTCGCCGGCGAAGATCACCGGCACGCTGACGGTGCCGGTCGGCCGCCTGCGCAAGCTCGCGATGGGCGGCGAATACCTGTCGGCGTTCACGGTCGGCGATCAGCTGCTGTGGGGCGCGGCCGAGCCGCTGCGCCGCATGCTGCGCATCCTGCTCGACAAGTAAGCACGGCTGTCCGGCCAGCGGGCCGGGCTGCACGACACGACGCGCCGCGTCGGCCTCGAGATCCGGGGCCGGCGCGGCGCGTTTTTCATGCGCGGGTCAACGCAGGTTCAGCAGCGTCTGGTCGACCGCCTGCTGGGTCTTGATCGTCTGCGCGTTCGCCTGGTAATTGCGCTGTGCGGTGATCAGGTTCACGAGCTCGGTCGTCAGGTTCACGTTCGAATTTTCCAGCGCGCTCCCCTGCAGCGTGCCGTGGTTCGTGCTGCCCGGCGCGGCGATCTGCGGCACGCCGGACGCGGCCGTTTCCGCATACTGGTTGCCGCCGATGTTCACGAGTCCGTTCGGGTTGTTGAAGTTCGCGAGCGCGATCAGGCCGAGCACCGCGCTCTGGCCGTTCGAGTAGTTGCCGGTCAGCTTGCCGTCGGTGCCGATCGAGAACGTCGTCAGCGTGCCGCTCGCGAAGCCGTCCTGCGCGAGATTGGTCACGCCGTCCTTGCCGCCGTACTGCGTCGTGCCGCCCAGGTCGAGCGTCAGGTTCTGCGGATTGGCGCCGCCCGTCGTGTTCGGGATCGAGAACGCGAACTGGCCGAGGCTCGGCGTCGGCTGGCCGGTCGCGGCCGACGTCGTCGAGCTGATCCGGCCCGACGCATCGAACGTGACGGTGCCGAGATTCGTCGGCGTCTGGCCCTGCACGCCCGCGTAGGCCTGCCACGTGCCGGCCGCGCTCTTCGCGAAGTACATCGTGACCTGCTGCGAGCCGCCGAGCGTGTCGTAGACCTGGATCGACGAGTTGTAGTTGTACGTCGTGTTGTCGGTCGCGCTGAACGGCGTCTTGGCCGGCACCTTGTCCTGCGCGTTCAGGTTGAACTGGCCGGTGATCTTGCTCGTCGCGCGCGGCGCGATGTTGTTGGTCGGCGCCTGGAGCGGCACGGTCTGCGCGGTGTTGATCACGCCGCCGGCGCCCGCCGCATAGCCCATCAGGTTGCGGCCTTGCGCGTCGACGATCGCGCCGTTCTTGTCGCGATGGAACGTGCCGTCGCGCGAGTACGTGGTCACGCCGTTGCTGGACATCTGGAAGAAGCCGTTGCCGTTGATCGCGACGTCGAGCGACGACTTCGTCGAATTGATGGTCCCCTGGCCGAAATTCTGCTGCACCGACGCGAGCCGCGTGCCGATGCCGATCTGCGTGTTGACCGACGTCGCGACCGAATTCGCGTACATGTCGGTGAAGTTCGCGCGTCCCTGCTTGAAGCCGACCGTGTTTGCGTTCGCGATGTTGTTGCCGATGACGTCGAGATTGCTCGACGCACCGGCCAACCCGCTCAAGCCCTGCTGATAGCCCATGTTCGGTCCCCGTAACGAGCTGGTGAGTGAATGCAGTCGTGCGACTGCGCGATGACCCTCCGGTACTTCACGGCATCAGCCCGGCCGCGCGCGCCCGCCTTTCCGGCATGTGCAGGCGCGAGGTCGAAAGATGCCGATTCCTGTTTGAGGACGATCGTATCGACGGCGATTATTTGGTCTGTGTAATTTTGTGTAATGTAATTGAATTGATGCAGAAACGATCGCTTTTGTATGAGCAATGGCGTGGGCGTAAGGCGGTGAAAGCCTTATGGGGTGGGGCTTCGGCCGTGTAAATTTTCATTTCTCCGATAAGAGGGGGGAATTGCCTTCTTATCGACGAATTGAAATTTGTCGGGAGCGGGATTAAGCGCCGATCAGGATTTGTTTTGATTTTCGGCGGCTAGTTCATTAACGGCGGGCAGGGCGGATTGTTGAGAAAATCCGTGCGATTCTGTCGTCGTGATCCCGCGACGGACGCCGGGTCGGCGCCGGAAAGCCGCTTCCTCCGACAGAGGGGAGCGACGCTGCTGCGAGACGGCTTTCGCCTGCGGCACGCAGGTTCGTCCTGATCGATCGGATGCATGGACTACGACAGGCGCACCCGCGCGACACGAGCGCCTGCCCGCGCCCGGTTGCACCTGCCGGCGACGAATTCGGCCGGAACCCGATCGTGTGAAGTAAACTACGCGGTTACGACGCACAGACCCGCCGAAAGCGTCGCGTTCCGCGCGACGCTTTTGCATTTCTGCAGCCATTTATTGACGCTTCCAACCGTGAATCCGAGCCGCGCCTGCGCGCGGCGATAGAGCCAACGATGTCCCGAATTTCCTTGTTTCCGCGTCAGTCCCGTCTGTCGCGCGCCGTGCGTGGCGCGCTGGCGATCCTGGCGCTCGGCGCAGCCGCATCGGCATGGGCAGTCGGCGCCGGCGAACTGCCGGCGTCCGCTGCCGGCGCCGCCGCTCCGCTTACCGTGACGGTCCAGCCGGGCCAGTCGCTGAACGACATCGCGAAAGCGGCCACGCAATCGCACGATCCGGGCGTGCTCGCGCGCGCTGGCCGTGCGCTGTTCGACGCCAATCCGCAGGCGTTCATGAAGCGCGACGCGAGCCGCCTGAAAGTCGGCGCGACGCTGACGGTGCCCGCGCTCGACGCCACCGGCGCGGCGCTCGCGCCGGCCGGCGCATCCGCTGCCTCCGGGACGACGGCCGCTTCCGCGCCCGCCGCCGCATCGGGCGCGGCGGCGATCGCGCAGCATGGCGCGTCGGCGCCGCATGCCGGCTCGGCCGTGCAGTCCGCGCCGGTGGCGCCTGCCCAGCATGCAACGCCGGTGAGCGGCGCGAGTGCCGCGACGGCGGCGGGGGCATCGGCTTCGAGCGGTGCCTCTTCGAACGGGGCGTCGGCCGTACATGGCGCGTCGGCTGTCGACGGCATGCAGCCGGCGGCGCCTACGGCCGGGGCAAGCGGCCCGCACGTATGGAGCGGCGCGATCCAGTCGGCGCCGTCGGCCACGAGCGACGCTGCGGGGCAGGCGGTGCCGGGCGGCCCGGTTTCCGGCGTGCACGAACCGGCTGGCGCAGCGCCCGCCGTGAGTGCGTCGCAGCCGCGGCCGTCGAGCCTCCAGCAATTGCTGGCGCTGAAGAATCGCGTGCTGATGGAGCTGCAGAAGCACGGCATCGGCAAGCCGGCCACGACGACCGGCGTCGCGCCGGCGCCGGCTCCGGTGCCCGCCGCGCCGCGTCCGGCAGCGAACGACGCGGGTGCGTCGGCCGCTGCATCGACGGCAAGCGAAGCCGCGTCGGGCGTGGCAGCCAGCGCGCCGCAACCGGCATCGGCGTCCGTGCAGCCGATCGCGCCCGTCGCGACACCTGCACGTCGTCCCGAACAGATGGATTGGCGTCCGGCCGCCGTGGCCGGCGCTGCCGTGATCGTGCTCGCGGCCGGCTTCGCGTGGCGCAAGCGCCGCAAGGGGCGCCGCGCGGACGATGCGGGTACGGCTACGGCCGCGGCAGGCGGTGCCGCGGAAGCGGAAGCCGCGCCGTCCGTCGAGCGCGAACTGCCGATCACGCCCGAGATGCCGGTTGCGCGCGATGCGGCGTCCGACATGAACCTCGCGGCGGCGACTGCTGCGGCGGCGGAGACCATCGAGCCGCCCGCAGCGGACACCTCGCCCGCACCCGAAGTGACGGCGCCGCCGCGCGACGAGTCGCCCGAATTGCCGTCTGCTCATGCGGCGGAGTCGCCCGCGAACGACGCGACTCCGGTTTCGGCCGAGGCGCCGCACGACGCGGCGCCAGCGGAAAAAAACACCGCCGCCGACCAGCCGGCCGAGCCGCCCGCGGCGTCCATCGCGCCTTCGAGCACCGAAGCGCAGCACGCGACGCTGATGCAGAACGCGATCAGCGCGCTCAACAGTCTCGACATGCCGTTGCCGCCGCGGGCGACAGACGAGCCGTCGTTGACGCCGGAGGAACGCGCGGCGCGGGCAGCGCAGCCCGACGCCGATAAAATCGCAACTAACGGTCAATCCGCCCAGCACCCGCCGATTGGCTCGGGTGAGACGACGCCGGAACATCCGGCCGACCAGGACGACGAGTTCGACTGGGACCCGGACGCCGCGACGCCTGCCGGCCACGCGGGCCAGCCGCCCGCGACGTCGTCGCTGCCGGCGCTCGGCGGCGCGCAGTTCGGCGCGCTGAAGCTCGATTTCGATCTCGACCTGCCGTCCACGCCGGGCGCCGCGCTGCCTGCGCTCACCGCGGACGAACTCGCGCGCATCGCCCGCAACAAGCTCGATCTCGCGGCGGAGTACGTCGAACTGGGCGACCTGTCCGGCGCGCGCACGCTGCTGCAGGAAGTGGTCGACGCGAACGACGCCGCGACGCGCGACGATGCGCGCGCGCTGCTCGCGAAACTGGCGGACGAGGCGTGATGCGGATCGCGCTGGGCATCCAGTACGACGGCGCGGCGTTCTGCGGCTGGCAGGCGCAGCCGCACGGCAAGACCGTGCAGGACCGGCTCGAACATGCGCTGGCCGAGTTCGCGCGGGTGCCGCTGCACACGACGGTGGCGGGGCGGACCGACACCGGCGTGCACGGGCTCGGGCAGGTCGTGCATTTCGACACGGAGCTCGAGCGCGAGGTGTTCTCGTGGGTGCGCGGCACCAACGCGTTCCTCCCGCCGACCGTGTCGGTGCAGTGGGCGAAGCCGATGCCGGACACGTTCCATGCGCGCTTTTCGGCGTTCGAGCGCACCTATTACTACGCGCTGTACGTGCATCCGGTGCGTTCGCCGATGCTGGCCGGGCGCGCGGGCTGGATCCACACGCCGCTCGACGACGACGCGATGCGCGCCGCCGCCGTGCACCTGATCGGCGAGCACGACTTTTCGTCGTTCCGGTCGTCGGAATGCCAGTCGAAGACGCCGGTCAAACACCTGTATCAGATCGACATGCGGCGCGCGGGGCATTTCATCCATTTCCGCTTCCGCGCCAACGCGTTCCTGCACCACATGGTGCGCAACCTGATGGGCTGCCTCGTCGCGGTGGGGCGCGGCCGCTATCCGGCCGACTGGCTCGCCGACGTGCTGGCCGGGCGCGACCGCAATCTCGCGGCGCCCACGTTCATGGCCGACGGGCTGTACCTCGCCCACGTCGGCTACCCGGCGGAATTCGCCGTCCCGCCCGCGCAGCTCGGCAGCGTGCCGTGGAGCAGCGTCTGGGCGGATCTGGACCCACAAACATGACGGAGCACGCCGTGCCTTCTTCGACTTCCGCCGCGGCTGGCCTGGCGCCGCGCACGCGCATCAAGCTGTGCGGGCTGTCGCGTCCCGAGGACGTGCTGCACGCGGCGGCGCTCGGCGCCGATGCGATCGGCCTCGTGTTCTACCCGAAGAGCCCGCGCGCGGTGTCGATCGCGCAGGCGGCCGAGCTGGCGAGCCTCGCGCCGCCGTTCGTCTCGGTGGTCGGGCTGTTCGTGAATGCGACCGAAGCCGAGATCAAAGCCGTCGTGCGCGACGTGCCGCTCACGATGCTGCAGTTCCACGGCGACGAGACGCCGGAGCAGTGCGACGCACTTGGCCGCGCGGCACGCCTGCCGTGGTTGCGCGCGGTACGCGTCGGCCCCTCGACGCAGCGTGCCGATTTGGTAGAATCGGCTCTTCATTATTCGAAAGCGCGCGGCCTCCTGTTCGACACCCTGGTGCCGGATTACGGCGGTAGCGGCAAGGTCTTCGATTGGTCTCTTATTCCCGCAGAGCTCGCGCGTCGGGCCGTTTTGAGTGGTGGCTTGAACGCGCAAAACGTCGGTGATGCGATCCGCCAGCTGCGTCCGTTTGCTGTCGATGTCTCGAGTGGCATCGAAGTGGAGGGCGCGAAGGGCGTGAAGGATCACGCCCGGATGGCGGCGTTCGTACGCGCGGTGCGCGCAGCGGACGCCGGGTGATGCAAGCCGGTGCGGCCTGATAAGCGGGCGCGCCGACCGATCGAGAGAGACACCATGTACAACCTTCCTGATGATCGCGGCCATTTCGGCCCGTATGGCGGCGTGTTCGTCGCCGAGACGCTGATTCACGCGCTGGACGAACTGCGCGCGGCGTATGAAAAGTTCCAGAACGATCCCGACTTCGTCGCCGAATTCGAGCGCGAGCTGAAGTATTTCGTCGGCCGCCCGTCGCCGATCTATCACGCGCAGCGCTGGAGCGAGATGCTCGGCGGCGCGCAGATCTACCTGAAGCGCGAAGACCTGAACCACACGGGCGCGCACAAGATCAACAACGTGATCGGCCAGGCGCTGCTCGCGAAGCGCATGGGCAAGAAGCGCGTGATCGCGGAAACCGGCGCCGGCCAGCACGGCGTCGCGACCGCGACGATCTGCGCGCGCTTCGGGATGGAGTGCGTCGTCTACATGGGCTCGGAGGACGTGCGCCGGCAGGCCGCCAACGTCTACCGGATGAAGCTGCTCGGCGCGACCGTCGTGCCGGTCGAATCGGGTTCGCGCACGCTGAAGGACGCGCTGAACGAAGCGATGCGCGACTGGGTCACGAACATCGAAAGCACGTTCTACATCATCGGCACGGTCGCGGGCCCGCACCCGTATCCGATGATGGTGCGCGACTTCCAGCGCGTGATCGGCGACGAGTGCAAGGTGCAGATGCCCGAGCTCGCTGGCCGGCAGCCGGACGCGGTGATTGCGTGCGTGGGCGGCGGGTCGAACGCGATGGGCATCTTCTATCCGTACATCGACGATACCTCGGTGCAGCTGATCGGCGTCGAAGCGGCCGGCGACGGCCTCGATACGGGCCATCACGCGGCATCGCTGATCGCCGGCAGCCCGGGCGTGCTGCACGGCAACCGCACGTACCTGCTGCAGGACGACAACGGCCAGATCATCGAGACGCATTCGGTGTCGGCGGGCCTCGACTATCCGGGCGTCGGCCCCGAGCACGCATGGCTGAAGGACAGCGGCCGCGCGCAGTACGTGCCGATCAGCGACGACGAGGCGTTGAAGGCGTTCCACGACTGCTGCCGGATCGAGGGGATCATTCCCGCGCTCGAGTCGAGCCACGCGATCGCGTATGGCGTGAAGCTCGCGCCGACGTTGCCGAAGGACAAGATCCTGCTCGTCAACCTGTCGGGCCGCGGCGACAAGGACATGCACACGGTCGCCGAGCGATCGGGCATCGAGCTCTGACCCCGACCGATGCGTGACCTGATCGAAGAGCCGGGCGGCGGCGCCGCGAGCGAGGCGGAGGCGGTTCAGCCCGCCGCTGCCGTGCCGCGCGCGCTGCCGTCCGGTATCGAGCTGCACAACCGCGATTTCCTGACCCACGCCGCGCACCTGCCGGATGCGTCGATCGACCTGATCGTCGCCGATCCGCCGTACGGGCTCGGCAAGGACTACGGCAACGATTCGGACAAGCGTTCGGGCGACGACTTCCTCGCGTGGACGCGCGAGTGGCTCGACCTCGCGATTCCGAAGCTGAAGCCGAGCGGGTCGATGTACATCTTCTGCACGTGGCAGTACGCGCCGGAAATCTTCAGTTTCCTGAAGACGAAACTCACGATGGTCAACGAGATCATCTGGGACCGGCGCGTGCCGAGCATGGGCGGCACGACGCGCCGTTTCACGTCGGTGCACGACAACATCGGCTTTTTCGCGGTTTCCAAAGCGTATTACTTCGATCTCGATCCGGTCCGCATCCCGTACGACGCCGACACGAAGAAGGCCCGCTCGCGCAAGCTGTTCGAAGGCAGCAAGTGGCTGGAGATGGGCTACAACCCGAAGGACGTCTGGTCGGTCTCGCGCCTGCACCGGCAGCACGCGGAGCGCGTCGATCATCCGACCCAGAAGCCGCTGGAAATCATCGAGCGGATGGTGCTCGCAAGCTGCCCGCCGGGCGGCCGCGTGCTCGATCCGTTCATGGGCAGCGGCACGACCGCGGTGGCCTGCGCACGGCAGGGGCGCGACTTCGTCGGCTACGAGATCAACGAAAGCTATTGTGCGATCGCGCACGAGCGCGTGAGCGCGCTCGCCGCGCCGGCGTGCGCGTGAGTCGCGCCGCCGCGTCGCCGAACGCAACGCATACATCGTATGAGACCGGAGCAAGCGCTGAAGCGCCAGCTCCGGATCGACACAGGAAAATTGCCATGTCCCGTATTCAGCAGACCTTCGCCGCGCTCGCCGAACAAGGCCGTAAGGGCCTGATCCCGTTCATCACGGCCGGCGATCCCGATCCCGCGAAAACCGTCGAATTCATGCACGCGCTCGCCGCAGGCGGCGCGGACGTGATCGAGCTCGGCGTGCCGTTCTCGGACCCGATGGCCGACGGCCCGGTGATTCAGCGCTCGTCGGAACGCGCGCTCGCGCGCGGCGTCACGTTGAAGAGCGTGCTCGCCGACGTGAAGCGTTTCCGCGAAACCGACCCCAAAACCCCCGTCGTGCTGATGGGCTATGCAAACCCGATCGAACGGATGGGGGTCGACGCGTTCGCGGCCGAAGCGCACGCGGCCGGCGTCGACGGCGTGCTGGTGGTCGACTATCCGCCGGAAGAGGCCGGTGTTTTCGCCGAGAAAATGCGCGCCGCGCAGATCGATCCGATCTTCCTGCTGGCGCCCACGTCGACCGACGAGCGCATTGCCGACGTCGGCAAGATCGCGAGCGGCTACGTGTATTACGTGTCGCTCAAGGGCGTGACCGGCGCGGGAAATCTGGATGTTTCGAGCATTGCAGGTAAAATCCCGGCCATCAAGTCGCGCGTGCCGGTTCCGGTGGGCGTCGGCTTCGGTATCCGCGACGCCGAAACGGCGCGCGCGGTGGCCGAAGTGTCGGATGCCGTCGTGATCGGCAGCCGCCTGGTGCAGCTGCTCGAGAGCGCCGCGCCGGAAGGCGCCGCCGCCGCGCTGAAGACTTTCATTGCCGAGCTGCGTGCCGCGCTGGACGGCGCGGGCAAGACGGCGCGATAAACACAACAGGAAGCGGGAACGGGCCGGTCGGCCCGCCCCGCCACGGAACAGGAAACCATACGATGAGCTGGCTCGACAAACTGTTGCCGCCGAAGATCAAGCAGACCGACCCGAAAAGCCGCAAGGGCATTCCGGAAGGCCTGTGGGTCAAGTGCCCGTCCTGCGAGGCCGTTCTCTATCGCAACGACGTGGACGCGAACCTGCACGTGTGCCCGAAGTGCGATCACCACATGCGCATCGGTGCACGCGAGCGCCTCGACGGGCTGCTCGATCCGGAAGGCCGCTACGAAATCGGCCAGGAAATCGTGCCGGTCGACACGCTGAAGTTCAAGGACAGCCGCAAGTACCCCGATCGTCTGAAGGAAGCGATGGACGAAACCGGCGAGACCGACGCGATGGTCGTGATGGGCGGGGCGATCCACACGCTGCCCGTCGTCGCGGCCTGTTTCGAGTTCTCGTTCATGGGCGGCTCGATGGGCTCGGTCGTCGGCGAACGCTTCGCGCGCGGCGCGCAGAACGCGCTGGAGCAGCACGTGCCGTTCATCTGCTTCACCGCATCGGGCGGCGCGCGGATGCAGGAAAGCCTGCTGTCGCTGATGCAGATGGCCAAGACCACCGCGATGCTGACCAAGCTCGCCGAGGCGAAGCTGCCGTTCATCTCGGTGCTGACCGACCCGACGATGGGTGGCGTGTCGGCGAGCTTCGCATTCCTCGGCGACGTCGTGATCGCCGAGCCGAAGGCGCTGATCGGCTTCGCCGGCCCGCGCGTGATCGAGCAGACGGTCCGCGAGAAACTGCCGGAAGGTTTCCAGCGCGCCGAATTCCTGCTGAAGACCGGCGCGATCGACATGATCGTCGATCGTCGCAAGATGCGCGACGAGATCGCGCAGTTGCTCGCGCTGCTGCAGCGACAGCCGGCCGACGCGCTGGCCTGACCGGCGCAAGGTTGTGACTCCGCGCGTCGCCTGGCTCCAGCGTCAGGCGGCGCGCTTCGTTTTTTGGCGTAGTGGCGGTACCGATCCAGATTTGATCCGATGAGCACTTTTCCCACTCTCGACGCGTGGCTTTCGCATCTCGAACGCGCGCACCCGGTCGGCATCGACATGGGCCTGACCCGCATCGGGCAGGTCAAGGCGGCGCTGCAGCTCGAATTCGCGTGCCCGGTGATCACCGTCGGCGGCACGAACGGCAAGGGCTCGACCTGCGCATTCCTCGAGACGATCCTCGTGCGCGCGGGCTACAAGGTCGGCTGCCACACGTCGCCGCACCTGCTCGAATTCAACGAGCGCGCGCGCGTGAACGGACAGAACGTGACCGATGACGAACTGCTGCCGCACTTCGAGGCCGTCGAAGCCGCGCGCACGTCGCTGGCCGAGCCCGTATCGCTCACGTATTTCGAATTCACGACGCTCGCGATCCTGCATCTGTTCGCGGCGCGCGGGCTCGACGCGGTGATCCTCGAAGTCGGCCTCGGCGGCCGGCTCGACGCGGTCAACATCATCGATACCGATTGTGCGATCGTCACGAGCATCGACATCGACCATACCGAATACCTTGGCGACACGCGCGAGAAGATCGCGTTCGAGAAGGCCGGGATCTTCCGCGCCGGCAAGCCGGCGATCTGCGGCGATCCGGCCGCGCCGCAGACGCTGATCGACCACGCCGAAGCGATCGGCGCCGATCTGTGGCTCGTCGGTCGCGATTTCCGCTACGAGGCGCAAGCGGGCGCCGAGCGCCAGCAATGGAGCTACCTCGGCCGCGAGAAGCGCTATCCGGCGCTCGCGTATCCGGCGCTGCGTGGCGCGAATCAGCTGATCAATGCGTCGGCCGCGCTCGCCGCGCTCGAGGCGCTGCGTCCGGTGCTGCCGGTGTCCGCGCAGGACATCCGGCTCGGGCTGGCGAACGTCGAGCTGCCGGGGCGCTTCCAGGTGCTGCCCGGCAAGCCGGCGATCGTGCTCGACGTCGCGCACAACCCGCATGCGTCGGCCGTGCTCGAGCAGAACCTCGGCAACATGGGCTTCTTCCCGTACACGTACGCGGTGTTCGGCGCGATGCACGACAAGGACATCGACGGCGTGCTGCAGCACCTGAAGGGCGAGATCGACCACTGGTGCGTGACCGACCTGCCGCTGCCGCGCGCGGCCTCCGCGGAGCAGCTCGAAGCCGCGCTGCGCAAGGCTGGCGTGGAGGAGGGGCCCGATTCGAGCGTGACGCGCTACGCGTCGCCTGCGGAAGCGTTTCGCGATGCACTAAAAAGAGCATCCGAGAATGATAGAATCGTGGTTTTCGGCAGTTTCCATACGGTTGCCGGCGTGCTGGCCTACCGTAAATCGCAGCAACACTGACTGACGGGCAGTTTCGGACTCAGCCATTCATGGGAATTTTCTCGTTCGGCAAAAAAGACGACGACGCGCCCCCGCGGCGCGGCGGTCGCACCGGGGCTTCCCGGAACGTGCGCACGGAGCGCACTGAACGCGTCGAGCGGCGCCCGCGCCGCACCGAGCGTCCGGAATCGGACGCACTGCTCCTCGATCCGACCCTTCCAGAAAAGCAACGCGCACGCCGGCGCCTCGTCGGCGCGATCGCGCTCGTCGTGGCCGCGGTGATCGTGCTGCCGATGGTGCTCGACTCGCACCCGAAGCCGGTCACGGACGACATCGCGATCGACATCCCGAACCGGCCCGCGCACCAGGCGGTCGCGCCGCGCGACGACGATGTGTCCGACGTGCAGGCGGGCGTCGCCCACGACGAACCGCCGGCATCCGACACGACCGTTGCGGCCGCACCGGCCCCTGCGCCGAAGGATGCCGCCAAGCCGGCCGCGAAACCCGATACGACCACCACGGCGAGCGTGACGCCGCCGAAGCCCGCGCCGAAGCCGGCCGCCCCCGCGGCGAAACCGGCCGCGCCGAAGCCTGCGCCCGCAACCGTCGCGAATGCCGGCGCCGCGAGCCCGGACAGCGGCGACGCATCGTCGCCGGCATCGCCGGCCGGTGCGCGCTTCGCGGTGCAGCTCGGCTCGTTCAAGGACGACGCGACGGCCCGTTCGTGGGCGACCAAATTGAAATCGGCGGGTGTGCCCGCATATGTCGAGCATCGCAAGCAGGCGGACGGCAGCACGGCTACACTGTTGCGTGCCGGCCCGTTCGCGGATCGATCGGCGGCTTCCGCCGCGATCGCGAAGGTGCGCGAAGCCGGTCTGACGCAGTAATGCCACGATGCTGACGGCTTTCGACTACGCTGTATTGGCGGTGATCGTGTTGTCGGCGCTGCGCGGCGCATGGCGCGGCTTCGTGTCCGAGATTTTCGGGCTGATCGGCTGGATCGCGGCGATCGTGATCGCGGGCCGCTACGTCGGGCTGGTCGTGCCGTACATCCCGGCGAACTGGCCGGGCGGCGCGCTGACGCAGTGGGTGATCGCCTTCGCGTTAGTCGTGATCGGCGTCGTGCTGGTCGCCGGAGTGGCGAACGCGCTGCTGTCGCGGATCGCGCAGGCGAGTGGCCTGGGCGGCGTCGACCGCTCGCTGGGCATGATGTTCGGGCTCGTCCGCGGCTGCGTGCTGGTGGTGCTGCTGGTCGCGGCGGCCGGGCTGACCGAACTGCCCAAACAGGATTTCTGGCGCAATGCGCTATTGCGTCCTTTTGCCGAACAGGGCGTGCACGAGCTGAAGCAGCTCCTGCCCGACGGCATGGCCCAGTACGTACGCGTGTGACGACGCGGCCGGGCAGGACGGAACCGATTTTGTCATTCTGAAGGACATGCCATGTGCGGCATCGTAGGTGTTATCTCCCAATCCCCGGTCAATCAGCTGATCTATGACAGCCTGCTGCTGCTGCAGCATCGCGGTCAGGACGCGGCGGGCATTGCGACGGCGGACGGCAGCAATTTCCACATGTACAAGGCGAACGGCATGGTGCGCGACGTGTTCCGCACGCGCAACATGCGCAGCCTGCCCGGCACCTACGGCATCGGCCAGGTGCGCTACCCGACGGCCGGCTCGGCGTCGAGCGAGGCCGAGGCGCAGCCGTTCTACGTGAACGCGCCGTTCGGGATCATCCTCGCG
Source organism: Burkholderia sp. 9775_39 (assembly GCF_015712225.1). Lineage (NCBI taxonomy): Bacteria > Pseudomonadati > Pseudomonadota > Betaproteobacteria > Burkholderiales > Burkholderiaceae > Burkholderia > Burkholderia sp. 9775_39. The sequence goes on along the minus strand of NZ_JACCQC010000002.1, from coordinate 135,973 downwards.
CACAACGGCAACCTGACGAACTGGCAGCAACTGAAGGACGAGATGTTCCGGATCGACCGCCGGCACATCAACACCAATTCCGACAGCGAAGTGCTGCTGAACGTGTTCGCGCACGAGCTGCAACTGTCGACCACGGGCCTCGAGCTCGATCCGGCGTCGGTGTTCAAGGCGGTGTCGGGCGTGCATCGCCGCCTGCAGGGTTCGTACGCGATCGTGTCGCTGATCGCCGGCTACGGCCTGCTCGCGTTCCGCGACCCGTTCGGCATCCGTCCGCTCTGCATCGGCAAGCTCGAAACCGAGCACGGCACCGAATGGATGGTCGCGTCGGAGTCGGTGGCGGTCGAAGGCATCGGTTTCGAATTCGTGCGCGACCTGGAGCCGGGCGAAGCGATCTTCATCGACAAGGCCGGCAACTTCCACAGCCAGCAGTGCGCGGAGAACCCGACGCTGAATCCGTGCATGTTCGAATACGTGTATCTGGCCCGTCCGGATTCGTGTCTCGACGGCGTGCCGGTCTACAACGTGCGCCTGCGCATGGGCGACTATCTCGCCGAGAAGATCAAGCGCGAGCTGCCGAACGTGCCGATCGACGTCGTGATGCCGATTCCCGATTCGTCGCGCCCGGCCGCGATGCAGGTCGCCGCGAAGCTCGGCGTCGAGTATCGCGAAGGCTTCTTCAAGAACCGCTACGTCGGCCGGACCTTCATCATGCCGGGGCAGGCCGTGCGCAAGAAGTCGGTGCGCCAGAAGCTCAACGCGATGAGCATCGAGTTCAAGGACAAGCACGTGCTGATCGTCGACGATTCGATCGTGCGCGGCACGACCTCGCATGAAATCGTGCAGATGGCGCGCGATGCGGGCGCGAAGTCGGTGATCTTCGCGTCGGCGGCGCCGCCCGTGAAGTTCCCGAACGTGTACGGCATCGACATGCCGACGCGTGGCGAGCTCGTCGCGCACGGCCGCACCGACGAGGAAGTCGCGAAGATCATCGGCGCCGACCACCTGATCTATCAGGACGTCGACGATCTGCGCCGCGCGGTGCGCGACATCAACCCGAAGCTCGAGCGCTTCGAGGCGTCGTGTTTCGACGGCAACTACATCACCGGCGACGTGACGCCCGAGTATCTCGATGCGATCGAGCGCGCGCGCCTCACGCCGGCGTCGCAGGCCGATCGCGATACGGCCGGCGATACCGAGCGTTCGCAGATGAACCTGCAGCTGTCGGTCGAGTAACGCCGGCGCACGCTTCGATCGAGGCGTGATAGGATGTGGCCTTGCGTCGATTTGATATCAGCTTGCGGACGCGGGGCAACTTCCCAAAACAGCTAAAGCGAAGGCCGGCGGCAGCCGGCCCGAGTCGATCGCTGTCGTACCGCACCGAAGCCCGCTGATGCCGACGCATAGCGGGCTTTTTGTTTTTGGCCTGGGTTTTGACCGGGTCCGCGCCTCATGAACGACCGTCGGCGCGGCCATCGAATACGGAAAACGGAACATGGACGACTCCCTCAACTTCGACACGCTTGCCGTGCGCGCGGGCACGCTGCGCAGCGACTTCAACGAGCATTCGGAAGCGCTGTTCCTCACGTCGAGCTTCTGCTTCTCGAGCGCGGCCGACGCGGCCGAGCGCTTCGCGAATTCGGAAGACTATTTCACCTACTCGCGCTTCACGAATCCGACCGTCACCATGTTCCAGGAGCGTCTCGCGGCGCTCGAGGGCGGCGAGGCGTGCATCGCGACGGCGTCGGGCATGGCCGCGATCATGTCGGTCGTGATGTCCGCGCTGCAGGCGGGCGACCATCTCGTCAGCTCGCGCAGCCTGTTCGGCTCGACGCTCGGGATGTTCTCGCAGATCTTCAGCAAGTTCGGGATCACGACGACCTTCGTCGACCCGACGGACTTGAACGCATGGCAGGAAGCCGTGCGGCCGGAAACGAAGATGTTCTTCCTCGAGACGCCGTCGAACCCGTTGACCGAACTCGCCGACATCGAGGCGATCGGCAAGATCGCGAAGGCCGCGAACGCGCTGTTCGTCGTCGACAACTGTTTCTGCAGCCCGGTGCTGCAGCAGCCGCTGAAGCTCGGCGCGGATGTCGTGATGCATTCGGCGACGAAATTCCTCGACGGTCAGGGCCGCGTGCTCGGCGGCGCGCTGGTCGGCTCGAAGGAATTCATCATGGGCAAGGTGTTCCCGTTCGTGCGCAGCGCGGGCCCGACGCTGTCGGCGTTCAACGCGTGGGTGCTGCTGAAGGGAATGGAGACGCTGTCGCTGCGCGTCGAGAAGCAATCGGCGAACGCGCTGGAGATCGCGCGCTGGCTCGACGCGCATCCGGCCGTCGCGCGCGTGTTCTATCCGGGGCTCGAATCGCATCCGCAGCATGAACTCGCGAAGCGCCAGCAGAAGGCGGGCGGCGCGATCGTGTCGTTCGAACTGAAGGGCGACACGCCCGAGCAGCAGCGCGCGAACGCATGGCGCGTGATCGACGGCACGAAGCTGGTGTCGATCACCGGCAACCTCGGCGATACGCGCACGACGATCACGCATCCGGCGACCACGACGCACGGCCGCATCACGCCGGAAGCGCGCGCCGCGGCGGGGATCACCGAGGGGCTGATCCGCCTGGCGGTCGGCCTCGAGCATGCGGGCGACATTCGCAACGATTTGGCGCGCGGCCTGAACGGCTGAGTGACGCAGCGGTTTTCGGACCGGCATCAATGAAAACGGGCCGCTCGTGAGAGCGGCCCGTCGTCGTTTCGGCGCATGCCGTTGCGTGCGTGTCGTCCCGTTCAGCCAGCGGCGTGACCGGGCGGTGCAGCACGCATCGCGTCCACCATCCATCGCAGCGTTTCGTCGAGCGGCGTGACCGGCAATTCGCCGACCGCACGCCGCAGCTTGTCGCGCGACCCGCTCAGGCTTTTCACTTCGTTGTGTCGCACGAAGCGTGGATCGATCGTCACGTCGATCACGTAACCGGCGATGCGCGACAGCATCGCCAGCACTTCCTTCAGTGAATACGCGCGCTCCGAGCAGACGTTGAACGTCTCGCCTGCCGGTGCGGCTTCGATGAGCTTCAGATAGGCGGCCGTCACGTCGCGCACGTCGGAGAAATCGCGGCTCACGTCGAGATTGCCGAGCGAGATCCGCGGTGCGTTGCGCGCATAGTGCGCGACGAGCTTCGGCAGCAGATAGGCATCGCTCTGGCCGACGCCCGTGTAGTTGAACGGCCGGGCGATCACGATCGGCAGCCGGTCGGCCCATAGCTTCGCCGCATATTCCATCGCGAGTTTGCTGACCGCGTAGTCGTTCGCCGGCGCAGGCGCGACGGTTTCGTCGAGCACGCCGGCCGTCGAGTTGCCGTAGATGTTCGCGCTGCTGGCCAGCAGCACGGCCGACGGACGGCGGTCGAGACCGGAGAGGGCAGCCAGCAGGTTGCGCGTGCCGACGATGTTGACCGCGTAGGTCTGCGATGGCTCGTCCTGTGCGACATGCGCACGCGCGGCGAGATGCACGACTGCGTCGGGCCGTGCATCGGCCGCAGCCGCGCGCATGGCCTCCGCGTCGAGCAGGTCGACGGGCAGCAGCGTGCACTGCGCGAACGCCGGATCGGCGGGGCGGGGCGCGCCGGGCGCGACCGTGCCCCAGACGTCATAGCCGGCCGCCTGCAGGCGTTCGGCCATGTAGCGACCGGTGAAGCCCGTCAGGCCCGTGACGAATGCACGGCGCGACGGACGTCCGGTTTCAGAACGTGTCATGGTGTTGGTTCCGCGTCAAATCCGCTTCGACCATCATCTGGCAAAGTTGTTCGAGCGTCGTTTTGGGTGCCCAGCCCAGTTTGCTTTTCGCCTTGTCCGCGCAGCCGATCAGCAGGTCGACTTCGGCCGGGCGGTAGAACTTCGGGTTCACTTCGACGAGCACGTTGCCGGTCGATGCGTCGAGGCCGCGCTCCTGCTCGCCCTTGCCGGTCCATTCGATCTGGTAGCCGGCCGCCGCGAACGCCATCCGCACGAAGTCGCGCACGGTTTCGGTGCGATTGGTCGCGAGCACGTAGGTGTCGGGCTCGTCGGCCTGCAGCATGCGCCACATGCCTTCGACGTATTCGAGCGCGAAGCCCCAGTCGCGTTTCGCGTCGAGATTGCCGAGCTCGAGCTTGGTCGCCTTGCCGAGCCGGATCTTCGCAACGGTGTCCGTGATCTTGCGCGTGACGAATTCGCGGCCGCGCAGCGGCGATTCGTGGTTGAACAGGATCCCGCTGCTGCCGAACAGGCCATACGATTCACGGTAGTTCACGGTCATCCAGTGCGCGTACAGCTTCGCGACCCCGTACGGGCTGCGCGGATAGAACGCGGTGGTTTCCGTTTGCGGAATGGCCTGCACCTTGCCGAACATCTCGGACGTCGACGCCTGGTAGAAGCGCGTCTTCGGGCTCACGACGCGAATCGCCTCGAGCAGGTTCAGCGGGCCGATGCCGGTCACTTCGGCGGTCGTCGCCGGCTGGTCGAACGACACGCCGACGAAGCTCTGCGCGGCCAGGTTGTAGAGCTCGTCCGGCTGCGTGCGTTCGAGCAGGCGCAGGCTCGAGCCTGCGTCGGTGAGGTCGTGCTCGACGAGCGTCAGGTTCGGATGCGTGTCGACGCCCAGTTCGGCGATACGCCAGAAGTTCACCGAGCTGGTGCGGCGATAGGTGCCGGTGACCTCGTAGCCCTTGTCGAGCAGCAGTTTGGTCAGGTACGCACCGTCTTGCCCCGAAATTCCGGTGATGATGGCCTTTTTACGAGTTTGGCTCATGGCGTTGTCCTGGTAGAAGCAATGGATGATGAAATTCAGGCGGTCGTGCCGGCGGCGGCCGGCACCGCGCGGCGCGCGGGCCCGCGCGTCAGGCGCCGTTCGAAGCCGTACCAGCTCAGGGTCGCGTACGCGAGCGTGATCGCCAGCGCGAGCGCGGCCGTGACGAAGCGGTTCAGATGCAGCGGCCACAGCGCGTACAGCACGCTCAGGTGGATCAGGTAGACGGTGTAGCTGACGGTGCCGACGTAGACGAGCATCGGGTTCGTCAGCACACGCTGCACGAGGCCGCGGCCGCGCAGCGCGATCACGACGATCGACGTGCACAGCAGCAGCGAGATGCTGTAGAGCGCCGCATTCGACATCGGTGTGTTCGCGGCGCGAAAGCGCGGGAACGACAGGTGCAGCCAGCCGAGGATCGCGAGCGACACGAGCGCGCCGACGATCGCGAGCGGATAGAGCGGCTCCAGCGCGCGCCGGTCGCGGCGCAGCACGATCGCGAGCAAGGCGCCGGCCGCGAGCAGGTCCATCCGGAACGGCGTCAGGTAGTAGATCGGCCAGAACGAATCGAACCACGGCGTCGCGATCGCGCGCAGCACCGGCGCCGCGACGATCAGCGCGGCGGCGACCCACAGCAGCGCGCGCTCCGAGCACCACAGCACGACGAACGGCCAGAAGATGTAGAACTGCTCCTCGACCGCGAGCGACCACAGCACGTTCAGGCTGTCATGGCCGATGCTGCCGAGCGACAGCCCGATATTGGTCGAGAAAAACGCGAACCACGGCCAGTGCGGCAGCCAGCTCGCGCCGAACAGCAGCGTCGACACCAGCAGCAGCAGCACGTACGGCGGCAGGATGCGGCGCACGCGGCGCGCATAGAAGTGGCTGAAGTACGACTGTCCGCGCGCCTTGCGATCGAGCAGGATGCCGGTGATCAGCAGGCCGCTCAGCACGAAGAACAGATCGACACCCATCCACAGCGGCGCCTTCAGCGCGTGCTGCAGGAACACGGCGCCCACCGCGATCGCGCGCAGCCCGTCGAGCTGCACGATGCGGCCGTGTTGTGGCGGGGCGAGGTCGGCGGGGCGTGCCAGGGCCGTCATCGCGCGGCTCCTTCACGACCCGCATCCAATGCGTGTACGTATTGCATGCCTTTTAATGGAATATGGAATCGAAATCGATTCTAGGGAAAAGAAATCGGTAAAAAAACGCGCGTCATTTATCTGGCGACAAATATTCAAAATGCCGATTATTGCGATCGCGAGATGAAAGGTTGGCGCCCGGGCGGGCCCGATGGGCGGTGCGAGGCGGAATTTTCTACGTGGTGGTGCGGGAAAGGCGGTCGTTATTGCCGTTTCCGCGCGCCATTTACTCGGTGTTCCGGTTCGATATTTCACGCGGAAACATCCCCAAATATTTCCAAATTTCTTGTGATTATTTTTGCTTGTAACCTGCATCGCGACGTTTGAAACCCATTTAGCGACAGCGCGCATCCGCGGCACTCCGTGGCGGCGCCGGTCGCTGTTGCATCAAGTCTGGAGAAGCGCATTGCGACGTCTGATTCTGGTTGGCATGACGGTATGCGCGGCGCTGCTGACGAGCGCCGTGCCGGCCGAAACGGTGTTGCCCGCGACGACGTCGTGGATCGGCAACACGTTCGGCTATGGCGACGGCTCATGGACGCAGATCGACATCCGCGCGATCGCGGTGACGCCCGAGGGCAAGGTGTATACGAATGCGCCGTGGGACGAGAGCGGCGCCGAGGCGAGTGTCTACCAGGACGGGAAGATGCTCGGCTTCGCCGGCGGCACGCACGGCTGGGGCAATCTCGGCGGCAACGCGATCGCGGTGAACAGCAAGTACGCGTATGTCGCGATCGGCGTCGGCAACGAGCGCGGCCACCTGCAGGCGCCCGGCATCTGGCCGGACAAGGGCAAGCAATGGTTCGGCATCTCGCGACGCACGATCGGCGACATGAAGCAGCCCGCGCCGTTTCGCGCGGCGCCGCAGGTCGCGCCGGGCGGCCGCGCCGACGCCGGCCGCGCACGGATGGCCGCCAGCTTCATGATGATGAACGAGGTGCCGGCGCCCGCGCGCTCGGAAGTCGGCGAGGCGAAGGCCGAAGTGGGCGGCCTCGCGGCCGACGACAAGACGCTGTTCGCGACCAATCCGTCGCGCGACGTGGTGGATGTCTATGACGCGGAGACGATGCAGCAGAAGGGCACGTGGAGCGCGCACGAGCCGGGCCGCATCGCGCTCGCGGCCGACGGCACGCTGTGGCTGCTGACCGATACGCTGGGCGGGCCCGCGCATCTCGTGCACGTGCGGGCCGACGGCCGCAAGCTCGACGACGCGCCGGCGCTGCCGGAAGGCACCGACGCGGTGGACGTGGCGGTCGACGCGAAAGGGCGCGTGCTGATCGCGGACAACGGGCCGCGCCAGCAGATCCTGATCTTCTCGAAAGGCGGCAACGGCTATGCGCCGTCCGGCACGCTCGGCGAACGCGGCGGCATCTTCGCGGGCCCGGTGCCGGGCCGGCCGGGGCCGCAGCGTTTCAACGGGCTGACGGGCGTCGGTGTCGACCGCGCCGGCAACATCTACGTGTCGATGAACGGGATCGGGCCGCGCCACGACACGATCGGCGCGGGGCTCGGCGCGGTGCTGGAAAGCTACACGCCGGACGGCAAGCTGCGCTGGCAGGTGCAGGGGCTGCTGTTCGTCGACGGCGCGTGGCTCGATCCCGCACGGCCGAACAGCGTGTACACGGGCAACAAGCGTTTCGAGCTCGACCTGTCGAAGCCGCCGGGCCAGGACTGGAAATACGTCGGCTTCCTGTCGAACCGCTTCAAGTATCCGGACGACCCGGTGTTCCACACGGACCAGTATCCGGGCATGCCGATCGCGCGGCGCGTGGACGGTCGCACGTTCCTGTACCTGACCGACATGTACGCGGATCACCTGAAGATCTACCGCTTCGACGCGAAGCGCGACGGCGAAGTCGCGATTCCGTCCGGCCTGATCGCGGGCCGTGCGCGACCGGTCGACAAGGTGCCGAACAAGCCGCCGGGCGGCGACTGGCTGTGGCGCGACGCGAACGGCAACGGCCGGATCGATGCCGACGAGTCCGAGCTCAACACGACGGGCAAGGCGAAGGCCGGCGGCTGGGGCTGGTGGGTCGACACGAAGGGCGACATCTGGCGCACGAGCGACGTGCGCGGCATCCACCGTTTCCAGTACGGCGGCGTCGACAAGGCCGGCAACCCGATCTATTCGTACGACAAGGTGACAACCTACCCGATGCCGCAGCCGTTCACGCAGCTGCGCCGCGCGATCTACGAGCCGCAGACCGACACGCTGTACGTGACCGGCTACACCGCCGACGCGCCGCCGCAGCCGGGCATCAACAAGGAAGTCGGGCGCGTGCTGATCCGCTTCGACAAGTGGTCGACGGGCTCGCCAGTCGCGCGCTACCAGGTGGCGCTGCCGTGGAAGCTCGACGCGAAGCCGATCTTCGACCTGATCGGGATCACGGTCGAGGGCCGCTACATCTTCACGGTGGAGCCGGTCGGCAAGATCCACGTGTACGACAAGGAAACCGGCAAGGAAGTCGGCGTGATGAGCCCGGGCGCGGAGGTCGGCAAGGCGTCGGGCTGGGTCGACGTGCCGTTCGGTATCAGTGCGTTCCGGCGCGAGAACGGCGAGTACCTGGTGTTCGTCGAGGAAGACGCGCGCGGCAAGGTGCTCATGTACCGCTGGAAACCTTAACGGGCCCATGGGCTAAAGCATGGACAAAGGCATACTCAAGAACGTTTCGATCAACTTCATCGGGCTGATCCTGCCGACCTTCGTGTCGCTGGTGACGGTGCCCGCGTACATCCACGCGCTCGGCGTCGAACGCTACGGCGTCGTCAGCCTCGTATGGACGCTGATCGGCTATTTCGGGATCCTCGATCTCGGGATGAGCATGGCCGCGCAGAACCACATCTCGAAGGCGCTCGCGAGCGGCGACGCGGACGAAAGCGCGCGCGTGTTCTGGAGCGCGTTCTGGCTGAACCTCGGCACCGGCATCGCGGGCGGGCTGCTGATCTATTTCGGCGCGTTCGTCTACACCGCGTATTTCACGAAGGTGTCGGCCGCGATGCAGCACGAGGTGTATCTCGCGCTGCCGTGGCTCGCGCTCGCGATTCCGCTCGCGAACGTGTCGTGGGTGTTCGCCGGCGCGATCAACGGCGCCGAACGGTTCGGCGTGTTCAACACGAACCAGACGATCGGCACGTTCCTGTTCCAGCTGCTGCCGCTCGCCGCCGCGTGGTGGATCGCGCCGAACCTGCAGACGGTGCTCGCCGCGGCCGTCGTCGCGCGGCTGATCGCGGCGGTGATGCTCGGGCAGGCCAGCATCAAGGTGCTCGGCATCCGCCGCATCGATCCGCCGCAGTGGGGCACCGCGAAAGGGCTGTTCAACTTCGGCGGCTGGATGCTGATCGCGAGCACGACCAGCATGATCGCCGACACGCTTGACCGCGTAATGCTCGGCGCCGGCATGGGCGCGAAATTCGTCACCTACTACACGGTGCCGCAGAACCTCGTCACGCGCCTGAACATGCTGCCGAACGCGCTGGTGCGCACGCTGTTCCCGCGGCTGTCGGCGGTCGGCCGCGATCATGCGGATACGCTCGCGCGCCAGTCGCTCGAGTTCCTGAACGGCGTGTTCACGCCGGTCGGCATCGTCGCGATCTTCGCGCTCGCGCCGTTCCTCACGCTGTGGGTCGGCGCCGATCTCGCCGCGCATTCGGCGCCGGTCGGCCGCGTGCTGGTGATCAGCGTGTGGCTCGTCGGCCAGGCGAGCGTCACGCGCATCCTGATCCAGTCGCAGGTCAACCCGGCCCGCGCGGCATTCGCCGGGCTCGTCGAGATGCCGTTCTTCGTCGGCGGCCTGTGGTTCGGCATTCATCACTTCGGGCTGATCGGCGCGGCGGTGGTCGTCGCGGCGCGCGCGCTCGTCGACTACGGCGTGCTGCTGTACCTGTCGGCGATCCGGATGCGCGCGATCGTGCTCGACATGCTCGCGCATCTCGCGTTTCTGCTGGCGAGCCTGTTCCTGGCGCAGGCGTGGCCGGGGCTCGGCGAGTCGATCGGCATGTGCGCGGTCGTGCTGGTGCTGAACGTCGCGTGGTCGCTCACGATGACGCCGGGATTGCGCGCGCTCGTGCGCGACCTGTTTGTCCGTCTCAATGCGAGGAAAACCATATGAATCGCGATCTGGCGGAACACGCCGTCCTGAATCTCGCCACGGCCGATGCCGCCGTGGCCCACCCGGGCGACGCCGCCGCGCTGCACCGCGCGGTGCCGGCCGAGCGCGCCGGCGCGCGGCAGCCGGCGCGTGCACTGCGCGTGGCGATCGTCCACGACTGGCTCGTCACCTATGCGGGCGCCGAGCGCGTGCTCGAACAGATCGTCGCGTGCTTTCCCGACGCGGACCTGTTCAGCCTCGTCGATTTTCTCGACGACCGCGCGTTCGTGCGCGGCAAGCCGGTGACGACGTCCTTCATCCAGAAGCTGCCGTTCGCCCGCACCAAGTACCGTAGCTACCTGCCGCTGATGCCGCTCGCGATCGAGCAGCTCGACGTGTCCGAGTACGACCTCGTGATCTCGAGCAGCCACGCGGTCGCGAAGGGCGTGCTGACCGGGCCGGACCAGGTACACATCAGCTACGTGCATTCGCCGATCCGCTATGCGTGGGACCTGCAGCACCAGTATCTGGAGCAGTCGAACCTCACGCATGGGCCGAAATCGCTGCTCGCGCGAATGATCCTGCACTACATCCGCAACTGGGACACGCGCACCGCGAACGCGGTGGACGGCTTCGTCGCGAATTCCGCGTTCATCGCACGGCGCATCAGGAAGGTCTATCACCGCGACGCGGCGGTGATCTTTCCGCCGGTCGACGTCGACGCGTTCTCGCTGAATGCGGTGAAAGAGGAGTTCTACCTGACCGCGTCGCGGATGGTGCCGTACAAGAAGATCGACCTGATCGTCGAAGCCTTTTCGCGCACGCCCGAGCGCAAGCTGGTCGTGATCGGCGACGGCCCCGAGATGCAGAAGATTCGCGCCAAGGCCGGCCCGAACGTCGAGATCATGGGCTACCAGCCGTTCGCGGTGCTGCACGACCGGATGCGGCGCGCGAAGGCGTTCGTGTTCGCGGCCGAGGAGGATTTCGGCATCTCGGTCGTCGAGGCGCAGGCGTGCGGCACGCCGGTCATCGCGTACGGCAAGGGCGGTGCGCTCGAAACCGTGCTCGACCCGCAATCGAACCTGCACCCGACCGGTCTCTTCTTCGACGAACAGACGCCGCAGGCGATCGTCGCGGCCGTCGACGATTTCGAGCGCGCGCCGCAGCGCTTCACGCCGGACGCGTGCCGCGCGAACGCGGAGCGGTTTTCCGCCGACACGTTCCGGCGGCGCTTCCTCGACTACGTGGAGCAGGCGCTGCCCGGCTCGACCGCGCAGCGCGGCACGGCCGCGCCTCTGCCGGCCGCGCGCGGCCCGGCGACGCTCGTGCTCGACCAGAGCGGCGTGCTCGGCGGCGCCGAGCTGTCGCTGCTCGAGATCATGAAGCACATGCGCGCGAACGCCGACGTGCTGCTGTTCGCCGACGGTCCGTTCCGCGCGGCGCTCGACGAGATCGGCGCGCGCGTCGACGTGGTCGAGCAGGGTGCGCTCGCGGGCGTGCGCAAGCAGGGCGGCGTGTCGTTCGGCGCGGTGAAGCAGCTCGTGCGGCTGGTGCGCGACGTCGCGCGGCGCGCGCGCCGCGCCGAGGTGATCTACGCGAACACCCAACGCGCGATGGTGGTCGCCGCACTCGCCGGGCGGCTCGCGCGCAAGCCGGTGGTCTGGCACCTGCGCGACATCGTCAGCACCGACCATTTCGGCGGCAAGCAGTTGAAGGCGATCAAGTATTGCGCGCGGCTCGGCGTCACGCGCGTGATCGCGAACTCCGATGCATCCGCGCAAGCGTTCCGCGCGCTGACGGGCTTCACGCCGCAGCACGTCGACGTCGTGTTCAACGGCATTTCGGCCGAACCGTTCGACGCGCTGGAAGGCGTGAGCCAGGCCGCGCTGCGCGCGCGCCTCGGGCTGCCCGCGGACGCCTGGCTGGTCGGCTCGTTCAGCCGTCTCGCGCGCTGGAAGGGGCAGCACGTGCTGCTGGAGGCCGCCGCGCGGCATCCGGACATGCACGTGGTGCTGGTCGGCGCGCCGCTGTTCGGCGAGGACGACTATGCGGCGCAACTGCACGAATACGTCGCGCAGCACGGGATGGACGCGCGCGTGCATTTCCTCGGCTTCCAGCGCGACGTGGCCGCGTGCATGACGGCGGTCGACGTCGTCGCGCACACGTCGATCACGCCGGAGCCGTTCGGGCGCGTGATCGTCGAGGGGATGCTCGCGCGCCGGCCGGTCGTCGCGGCGCGGGCGGGCGGCGTCGTCGAGATCATCGAGGATGGCGACAACGGGCTGCTCTGCGAGCCGGGCAACGCGGCCGCGCTGGCCGATGCGCTGGCGACGCTCAAGCGCGACCGCGCGCTGCGCGAGCGGCTCGTCGCGAGCGGGCGCGCGACCGCGGTGCGCCGGTTCGGGACCGAAACCTACGTGGAGCGGGTCGAGAAGATCCTCGCGGATACGGCGAAGGCCGCCAAGGCCGCGAACGCGAAGAAGTAGCAGCCGGCGCGAGCCGGCGGCAAACGGGCCCCCATGCGGCGTTGCGCTGCGCGGGGGCTTTGCTTTTCAGCGGGCGAGATGTCTGGTGGTGGCGGACGGGCGGGCATGCACGCCGACTCCACATGAGGCGCGAGCATGGCCGATCGTCATCTGAAACCGGGAGCGGGCCATCGGCAACGTGAAGCGGGCAGGCGACACCGTGCAGTCGTGCCGCGGCACCCCGCAGAGACGGCTTACGCGGGTCGTGGCGCGGTCGGAGAGCGGTAGGCTGCCCTTCCTTTGTCGAAGCGGCCCGCGACCGCGTGCCTGCCATGAAAAAGCCCCCGCGCAGCGAGACGCCGTGCGAGGGCTGCGAAACCGGACGGGCCGGCCGGCTTGGGTCAGACGGCCTGTTCGGGCGTCGACGCAACGACGCGGGCGGCGCGGGTCGGCTTGAAGCTGGCCGACCACATCATCGCCGGCCGTTCGAACATCCGGTAGAACAGGTACGCCACCGGGATCGCGACGGCCATGAACGCGAACGACGGCCAGATCGACAGTTGCAGTTCGGAATGGAACAGCACCGAGCCGAGGCAGACGAACAGCGGCAGGTGGACCAGGTACAGCGAGTAGCTGAAGTCGCCGAACCAGCTCAGCACGCGCAGCGGCGGCGTCGGGCGCGGCGGGCGGGCAAGCGCGCGGTACAGGAAGCACGCGAAGCCGGCCGACCACAGCTGGAACGCACCGTACTGGCCGACATGGAACGCGCCGCAGCCGGCGGCCAGCAGCACGGCGGCCGCGACGTACCACGCGCGCGACGGCACGACGGCCATGCCGCGCGATTGCTGCGCGCGCACGTCGGCGATCCATGCGCCGATCGTCCAGGACAGCCAGTACGACGTGAAGAACTGCAGGTCGTGCCGTTCGAGCAGCCACGCCGACGCGACGTTGACGAGCGCGACCGCGGCCACGACGGCCGGCATCCCGATGCGCCGGCGCAGCGCGAACAGCAGCGGGTAGACCGCGTAGAACTGCACTTCGAGCGACAGCGTCCACAGCGCGCCGTTCGACCCGTACGTGTAGCCGGCGACGCCCTGCAGCGAGAACAGGTTCACCAGGAACGCGACCAGGCCGACGTCGCGGATCTTGTGGCTGACGGGCTCGATCTGCAGGCTGACCGCGTCGAGCGCGAGCGTGAACAGCAGCGCGGCGAGCAGCACCGGGTAGATGCGCGCGAAGCGGCGCACCCAGAAATTCGGCGCGTCGAGCCGGTATGCGGGGTTGGCCGCGAGCTTGAGCGCCGCGTTGCGGTGGATGCAGTAGCCGCTGATCACGAAGAAGATCGGCACGCCGGCGGAGCCCCACGCGAACGGGAAGGTCAGGTAGCCGGCGATCACGCCCGGGCTCAGTGCATGACCGTAAGCATGATGGAAGCTCTGCATGCCGACCCAGACGACCTGGCGGCAGTGGAAATAGGCGACGAGCAGCGCCGCGAAGCCGCGCATCGCGTCGATCACGTGTTCCTTGTGGTCGGCGACGGGCGGCGCGGCCAGAGACGATCCGCTGAAAGCTTGCATGCGATTCGATTCCTTGCGACGGATGGACGGGAAGTTTCATCCAATCGTAATGCGCAAGAATTCGGTCAATGAATAAAAAAATCTCGCTTGGAAATATCGGTATTCCACATCATGGAGTTATCGCGACCTGAAAGCGGCTCGTCGAGGGGGGCGAATTATTTGCCGATTTTTTTCTGATAGTTTGAAGCTCCAGTTGATTGATGCAAGGAGCGGCAAGATGGACATGCATTGGATCGCGAGCGCTGCAGTACTGTTGGTCATGGCCGTGCTGTCGGCGTACCGCGAGGCGCTGAAGAACGAACCGATCCGCCCGGGCCTCGAACGGGGCGGCGTGCCCTATATCGAGGAATTCGAATCGTAAGCATTTGTATCCGGAAAATCGGTAATTTGTTTCTGCCTCGGCAATCGGTCCGGCAATATCGACCGAATTGAAACGATTATATTTTTTTCGGAATCATTGGGCAATCAGTTCATATCGAAAATGAGCGGAGTGGAATTGGCCGTACCGTCGATTCTCGATATGCCGTTCGGAACACAATCGCGCCGGGTCGCAGGTCGACGCGGCGCAGTCAACGCAATCAGGATGCGAACATGTTGAAAGTCACCAAGGCCGTGTTCCCCGTTGCCGGTCTCGGCACGCGGTTCCTCCCGGCAACGAAGGCGAGCCCGAAGGAAATGCTGCCCGTCGTCGACAAGCCGCTGATTCAGTACGCGGTCGAGGAAGCGATCAACGCCGGTATCACCGAGATGATCTTCGTCACCGGGCGCAGCAAGCGCGCGATCGAGGATCATTTCGACAAGTCGTACGAGATCGAGGCCGAGCTCGAGGCGCGCGGCAAGGAAAAGCTGCTCGAACTCGTGCGCGGCATCAAGCCGAGCCACGTCAACTGCTTCTACGTGCGCCAGCCTGAAGCGCTCGGCCTCGGCCACGCGGTGCTGTGCGCGGAGAAGCTGGTGCACGGCGAGCCGTTCGCGGTGATCCTCGCCGACGACCTGCTGCACGGCGAACAGCCGGTGCTCAAGCAGCTCGTCGACGTGTTCGACCACTATCACAGCTCGGTGATCGGGGTCGAGACGATCCCGCGCGAGGACAGCCGCTCGTACGGCGTCGTCGAAGGCCGGGAGTGGGAAGAGGACATCATCAAGCTGTCGGGCATCATCGAGAAGCCGGCGCCGGAGGATGCGCCGTCGAACCTCGGCGTGGTCGGCCGCTACGTGTTCATGCCGACGATCTTCGATCATCTGCGCAAGCTCAAGCCGGGCGCGGGCGGCGAATTGCAGCTCACCGACGCCGTCCAGTCGCTGCTCGCGAACGAGCAGGTGCTCGCGTATCGCTACTACGGCACGCGCTTCGACTGCGGCAGCAAGCTCGGCTATCTCAAGGCCACCGTCGAGCTCGCGCTCCAGCATCCGGAAGTGAGCCGCGAATTCGAGGCGTACCTGCGTACCTGCTTGCCCGCGCTGGCAGCCGTCGCTTAAAGCGGCCGCGCGCTCCGTCGTTTCAGGTGGTGGTTGTTCCGTTGGCCCCGGCCGCTCGCGCGCCGGGGCTTTTTTGTTTGCGCGGGCGCGAGCGCAGGGTGCGCGACGTCGGCACGCGGTGCCGGGCAGGTGTGCGGGGTGCAGGCGCGCGACGCATGCCGGTGAGGCGGGACGTCGCGCGTGAAAGCGGTGCCGAAGCATGCGTCGCGTGACCGGATCGGTGGAGGGATTGCGCGGCATGCACGTCACTCGCGTGGGTGTCGCGCGATGACGCGGTGTCGGCCGACATGCCGCCGGTCGCCGGGCGTCACCGGTATCGACGCATTCCCGTCCGGCTTCCGCCGCGCGCCGCGTCCACGCGACGCTCAGCGCGGCGACGCGCTCGGCTGCGCGGCGAAGTGCCGGGCCAGCAGCGCGGCGATCGGCTTCTTGAAGTCGAGCAAGCGCTTTTCGAGATAACGCCAGGACAGGTGCGCGAGCAGCACGGCGAGCGCGAATTGCAGCAGTTCCGGTGCCGCGTCGCGGACGATGTCCGGCATCGGCACGTGCGCGAAGGACGCGGGCAGCACGCCGAAGCGCGCCGGAATCAGGTTGTGGAACAGGTAGAAGCCGTAGCTGATCGTGCCGAGATAGGCAAGCGGCGCCCAGTCGAGCAGCGCGACGACGGGATGCTCGGGTGCGCTGACGATCCACAGCATCAGCGCGCCGAGCGACACGGACAGGCCGAGATCCGCGAGCCCCGCGACCGCATCGGGCAAGGTCGTGCAGGCGGGCAGCGCGAGGAAGAATGCGACGCCCGCCGCGCCGAGCCAGCCGGGCGGTACGCGGCGCGCGGCGGCCGCGCCGCGATCGGCGAGCGCCATCGCGCCGACGCCGCCGAGCGCGATCAACGCGAAATTCCACGGGGAAAACGCGTAGATCAGCACCGGCGACGCGTCCGACAGGTAGAGCGCGAGATGCGCGAGCGCACACAGCGCGACGGCCGCGACGCCGAGCGCGACGTGTCGCGCGGCGGGCACCGCGAGCAGCGCGAGCGGTGCGATCAGATAGAACTGCTGTTCAACGGCGAGGCTCCAGAAATGCGACGTGGAGCCCGGCCAGCCGTCCTTGACGACGCCGATCCAGTAATTCGACAGGAACACCGCGTGCCAGGCGAGCCCGAGATTGACGCCGCGCTGGTAGAACAGCGCGTGCGCGATCGCGAGCGCGGCGAGCAGCAGGTAATACACGGGAAAGATCCGCAGCGCGCGCTTCGCGAGAAACAGCGCGAGCGCGTGGCGGCGCGTCATGGTGCCGCATTCGACCGCCTGACGGTTGCGATGCAACTCGCCGACGATCAGGAATCCGCTGATGAGGAAAAACGTCCACACGCCGAGCTTGCCGACGTCGACGGCAAGGACATGGCCCTTGTGGGACAGGAAAACGAGGATGACGGCGAGGGCTCGCAGGCCGTCGAGTCCTTTGACGTATCTGACTTCGCGCATGGAGGCATCCGGGCATTGAGCGCGCCCAGTATAGGTGCGCAAATATCGAACGTAATTCGCGTTCGGCTTGTTTGAGCCCATACGTACACGCGTTTTTTCATGCTCGAGTGTCGATGAAGTCGGTCGCGCGCAACAAAACCTGCGGGAAACCCCGCGAAAACGCATAAAAGTACTGCACGAAGCGTCAAGGCGCTTGTAGAATCCGGCGTTGAAGCGCGCGCGTTGCACGCTTCGTGTATCCAACGACCACACCTGGTAGGAGAAACATGGCGACTTCCGCAAAAAAGGTGGCCAAGAAGGCTGCCGCACCGGCGACCAAGAAAGTGGCTGCCAAAAAGGCTGCGCCCGCGAAGAAAGTAGTGGCCAAGAAGGCTGTCGCAAAGGCAGCACCGGCTGCTCCGACGCCGCTGAAGGACAAGTTCACGAAGGCATCGCTCGCAACGCACATCGCTGAGCGCGCGGCTGTCGAAGTGAAGGCGGTCAAGGCAGTGCTCGCCGCACTCGAGAACGTCGTGCTGGGCTCGGTTCACAAGAAGGGCGCAGGCGAGTTCACGCTGCCGGGTCTGCTGAAGATCACGGCACAAGTCGTGCCGGCGAAGAAGAAGCGCTTCGGCAAGGATCCGTTCACGGGCGAAGAGCGTTGGTTCCCGGCGAAGCCGGCCAGCGTGCGCGTGAAGGCACGTGCGCTGAAGAAGCTGAAGGACGCGGCAGCGTAATGCCGCGCAACGACTGCCGAATGCATGTCGGCAGCCGTTGCAGTGTCCCGAGATCCCCGTACGCGAAAGCGTGCGGGGATTTTTATTGCGTCGCGCAAAGCGCGCGGCGGCGAACGGATCGCCCGGCGATGCCGGGTTTGGCCGACGCACGATGTGCGGCGGATCGCAAGTCGCGCATCCGCATCCGCATCGCCGAGCCGCGAGTTTCATTCGCGCGCCGCGTTGTTGCCGCGCGTTCCGTCGCGAGCGCATCGCGAGATTTGTCATCGTGACGGACGACACCCCGCACGACATCGCCGCACAGGTCGCCGCCGCGCGTGTCGTGATCGAACGGCATCTCGGCGCGACGCTGGAAGCGATCCACCTGTTCGGATCGGCGCTCGACGGCGGCCTGAAACCGCGCAGCGACATCGATTTGCTGGTGACGGTGGCGGTGCGCCCGGACGAAGCGGCGCGACGCGCGCTGATGTCGGACCTGCTCGGTGCTTCTGCGCCGCCCGGTTGCAGCGGCGGCATGCGTGCGCTGGAGGTCACGGTCGTCGCGCACGGCGACGTGGTGCCGTGGCGTCATCCGGCGCGACGCGAGCTGCAGTTCGGCGAATGGCTGCGCAGCGGCCTCGACGCCGGCATCGTCGAGCCGCCGCTCGTCGATCACGATCTGGCCATCCTGCTGACGAAGGCGCGCCAGCACAGCATCGCGCTGGTCGGCCCGCCCGCGGACGTGCTGTTCGAGCCGGTGCCCGCGCGCGACTTCGTCGCCGCGCTGCTCGCTACCGTGGCGCAGTGGCAGGCGGAACCCGACTGGCGCGACGACGCGTGCAACATCGTGCTCGCGCTCGCGCGCATCTGGTATAGCGCCGCGACCGGCAAAATCGCGCCGAAGGACGTCGCCGCGGCGTGGGTGCTGGCGCGCCTGCCGGACGCGCACCGGCCGGTTCTGGCGGCTGCGCGTGCGGCCTATCTCGATGGTGACGCAGGCGCGGCGATCCTGTCGGGCGAACCGCTGGCGGAATTCATCGGCTACGCGCGGCGGACGATCGAGTCGATGCTGTCGGCGTAGCAGTTCGCGCCGACGATGCACGCTACCGGTTTGCCGGCCGGCCGCGGATAGCGAACGCTCGCGAGCCGGCGGCATGCGCGCACCGTCGAGCCGAGCGCGTGCACGCGACCCGGCGCGGCGTCACGCATGCGCGCCCGGTGCGCCGGGGTCAGCCCGCGGTGCCCGCAAAGGCGGCCTTCAGCGCGGCGTCGTCGAACTTGGTCATCTGCATCATCGCCGCGGCCACGCGGCCCGCCTTGACCGTGTCGCGGTCGGCCATCATCGGAATGAGCGCTTCCGGAACGATCTGCCACGACACGCCATAACGATCCCGCAGCCAGCCGCAGCCGTCGGCCGTGCCGCCGTTGTCGAGCAGCGCGCTCCAGTAGCGATCGAGTTCGGCCTGGTCCGCGCAGCTGACGAGCAGCGAGATCGCGTGGTTGAACGTCTCCGTGCGCGGGTGGCTCATCGCGAAGAACGGCTGCCCGAACAGCTCGAATTCGACCATCCGCGTGCCGTCGGTGCCGGGCACCGCCGTGACGCGCACGATCCGCGAATCCGGAAAGATGCCAGCATAGAAGGCCGCTGCTTCTTCGGCTTCCGTCGAATACCAGAGAAAAGGCGTGATCTTCTGAATCGTCATGACGAATCTCCTGTCTGTATGGGTCCGGGGCAAACCACGTGCCGCCATCGATACGACGGACGACGCCCGCCGAAATCGACACGCGGCGCGAACCAATCCCGCATCGGTCGGGCCGGGCGGTGCCGGCAGTGCGGATGTTAGTCGTCCTTGGCGGAAACGGCGAGCTCTCCGGGCCGTGGAAACCGGGTTGCGCGGGCATGGCAGCGGCCAGGCGCCGCTGCCGGCCGGCTATGTCGGGCCCGGCTGTCGCGCGGAGGCCGTGCAGACGCTGCCGGCCCGCGAGCCGGAGGCGGACGAAAAAAAGCCAGCCGCGGCCGAAACCGGGGCTGGCTTTCCAGGTCGGCGACAAGGCGTCGGAGACGCCATGCACGCCGGAAACGTACTTCTTAGAACTTGTGGCGCAGGCCGAGTGCGACGATTTCCTGCGAGCTCTTGCCGGCGATGCCGTACGAGCCGATCGACGCTTGCGCATCGCTGCCGTCTGCGTTGTGGCCGCTTGCGTGCTGGTATGCGCCGACCAGGTACACGTCGGTGCGCTTCGACAGCGAGTAGTCCGCGCCGAGCGAAACCTGGTGGTACTTGGCGTTGTTGTCGCCGCTACCCTTCGTGTAGATGTAGCCGAGGCCGAGCAGCAGCGGTGCCGATGCCTGGTACGTGACGAAGCCGCGACCCGTGTTGTACTTCTGGTTCGTGCCGAACGTCGACGCGCCGTCAGCCTTGTACTGGGCGTTGCTGTAGCCTGCACCGACCGTCACCGGGCCGAATGCGTACTGGGCTGCCACTTGCGCGATGCCGATCGACGTCGACGACGTGAACGCGTTGTTGATGAAGGTCGTGCCCGAGTCGCCGTCGAAGATTGCGTCCGACGTACCGGTCCAGCCGCTACGCTTGCCGGCCGTGAGCGCCGATGCGTTGTTCGCGTGGAAGTAGCCGGCAGCCACGCCGAGCGGGCCGTTGTTGTAGGCTGCGGCTGCGGCCCACGTCTGACCCTTGCCGGTCGAGCCGGCGACGCCGCCGAGTGCGTACATGCCTTCGAACTGGAGGCCGGCGAACACCGGGGACGTGTATTTGATCGCGTTGCTGACGCGCAGGCTGTTGTCGTTGTTGTCGACGTCGCCCGGCGTGGCGAACACGCTGCCGAAGTAGTTGTCAGCCGTGACTGCCTGAACCAGGTCGACCAGCGGGTCGTACTGGCGACCCAGCGTCAGCGTACCGTACTGGTCGCTTTGCAGGCCGACGAACGCCTGGCGGCCGAACATGCGGCCACCCTGGCCCAGTGCGCCCGATGCCGAGTTGAAGCCGTTTTCCAACTGGAAGATCGCCTTCAGGCCGCCACCGAGGTCTTCCGAACCCTTCAGGCCGAAGCGGCTGCCTTGCAGGTTGCCGCTACCCATCGACCACGAATTGTTACCTTGACCGGCGTTACCGTGAACGTACGTGATCGACGTGTCGATCACACCGTAGAGCGTCACGCTCGACTGAGCCTGAGCGGCGCCAGCGGCGCCCAGCAGGGCGAGCGAGAGGGTCGAGAGAGCAAGTTTCTTCATCGTTGAGTTTCTCCACGCAAGTGATTCATCGTTATTTGTTGCGGATTGGAGAATAGCTCAGTGCCATACACGCAAGAAAGCTTAAAAAATAAAGTGTCTCGAAAAGGTAACAGCAGGAAAAAGTCCATATATATCAAGCACATCAGGCACTGTTCCTGTTTATGAAATAGTTGACAATTGCTGCGGTGCGATTGTTTCAATCGTTGATGCGCATGGCGGCAGACCCCCTGTTTCGGCCAGTTGCAGCAAGGAAATGAGGGTGTGCAAACGTTTGCGGTTGCAGGTGCATGCACGCCGACGTGTCAGGCAAGCGTCGACGCCGCGCGAATGCGCGGCGAACCACGGGGTTGCAAGCGAGGGGAGGGTGTGCCGGGTACGCGCGGGACCGATGCGCGGCCGTCTTCAGCGGGCTGAATCAGTCGTCGCGCGGGCGATTCCCGGCGGGATCGGGCCGAGCGGCGCGAGTCGCTTGAGCGGCCGCGGCCGGCGCCGGATTCGCGGCCGGCCGATGCGCGTCGCCGCGGGCGGCCGCGAATTCCGCGCCGAGCAGCAACACGATCGCGGAGAAGTACAGCCACATCAGCAGGACCGCGAACGACCCGGCCGCGCCGAACGCGCTCGCGGTGCCCGCATGCGCGAGATACAGCGCGAACAGCTTCTTGCCGCCGGAAAACAGGATCGCGGACACGATGCCGCCGATCGCGGCGTCGCGCCACGCGACGCGCGCGTCGGGCAGGAACTTCATCAACGACGCGAACGCGGCCGCGAGCACCGCGATGCCGACGAAGAACTGCACGACGTTCGTGACGACCACGTACGGCGAATTGCCCAGCAGCCAGGTGCCGATGAAGGTGATCGCGGTGTCGAGCACGAGCGACACGATCAGCAGGAACGCGACGCCGAGCACGAGCCCGAACGAGATCAGCCGCACGCGCACCAGCCCGAGCATGCTCGACCAGCGGCTTTCGGTGGCCGGCCAGATCACGCTGAGCGCCGCGCTGAGCGACGCGAACGTGGCCGACGCGCCGATCGCGAGCGCGGCGAACGAGATCAGCGTGGCGATGCCGCCGCGTTCGCCCGCGCGGTGCGCGTTCTGCACGATCGTCTGGATGCTGGCGGCCGCGTCGTCGCCGATTAGCTGATGCGCCTGCTCGAACACCTGGCCGCGCGCGGCGTCGTCGCCGTAGAACCAGCCGGCCACCGCGATCACCATCACGAGGGTCGGCGCGAGCGAGAACGCGGAGAAAAACGCGATGCCCGCGGCCATCGCGGAGCAGCGGTCGGACGAGAAGCGCTTGAACGCGGTGAGGGCCCAGTTGGCCTGCTGCTGGGCGAGACGGGTGGCTTCTGAAGTGATCTGTCGTTTCATGACGGTTCGGTTGCGCGCGGAACGCGGATCATCGCAGGTTAATCGGACATATCGGTATTGATCCGAGGATTCGATCATAGTTGCCTGAACTGTCTATAATTCCTTTCAGTTTCACCCCACCCCACAATAACGCCGAGACCGCCATGCTACAAATGTCCCGGCGCCAGTTCCTGAAGGTGACGGCCACGTCGCTTGCCGGATCGAGTCTTGCCCTGATGGGCTTTTCTCCGTCCGAAGCGCTGGCCGAAGTCCGACAGTACAAACTGGCGCGCACCGTCGAAACGCGCAACACCTGTCCTTACTGTTCAGTGGGTTGCGGCATCCTGATGTACAGCCTCGGAGACGGCGCGAAGAATGCGCAGCCGAGCATCATCCACATCGAAGGCGATCCCGACCACCCCGTCAATCGCGGCACGCTGTGCCCGAAGGGCGCGAGCCTGATCGACTTCATCCACAGCCCGAACCGCCTGACGCACCCCGAGTATCGTGCGCCCGGCTCGGACAAGTGGGAACCCATCTCGTGGAACGACGCGCTCGACCGCATCGCGAAGCTGATGAAGGCCGACCGCGACGCGAACTTCGTCGAGACGGCCGAAGACGGCGCGAAGGTCAACCGCTGGCTCACGACCGGCATGCTGGCCGCGTCGGCGGGCAGCAACGAGGTCGGCTACCTGACGCACAAGACCATCCGCAGTCTCGGGATGCTCGCATTCGACAATCAGGCGCGTGTCTGACATGGCCCGACGGTGGCAGGTCTTGCCCCGACGTTTGGCCGTGGAGCGATGACGAACCATTGGGTCGACATCAAGAACGCGGACGTGATTCTCGTGATGGGCGGCAATGCAGCCGAGGCCCATCCGTGCGGTTTCAAGTGGGTGACGGAGGCGAAGGCGCACCGCAAGGCGCGGCTGATCGTCGTCGACCCGCGCTTCACGCGTACGGCCTCGGTGGCCGATTACTACGCGCCGATCCGCACCGGCACCGACATCGTCTTCCTGGGCGGCGTCATCAACTATCTGCTGACGAACGACAAGATCCAGCATGAGTACGTGAAGAACTACACGGACTTCTCGTTCATCGTGCGCGAGGATTTCGCGTTCAACGACGGCATTTATTCCGGCTACGACGCCGAGAAGCACGCGTACCCGGACAAATCGAGCTGGGACTACGAGCGCGGCGACGACGGTTTCGCGAAGGTCGATCCGACGCTGCAGCATCCGCATTGTGTATACAACCTGCTGAAGCAGCACTACGCGCGCTATACGGCGGACATGGTCCAGCAGGTCTGCGGCACGCCGAAGGACAAATTCCTGAAGGTGTGCGAGATGCTCGCGAGCACGGCCGTACCCGGCCGCGCCGGCACGGTGCTGTACGCGCTCGGCTGGACCCACCACTCGATCGGCGCGCAGATCATCCGCACCGGCGCGATGGTGCAGCTGCTGCTCGGCAACATCGGCATCGCCGGCGGCGGGATGAACGCGCTGCGCGGCCACTCGAACATCCAGGGGCTGACCGATCTCGGGCTGATGTCGAACCTGCTGCCGGGCTACATGACGCTGCCGATGCAGGCGGAGCAGGACTTCGACGCGTACATCAAGAAGCGCGTGCAGCAGCCGCTGCGGCCGAACCAGCTGAGCTACTGGAAGAACTACAAGGCGTTCCACGTCAGCTTCATGAAGTCGTGGTGGGGCGACGCGGCCACCGCCGAGAACAACTGGGCGTACGACTACCTGCCGAAGCTGGACAAGCAGTACGACCTGCTGCAGGCGATCGAGCTGATGAATGCCGGCAAGATGAACGGCTACATCTGCCAGGGCTTCAACCCGCTCGCGGCGGCGCCGTCGAAGGTGAAGACGGCGGCCGGCCTCGCGAAGCTGAAGTGGCTCGTGATCATGGATCCGCTCGCGACCGAGACGTCCGAGTTCTGGAAGCCTCACGGCGACTACAACGACGTCGATCCGTCGAAGATCCAGACCGAGGTGTTCCGCCTGCCGACCACCTGCTTCGCGGAGGAAAACGGCTCGCTCGTGAGTTCGAGCCGCGTGCTGCAGTGGCACTGGAAGGGCGCGGAGCCGCCGGGTGAAGCGAGGAGCGACCTCGAGATCATGTCGGGGCTGTTCCTGCGCATGCGCAAGCTGTACCAGAAGGACGGCGGCAAGTATCCGGACCCGATCGTGAACCTGACCTGGCCGTACGCGAACCCGGAAAGCCCGACGCCCGAGGAACTGGCGATGGAGTTCAACGGGAAAGCGCTCGCCGATCTGCCCGATCCGAAGGATCCGGCGAAGACGCTCGTGAAGAAGGGCGAGCAGCTTGCCGCGTTCGCGCAACTGAAGGACGACGGCACGACCGCGAGCGGCTGCTGGATCTTCTGCGGCGCGTGGACCCAGGCCGGCAACCAGATGGGGCGGCGCGACAACTCCGACCCGACCGGTATCGGCCAGACGCTGAACTGGGCGTGGGCATGGCCGGCGAACCGGCGGATCCTGTACAACCGCGCGTCGTGCGACGTCGCCGGCAAGCCGTTCGACCCGACCCGCAAGCTGATCGGCTGGAACGGCAGCGCGTGGAAGGGCGCCGACATCCCGGACTTCAAGGCGGACGAACCGCCCGAAAACGGGATGGGGCCGTTCATCATGAATCCGGAAGGCGTCGCGCGCTTTTTTGCCCGCGCGGGGATGAACGAAGGTCCGTTCCCCGAGCATTACGAGCCGTTCGAGACGCCGCTCGCCGCGAACCCGCTGCACCCGAACAACCCGCAGGCGCTGAACAACCCGGCCGCCCGCGTGTTCCCGGACGACCGTGCGTCGTTCGGCAAGGTGGCGGAATTCCCGCACGTGGCGACCACGTACCGGCTGACCGAGCACTTCCACTACTGGACCAAGCATGCACGGCTGAACTCGATCATCCAGCCCGAGCAATTCGTCGAGATCGGCGAAGACCTCGCGAAGGAAGTCGGCGTCGCGCATGGCGAGCGCGTGAAGGTGTCGTCCAAGCGCGGCTACATCATCGCGGTCGCGCTCGTCACGAAGCGGATCAAGCCGCTGACGGTCGACGGCAAGAAGGTCCAGACGGTCGGCGTCCCGTTGCACTGGGGCTTCAAGGGCCTGACGAAGCCCGGCTATCTCGCCAATACCCTGACTCCGTCCGTGGGTGACGGCAACTCCTATACACCGGAATTCAAGTCGTTCCTGGTGAAGGTCGAAAAGGCGTAAGGGGGAAGAGATGGCATTGCAATCGCTGGATATCAAGCGCGTCTCGGCCACCACGACGCCACCGCCCACGGTGCGCGAACCGGTGACCGGGAGCGTCGCGAAGCTGATCGACGTATCGAAGTGCATCGGCTGCAAGGCATGCCAGACGGCATGCATGGAGTGGAACGACCTGCGCGACGAAGTCGGCACCAACGTCGGCGTGTACGACAACCCGGCCGACCTGACCGAGCATTCGTGGACGGTCATGCGGTTCTCCGAATACGAGAACCCGGCGGGCGACCTCGAGTGGCTGATCCGCAAGGACGGCTGCATGCACTGCGAGGATCCGGGCTGCCTGAAGGCATGCCCGTCGCCGGGCGCGATCGTGCAGTACAACAACGGGATCGTCGACTTCCACGAGGAGAACTGCATCGGTTGCGGCTACTGCGTGACCGGTTGCCCGTTCAACGTGCCGCGGATCTCGAAGAAGGATCATCGCGCATACAAGTGCACGCTCTGTTCCGACCGCGTCGCGGTCGGCCAGGAACCGGCCTGCGTGAAGACCTGCCCGACGGGCGCGATCGTGTTCGGCACCAAGGAGGACATGAAGCAGCACGCGGCCGAGCGGATCGAGGACCTGAAGGAGCGCGGCTTCGAGCATGCGGGGCTGTACGACCCGCAGGGCGTCGGCGGCACGCACGTGATGTACGTGCTGCACCACGCGGACAAACCGTCGCTGTATCACGGTCTGCCCGACAATCCGTCGATCAGCCCGATGGTGAAGCTGTGGAAGGGTATCGCGAAGCCACTCGCGGTCGCCGGCCTCGCGCTGACCGCGCTGGCCGGGTTCTTCCACTACACGCGGGTCGGTCCGAACGAGGTCACCGACGAGGAAGAAGCCGCTGCCCGCGACGAGGCACGACGCATCAAGGAGGACGCGAAATGAGCCACGACGACCCCAACCTGATCGTCCGCTACACGCCGAACGAGCGCACGAACCACTGGATCACCGCGATCACGTTCGTGCTGCTCGCGCTGTCCGGGCTCGCGCTGTTCCATCCGTCGATGTTCTGGCTGACCGCGCTGTTCGGCGGCGGCCAGTGGACGCGGATCCTGCATCCGTTCGTCGGTCTCGTGATGTTCGTGTCGTTCGCGATTCTCGTGGTGCGGTTCTGGCACCACAATGCGCTCGATGCGGACGATCGCCAATGGCTGAAGCAGATCGGCGACGTGCTGACCAACCAGGAAGACAAGCTGCCGCCGGTCGGGCGCTATAACGCCGGACAGAAGCTGCTATTCTTCACGCTGGTGGCGTGCCTGTTGCTGCTCCTGCTGTCGGGAATCGTGATCTGGCGGCGCTATTTCTCGTTCTACTTCCCGATCGGGGTGATCCGCGCGGCCGCTGTCGTGCATGCCGTGGCGGCCTTCGTGCTGATCGCGAGCATCATCGTGCACATTTACGCGGCGTTGTGGGTGAAGGGTTCGATCGGCGCGATGGTGCGCGGCACCGTCACGCTGGGCTGGGCCCGCAAGCATCACCCGAAGTGGTTCCGTGAAAGCGTGAAATAACGCACCGGAGCGGAAGCGGTACGCCGATTGCGGCGTACCGCTCCGCCAACCGCCGGAATCGCCTGAAGAGCGCCGATTCGTCGGCGCTTGTTTTTTGGAAGAAATTTTCGTGACACAACGCATTCTCGAACCGACCGAGATCTCGGCACTCGATCATTCGGCCATTCCGCGCTTTCGCCTGCCGGAGCGCGCGACCGCGTTCGCGGCGCGCGCCGCGCGGCTGCGCAAGCTTGCCGACCTGAACCCGATCAGCGGCTACCTGCGGCTGATGGCCACCGTCGCCGACGCGCAGCACGCGACGCTGCAAGCGCTGGAGCTGCCGCTGCCGTCGAAGGAAGCGATCGCACGCGCACAGGAACATTCGATGCCGCTCGTGCCGGCGCTCGACGGCGAGCGCGATGCGCGCTGGCGCGCCGTGCTGTATGAACTGCTCGACCGCGTCGAAAGCGCGGGGCTCGTCAATCCGCAGCTCGCGAAGCTGCTCGACCGGCTGCGCCTGATGGCGCCCGCCGAGCTCGACGCACAGGCCGACGCGATCCTCGCGCTGCGCTTCGCCGAGGTCGATCCGGCCACCGCGCCGTTCCTGATGGCCGCGCTGCAGGTCGCGTGGACGGACCTCGCGAGCCGCGTGACGCCGACCGATGTCCCGTATCTCGACCAGCCGGGGCTGTGCCCGGTGTGCGGCACGCATCCGGTCGCGAGCGTCGTGCGGGTCGGCGGCCAGTATCAGGGCTACCGTTTCCTCCAGTGCGGGCTGTGCACGACCGAGTGGCACATGGTGCGTACCAAGTGCTCGCACTGCGATTCGACGAAAGGCATCGCGTATCACGGGATCGAGGGCGGCAGCGAAGCGATCAAGGCCGAATCGTGCGACGAGTGCAAGACCTATCGCAAGATCGGCTATCAGGAGAAGGACTACGAGTTCGAGCCGCTGGCCGACGATCTCGCGAGTCTCACGCTCGACCTGCTGATGAACGAGGCCGGCTACCAGCGCAGTTCGCCGAACCCGCTGCTGTGGCCGGACGTGTCGCGCGAAGCGGACTGACGGCACGGGGCCGGGGCGGGGCGCGAGCGCCGGCCCGGCCGACTGCGAAGCATGAGACTGGAGCCACGACGACGTGACCGAACCGGGTGTGAATGAACTGAATGCCGTGCTGGCGCGTGTGCCGTCCGTCGAGCGCGTGCTGTCGTCGACACCGTTGCAACCACTGATCGACGACTATGGCCGCACGCGTGTGCTGAACGCGGTGCGCGCCGAACTGGAACGCTGGCGCACGGCCGCGCAGCACGATCCCGCGGCGGCCGAGCCACTGGACGAGCCGCGCATCGCAGCGGCCGTCGCGCGCACGCTGGCCGCGCAGAGCGCGGGCGCCGTGCGCACCGTGTTCAACCTGACCGGCACCGTGCTGCACACGAACCTCGGGCGCGCGTTGCTGCCCGACGACGCGGTGCGCGCGGTGGTCGACGCGCTCACGCGGCCCGTCAACCTCGAGTTCGACCTCGCGACCGGCCGCCGCGGCGATCGCGACGACCTGATTGACGATCTGCTGTGCGAACTGACGGGTGCGGAGGCCGCGACCGTCGTCAACAACAATGCGGCGGCCGTGCTGCTGACGCTGTCGGCGCTCGCGACGAAGCGGGAAGTGGTCGTGTCGCGCGGCGAGCTGGTCGAGATCGGCGGGGCGTTCCGGATCCCCGACATCATGAGCCGTGCCGGCGCGAAGCTGCACGAGGTCGGCACGACCAACCGCACGCACCTGCACGACTACGCGGCCGCGATCGGCCCGCGCACGGCGCTGCTGATGAAGGTGCACTGCAGCAACTACGCGATCAGCGGCTTTACGAAGGAGACGACGCTCGCCGAACTCACGCCGCTCGCACGCGAGCGCGGGGTGCCGGTCGCCGTCGATCTCGGCAGCGGCACGCTCGCCGACTTGTCGCAATGGGGCCTGCCGCACGAGACGACCGTGCAGGAAACCGTCGCCGCCGGCGCAAACGTTGTCACGTTCAGCGGCGACAAGCTGCTCGGCGGGCCGCAGGCCGGCCTGATCGTCGGCGACCGCGCACTCGTCGCGAAGATCAAGAAGCATCCGCTCAAGCGCGCGCTGCGCGTCGGCAAGCTGACGCTCGCGGCGCTCGAACCCGTGCTGCGGCTGTATCAGTCGCCCGAATTCCTGCGCGACCGGCTCACGACGCTGCGCCTGCTGACGCGCCCGCAGCGCGAGATCGCCGAGGCCGCCGAACGCGTGCGTCCGGCGTTCCAGGCCGCGCTCGGCAGCGGTTTCGACGTGACGGTCGAGCCGATGTTCAGCCAGATCGGCAGCGGCGCGCTACCGGTCGACCAGTTGCCGAGCGCCGGGCTCGTCGTGCGCTCGGCGGACGGCAAGCGCAGCGGCCGCGCGCTCGCGCAGCTCGAGAAACGCCTGCGCGAATGGCCGCGCCCGGTGATCGGCCGCGTGGCCGACAACGCGCTGCGGCTCGACCTGCGCTGCGTCGAAGCGGCCGACGAAGCGGCGTTCGTCGCGCAATGCGTGCCGCTCGCGGGGCCCGCCGCATGATCGTCGGGACCGCGGGACACATCGACCACGGCAAGACCACGCTCGTGCGTGCGCTGACGGGCGTCGACACCGATCGGCTGAAGGAAGAGAAGGCGCGCGGCATCTCGATCGAGCTGGGTTATGCGTATACGCCGCTCGACAATGGAGACGTGCTCGGCCTGATCGACGTGCCGGGCCACGAGAAGCTGATTCATACGATGGCGGCCGGTGCGTGCGGCATCGACTTCGCGTTGCTCGTGATTGCCGCGGACGACGGCGTGATGCCGCAGACGCGCGAGCATCTCGCGATCCTGCAATTGCTCGGCGTCACGCATGGTGCCGTCGCGCTGACGAAATGTGATCGCGTCGATGCCGCGCGGGTCGCCGAGGTGCGCGACGAGATCGCCGCGTGGCTGCACGATTCGACGCTGGCCGGCGTGCCGATCTTCGAAACGCGCGCGACGGTGGCCGACGATCCGGGCGTCGCCGCGCTGAAGCGGCACCTGGCCGACGCGGCGATCGCGTGGCGCGCGCGTCGCGATGACGGCCTGTTCCGGCTCGCGGTCGATCGTGTGTTTACGCTCGCCGGGCAGGGCACCGTCGTGACGGGTACCGCGTTCGCGGGCCGTGTCGCGACCGGCGACACGCTCGCGATCGTGCGCACCGGCGGCGCGGCCCGCGTGCGCAGCATCCATGCGCAGAATCGGCCGGTCGAGGCCGGCCGCGCGGGCGAGCGTTGCGCGCTGAATCTGGCCGGCGTCGACAAGGCCGACGTCGAGCGGGGCGATACCGTCGCCGATGCGCGGCTCGTCGCGACGTCGCCGCGCCTCGATGTCGAACTGACGTTGCTCGCGGACGCGGGGCTGACGTTGACGCACTGGGCGCCGCTGCATGTGCATCTCGGCACGCTGCATCGCGTGGCTCACGTCGCGCTGCTCGACGGCGACACGCTCGCGGCCGGCCAGCGGATGCGCGTGCAACTGGTGTTCGACGAACCGGTGTTCGCGCTGCCGGGCGACCGCTTCATCGTTCGCAATCCGCAAGCAACGCGCACCGTCGGCGGCGGCCGCGTGCTCGATCCGTTCGGGCCGGCGCGCAAGCGCCGCACGCCGGCGCGCCGTGCGTGGCTCGATGCGCTCGCCGCGTGGCTCGACGAAGGGCGCCTCGATGCACTGCTGGCGCAGGCGCCGCTCGGCATGCCACGCGCGACGCTCACGCATCTGACGGGATTCGCACCCGATGCGCTGGCGTTGCCGGACGACGCGCTGGCGATCGGGCAGCGCGATGCCGCGTCGAATGAAGGCGCGGTGATTTCGCGGGCGCACTGGCGTGCGTTGCAGGCACGGGCGGTCGATACGCTGCGCGCGTACCACGAGCGCATGCCCGACGAGCAGGGGCTCGACGCTGCGCGCTTGCGGCGGATGGCGGCGCCGCTCGTCGGCGATGCGCTGTGGCGCGCGCTCGTCGAGGCGCTGGTGGCGGGCGGCGAGGTCGTGCGCAGCGGGCCGTGGCTGCATCTGCCGTCGCATTCGGTGAGCCTCGAGCCGCGCGAGGAAGCGCTGGCGCAGCAACTGCTGCCGCTGATCCACGCGGGGCGCTTCGATCCGCCGTGGGTGCGCGACCTGGCTCGCGACACGGGCGTGGCCGAGGACGCGGTGCGCACGCTGCTGCGCAAGCTCGCGCGGCGCGGCGACGTGCACCAGGTCGTGCGCGACCTGTTCTATCACGCGGACGTCGCACGCGAGCTGGCGGAACTGGTCGCGCATCTCGCGTCGTCGCGCGGCGGCGGGCTCGATGCCGCGACGTTCCGCGACGCGACGGGGCTCGGTCGCAAGCGCGCGATCCAGATTCTCGAGTTCTTCGATCGGGTTGGGTATACTCGCTTCCACCGCGATCTTCACTACCTGCGGCCTGACAGCGGTTGGGTGGGTATTCAGGCGTAGGCGCTCGTCGTTCTTCTCGCTCTTTTGATTCTTTTCCCCACGGAAGGCATTCGTATCCGGTGGTACGGCCGGGCTTCAAACCCGGTTAGGGGCGTCAGACGCTCCTGGGTAGGTTCGACTCCTGCTGCCTTCCGCCACCTCGTTTTTCTCCCGACTCGGCATGCTTCGGACTGCGCGCGCCCGCGTCGAGCGCCCGCATCGCGCAACGGCCGCGACCGCGCAAACTTGATCGGGAAAAGCACTAGAAGTGCGGGAATTATTTCCCGGCTATAGTGAAATGACTGAAGGTAGACGCGCGCGTTTTTGCCGATACCGTTCAGGTCATGACTGTAGACGGGTGCTGTATGAAAAATAAAATCGAAAAGACCGCCGGACCGATCTGGGGTGTGGCTGCAGGATTGTTTCTCGCGGCGGCAGGGTTGAGTCTCGGCATCTTCCCGCAATCCTTGCACGGCTCGGGAAGCGCGAACGACTTCATGGCGTCCGGCGTCGCGATGCTAGGCGTTTTCCTCGTCGTCTATTCCACGCACGAACTGCGAAGAAAGCGCTCGCATTGAGCGCACGCGTGCCGCTGATCCACGAAAATCGACTCGAGTTCGCCGGCTGCGCGTGCATGCGTTCGCCGCCGATGCCTACGCTTTACGGATTTCGTGGTTGTAGACGAGTTCGACGATGCGTTTCGTCGGGATGCTGGCGCGCAGCGCATCGACACCGTCGATCGGAAACCACTTGCATTTCTCGATCTCGTTGTTCGCTTGCGGTGTCTGGTCCGGGCCGACTTCCGCGAAGAACACGTGATGGATTTTTGCGAGCCCGGTGAACTGCATCGAGTACACGAGATGCTGGCCGGTCACACCGGTTTCTTCGCACAACTCGCGATGCGCGGCTTCGAGCGGCGTCTCCCCACGCTTGATCGTGCCGCCCGGTAGCGCCCAGCGCGACGACGCACGCGCGACGAGCAGGACTTGCTCGTCGCGGTAGCAGACGACGGTCGCGCGTTCCTTGATCGGGACGGCGCTCGTTTCGGCGGAGGGGTTGGGCGCTCGCGTTTGGGGCATGGAGCCATTCTAACCAGCGCGGATCGATCGGCCAAGGCAGCCTGACCCGATTTGACGTTCGCGGACGACGGTCGAACGACGAGGCCCGTCATGCGTGCCGCGCCGTCATGCGGTTCGTGCCGCGTTTGCCTTTACTTCTTTTCCGGCAGGAACCAGTTCATCACGAGCGCGCAGATGCCGCCCGTCGCCACGCCCGATTCCAGTACGTTCTTCAGTGCATGCGGCAGGCTGTTCAGAATGTCCGGCACCTGCGACACGCCGAGGCCGAGCGCGAGCGACACCGCGATGATCAGCAGCGCACGGCGGTCGAGGTGGACGCCCGCGAGGATGTTGATGCCCGACGCGGCCACCGCACCGAACATCACCATCGCCGCACCGCCGAGCACCGGCTCCGGCACCGCCTGCAGCACGCCGGCGACGACCGGGAACAGGCCGAGCACCACCAGCATGCCCGCGATCCAGATGCCGACGTAGCGGCTCGCGACGCCGGTGATCTGGATCACGCCGTTGTTCTGCGCGAATACCGAGCTCGGAAACGTATTGAACACGCCGGCCAGCAGCGAGTTCGCGCCGTTGACGAGCACGCCGCCCTTGATGCGCTGCATCCACACCGGCCCTTCGACCGGCTCGTTCGAGATCTTGCTGGTGGCCGTCACGTCGCCGATCGCTTCGAGCGACGTGACGAGATAGATGATCAGCATCGGCACGAACAGCGCCCACGAGAAGCCGATGCCGAAGTGCAGCGGCGTCGGGACCTGGAACAGCGCGGCCTGGTGCATGCCGGTGAAATCGAGGCGGCCGAGGAACGCGGCCGCGAGGTAGCCGATCGCAAGCGCGATGACGAGCGCGGTGCTGCGCACCCAGACGACCGGCACGCGGTTCAGCAGGATGATCGTGCCGAGCACGAGGCCCGACAGCGTGAGGTTCTCCGCGCTCGCGAACGTGCCCTTGGCCATCGCGCCGTAGCCGCCGCCCATGCTGATGAGGCCGACCTTGATCAGCGTGAGGCCGATCAGCAGCACGACGATGCCGGTGACGAGCGGCGTGATCAGGCGTTTCACGAACGGCAGGATGCGCGACACGCCCATCTCGACGAACGACCCCGCGATCACGACGCCGAAGATCGCGGCCATCACGGTCTCGACCGGCGTGCCTTGCTTGACCATCAGGCTGCCGCCGGCGATCAGCGGGCCGACGAAGTTGAAGCTGGTGCCCTGGACGATCAGCAGGCCGGCGCCCAGCGGGCCGAAGCGCTTGCACTGGACGAAGGTGGCGATGCCGGAAATGACGAGCGACATCGACACGATCAGGGTCGTATCGCGGCTGGACACGCCGAGCGCCTGGCAGATCAGCAGGCCCGGCGTGACGATCGGCACGATGATCGCCAGCAGGTGCTGCAGCGCGGCGACGAAGGCGACCATCGGCGCCGGCCGGTCGTTCGGGCCGTAGACGAGGTCGCGGGCCGATTCTGCGGCGTCGGCGCCATGGGAGGCGGATTGGGCGGAGGAGGCGGGTTGCATGGCGAGCGGGCCGGACAAGGTGGAAAGTGCGGCATTTTAGCCGAAGGGCCCGCCGGCGCCGCCCGGCCGTGCCGCAATAGTCGACGGCGGCCGGCTGGCGTGAGCCGCGCGACGTCAGCCCGCTGCGCGCGTTGCTTTGCCGCGCGTCGTCGTGCGTGGCGGGCGCGAATCCGGATACGCGCGCTGGCAGACGGCGATGACCGCATCGCGCAGGCGGCGATGCACGGGGTCGCCGTGCATGCGCGGATGCCACAGCGCGGACACCAGGATCGCCGGCAAGCGGACCGGGATCTCGAAACTGCGCAGCCCGAGCGCGTCGGTGAGCCCCGGCGAGCACGCGTTGCCGAGGCTGGAGCGCGGCACCAGCGCGACCAGGTCGGTACTGGCCGCGACACGCATCGCGTCCGGATAGCCCGGCACGACGACGTGCACGGCGGGGCCCGGGCCGGCCTGGCCGGTCGAGTCGTCGGCCGGTCCGTCGAAATCGCCGAACTGGGCCGCGATGACGTGACGGCAGGCTGCATAGCGCGCGGGCGTGATCCGGGCCGACGCGAACAGCGGATGCCCGACGCGCGCCACCGCGACGTGCCAGTCGTGAAAGAGCATCCGCGTGTGCAGCTCGGGCGCGTCGTCGCCGCGCTTGCCGATTTGCAGGTCGACGGTGCCGTCGCGCAGCGCTTGCGGATCGCTGTCGAGCTTCGGGACGAAGCGGATACGCACGTGCGGCGCGACGTCGGCCAGCGCGGCCACGACCGGGCCGGCCAGCATTTCCATGAACGACGCGGCCGCCCGGATCGTGAACGTGGCCGTGAGCGTCGCGAGGTCGACGTCGGCCGTCGCCGGCCGCAGCACGGCGCGCGCGTCGCTCGCGACGGCATGCACGCGGTCGCGCAACGCGGTTGCGTGCGGGGTCGGCACGAGCCTGCGCCCGGCGCGCACGAGCAGTTGATCGCCGGTGGCGGCGCGCAGCCGCGTGAGCGTGCGGCTCATCGCGGACGTGCTCAGGCCCAGCCGGCGCGCGGCGCCGGTCACGCTGCTCTCTGACAGCAGCGCGTCGAGCGCGGTGACGAGGTTCAGGTCGATGTTTTCCATGTGGACAGGATACGCCACTGCGAGGCGTGACATGGCGTTCGATGCAACGATGGATTGCATTCGGTGCGTCTGGCGCCTGTCGTGGCGCCCGCCTATAGTGGGTGCATGACGAACACGGTAAACGCAAAAACCATGCAATCGACTGAATCGAATCGACGCAACGCGCCCGCGATCCTCCTCGTCGCGGCGTCGCGCGGCCTCGGGCTCGCGATGGCGGAGGCCTTCCTGAACAAGGGCTGGAACGTGACGGGGACCGTGCGCGCAGAATCGGGGCGCACGCAGCTGCACGAGCTGGCCGAGCGGTTCGACGGCCGGCTCGAGATCGGCACGCTCGACATCTGCGCGCCCGCGCAACTGGCCGCGCTGCGCGAGCGTCTGGCGGGCCGGCGCTTCGACATGCTGTTCGTGAACGCGGGCACGACCAACGATCCGAACGAAACGATCGGTGAAGTGACGACCGACGAATTCGTACGCGTGATGATCACGAATGCGCTGGCGCCGATGCGCGCGATCGAGACGCTGCAGGATCTGGTGACCGACGACGGGCTGATCGGCGCGATGTCGTCGGGGCAGGGCAGCGTCGCGAACAACGTCAGCGGCATGCGCGAGGTCTATCGCGGCAGCAAGGCCGCGCTGAACCAGTTCATGCGCAGCTTCGCGGCGCGTCAGGCCGATACGCGCCGCGCGATGGCGCTGATGGCGCCCGGCTGGGTCCGCACCGAACTCGGCGGGCCCGACGCACGCCTGACCATCGACGAAAGCGTGCCGAGCCTCGTCGACGTGCTGCTCGCGAAGCGGGCGCGGCCCGGGCTCGAATACCTCGACTATCTGGGGCGCACGGTGCCGTGGTGAACAGGTGGCTGACCGCGCGCGGCCAGCCGGGAGATGACGTTGCGTACGCAACGATTGCGGGGAGCGCCGACGTGCGCGTCGCTGCATCGCACAACCGACCGCGCTTGACACCAGCGCGTTGCCCGCCGTAAATTGCGCAGGCAGATCTAGATAAGAGACTATCTGTAAGATGGTCTCTCCATGCGTCGATCGCATCTGCAATGTCGAGCCTCTTACAGAACAAATATACGGAGGCCGATTGTGCAAACGATCGCGGTCAAGCTTCATGGCATTGAAGACGTCATCTCCTTTCTCGACACGCGCCCCGGTATCGCGGGCAGGGCGGGACTCGTCTGGTGGCTGTCGCTCGGCGGGCTGTTTCTCGACGCATTTTCCAACTCGGCATTGAGCGCCGGCCTCGGGCCGATGACGCACGAATTGCATCTGTCGGCCGCGCAGGTCGCATGGATGACGTCGTTCGCGTCGTGGGTCGCGATCGCGTTCAACCCGATCGGCGGCTGGATGGCCGACCGCTGGGGCCGCGTGCGGCCGCTGATCGCCGCGAAGCTGCTGTCGGTGATCGGCGCGCTGCTGGTGGTGTTCGCGCCCGATTTCAATACGATTCTCGCGGGCCGCTTCTTCGTCGGGATGGCGTACGGCATCGACTTCGCGATCGCGATGGCGATGCTCGCGGAATTCACGCCGGGCCACCTGAAGAGCCGACTCAATACCTGGCAGGGCATGTGGTACACGGCCGTGTGCCTGAACCTGCTGCTCGCGCTGCTGTTTCATGCTTGGCAGGTCGGCGATTCGATCTGGCGCTACTCGGTGGCGGCGACCGCCGTGTTCGGCGTCGCGATCCTCGCGCTGCAATGCGCATTCCTCGTCGAAAGCCCGATCTGGCTCGCCCGCAAGGAGCGGCTCGACGAGGCGGCGCGCGCGATGACGCGCATCTACGGGCAGCCATTCGTCGCCGCGCCCGCGCATGAACGTACTCCCGTCGTCAATCCGGCCACGCGCGGCCTCGCGAACGTGCTGCTGATCTTTCGCGGCGTCTACCTGCCGCGCACGATCCTGGCCGCGACCGTGCAGATCGGCCAGTCGATCGAATACTTCGCGATCGGCTGGTACCTGCCGCTGATCAGCGCGGCGCTGTTCGGCAAGGACTTCGTCTACGCGACGCTCGGCGCGCTCGTGTTCAACCTGTTCGGGATCGTCGGCGGCTTCTCGTCGTCGGCGGTCGGCCGCCGTGTCGGGCTGCGTCGCGCGTCGGCGTTCGGCTTCGCGGCGGTCTGCGTGATGCTGGTTGCGCTCGGGTTGTTTCATGCGCGCATGCCGCTGTGGCTGTCGGTGGTCGTGCCGTCGCTGTTCATCCTGTTCCACTCGGCCGGCCCCGGCGCGAACGGCAAGAGCCTGTCGTCGCTGTCGTTTCGCGGCGAATTGCGCGCGGGTGCGAACGGCATCGTCGGGGCGCTCGGCTCGATCGGCGCCGCGCTTGGCCTGCTGGTCTTTCCGCTGTTTCGTGCGCGCTACGGCCTCGAACACACGTTCCTGATCCTCGCGATCGTGCCGTGCGTGGCCAGCGCGATCTGTTTCGCGATCCGCTGGGATCCGACCCGCACCACCGTCAATCCCGACAACGAACCCGACGCGCCGCACTTCGGCGACGACGCGCGCGCCACGTCGGCCTTCCTGAAACCCGCCATCGAGAAAACGCAGCGATGACCGAATCCCGAAACGCCATTCTCGCGATCGACGAAGGCACGTCCGGCACGCGCGCCGCGCTCGTCGACGCGAGCGGCCACGTGTCGTGCCTGGAATACCTGCCGCTGTCGGTCGAGAGCCCGCAGCCCGGCGTCGTCGAACAGGACGCGAACGCGATCCTCGACAAGACGCTCGCCGTCTGCCGTGCGACGCTCGCGCAGGCGCATCAACAGCACGTGCGCATCGTCGCGCTGGCGCTCGCGACGCAGCGTGCGACCGCCGTGCTGTGGGACACGCGGACCGGGCGCGCGCTCGTGCCCGCGATGGTCTGGCAGGACACGCGCCATGCGGCCGAGCTCGACCGTCTCGCGGCCGACTGGGACCGCGTGCTGGTGCCGCAGGTCGGCCGGCCGGCGGGGGTGCGCTCGCCGTATCTGTGGGCCGTGCACCAGTTGCGTACGTCGCGGGCGGTGGCCGATGCGCATCGCGCCGGCCGTCTCGCGTTCGGCACGATCGACACGTGGCTGCTGTGGCATCTGTCCGAGGCACGCGCGTGCATCACGACGCCGACCAACGCGACGTCCGCCAGCGCATACCTGCTCGGCGAGCATCGCTATTTCGACCCGTGGCTCGACGCACTCGGCTTTCCGCGCGAACTGCTGCCGGCGCTGCGCGAGGACGCCGACGCGTTCGGCCACACGCGCGCGGACGTGCTCGGCATCGACGTGCCGATCCTCGCGTGCGCGGGCGACCAGTTCGCGGGCGCGGTCGGCCTCGGCTGCGTCGAGCGCGGCCAGGCGATGTGCGTGCACGGCACCGGCAGCTTCGTCGACCTGCTGACGGGGACGGCGCGCCCCGACGCCGGATCGCATGCGCAACCCGGCCACGCGCACGACGGCACGCTGGCGATGACCGCGCGGCGGCACGGCGGCGTGTCGCATTACTCGCTCGAAACCTTCGTCGCGACGACCGGCTCGGCGTTGCGCTGGGTCTGCGAAAAGTTGCGCTGGTTCGACGACCCCGCGCAGATCAGCGCGCTGGCTGGCACCGTGCGGTCGGCGCGCGGCGTGACCTTCGTGCCGGCGCTCACCGGCCTGCGCGTGCCGAGGATGGAGCCGAACGCGCGTGCGCTGCTGTCGGGCATCTCGATCGCGACGACCCAGGCCGAGGTCGCGCACGCGGTGCTCGAAGGCATCGCGCATTCGGTCGCGTCGTGCATGGAGGCGAACGAGGCGGTCGCGCGGGCCGGCGTGTCGGAGCTGATCGTCGGCGGCGGCCTCGCGGGCAGCGACACGCTGCTGCAGATCCAGGCCGACGTGAGCGGCGTGCCGGTGCGCCGGATGCGCGACGGCGATCGCGCGAGCCTGCGCGGCGCGGCGTTTCTCGCGGGCGCGTCGGGGTTGCTGTGGGAATCGCTCGAGGCGGCCCGTGCGACGCTCGTCACCGACGCCGTCTTCGAACCGTCGATCGATGCGGACAGCCGGCAGCGGCGGCGCGCGGCCTGGCATGCGCGGATCGCGTCCGAGCTCGCGCACGCGGCCGATTTTGCTCATGCGTAAGCACGGAGAACGACCAGCATGATGTTTTTGCCATCCAGAAAACCCCGCACGGACCGGGCCGGCATGACGGCCACGGAGCCGCTACGCGTGAACCGCGACGAGCATCTGGCGCGACTCGAGACGGATACGTTTGACGTACTGATCGTCGGCGGCGGCGTGACGGGCGCTTACGCGGCGTTCGACGCGAGCCTGCGCGGGCTGCGCGTCGCGCTCGTCGAGAAGAGCGATTTCGCGTCGGGCACGTCGTCGAAATCGTCGAAGATGGTGCACGGCGGACTGCGCTACATCGAGCAGGGCAATCTCGGGCTCGTGCGCCATTCGCTGCTCGAGCGGCAGCGGTTGCGGCGCAACGCGCGCCATCTCGTGCAGCGGCTGCCGTTCCTGTTCCCGGTGATGGAGCGCGAAGGCGTGTTCGACCGGCGTCTCGCGAAAGCCTTCGAAAGCCTGCTGTGGACCTACGACATCGCCGGCGGCTGGCGCGAGGGCATCCTGCACCAGAAGCTGACCAAGGCCGAGGTGTTGTCGCATTGCCCGACCTTCAACGAAACCTACCTGACGGGCGGCTTCCTGTACTTCGACGCGCGCGTCGACGATGCGCGCCTGACGCTGAACCTCGTGCGCACGGCCGCGTTTCATGGCGCGGCGGTGGCGAATCATGCACGCGTGATGGAACTGACGCGCGACGGCCACGGCAAGGTCGACGGCGCGATCGTGCACGCCGACGGCCGCGAGCGGCGCGTGCGGGCACGCGTGGTGGTGATGGCGACCGGCGTGTGGCTGCGTGACTGGACCGGTGCACGCAAGGGCGACGCATCTGGATTGCAAGTGCGGCCCGCGAAGGGCGTGCACGTCGCGATTCCGTGGCTGAAGATCCGCAACGACTGCACGGTGACGATCCCCGTGCCGGGCCGCAACCGCCGCGCGACGATCACGCGCTGGGGCAACGTGTCGTATCTCGGCACGACCGACGAGGACTACGACGGCGATCTCGACGACGTGCACTGCACGCGGCAGGAACTCGATTTCCTGCTGGAAGGCGCGCGCTCCGCGTTGAAAGTCGACCTGAGCGCGGACGACGTGGTCGGCAGCATCGCCGGATGCCGGCCGCTCGTCGGGCCGCCCGGCGGCAAGACGATCGAGATGAAACGCAATCACGAGATCCATGTCGCGCCCGACGGCCTCGTGACGATCGTCGGCGGCAAGCTGACGACGTCGCGGCACATGGCCGAGCAGACCATCGATACGGTCGGCAAGCTGCTCGGCCGCCGCACGCGCTGCCGCACGAAATCGGCGTACCTGCTCGGCGCGGCCGGCTACGACCCGCAGGCGATCGTCGCATCGGGCGGGCTCGCCGCGCATCTCGGCGAACGCTACGGCACCGAGGCGCGCTTCGTCGGCGACCTCGCCGATGCGACGCCGTCGCTGCTCGCGCCGATCGTCGAAGGGCTGCCGTACAGCGAAGCGGAAGTGCTCTATGCGGTACGCCACGAATTCGCGCGCAGCGTCGACGACGTGCTGTCGCGCCGCACCCGCGCGCGGCTGATGGCGCGCGACGCGTCGGCACGCGCCGCGCCGCGCGTCGGCGCCATCCTTCAGGCGGAGCTCGGCTTGTCCGACGCGGCCGTCGCCAGCCAGGTGCGCGACTACGTCGCCGCCGTCGCACTCGAAAAAGCCATCCTCATCGGAGAAAACGGATGATCAGCAAGGAAGCCATCAAGCGCGGCTACAACCGCGGCAACTACGTCGTCGGCGCGCATACGCCGCCGCCCTACGCACTGAACCTGCCCGCGACAGGCGGCGCGCCTGTCGAGGCCGGCATGCAGCGGGCGCCGGTCACGGTATCGCCGCAGCAGGTCGACGCGCTGCGCGCGGTGGCCGACGAGGTGCTCGTGCAGCCGGCCGACGTCGTCGCGTGGACGCGCGACTGGTGGGCCGCGTCGATGGTCGCGGAGACGGGCGGCCGGCCCGCGACGCCGCACGCGGTCGTCGTGCGCGTGTCGACGGTCGAGCAGGTGCAGGCCGTGATGCGCATCGCACACGCGGCGACGCTGCCGGTCACGGCGTCGGCCGGCCGCAGCAACGTGACGGGTGCGGCGCTGCCGGTGCGCGGCGGCATCGTGCTCGACGTGTGCGGGTTGAACCGGCTGGTCGGCGTCGACGCCGAGAGCCAGATCGTCGACGTCGAAGCCGGCATGTTCGGCGACGTATTCGAGGCCACGCTGCAGCGCGAGCACGGGCTGACGATGGGGCACTGGCCGTCGTCGTTCGGGATCAGCACCGTGGGCGGCTGGATCGCGTGCCGCGGCGCGGGGCAGCTGTCGACGCGCTACGGCAAGATCGAGGACATGGTGTTCGGCATGGACGTGGTGCTCGCGGACGGCAGCCTCGTCACGCTGGGCGGGTATTCGCGCGCGGCGGTCGGCCCGGATCTGCAGCAGTTGTTCATCGGCAGCGAAGGCACGCTTGGCATCATCGTGCGTGCGCGCCTGAAACTGCATCGGCTGCCGGACTACGGCCGTGCGCTCGCGTACGGTTTCGACACGTTCGCGGCCGGCCTCGACGCGTGCCGCGAGATCCTGCAGCGCGGCGCGAATCCGGCGGCGCTTCGGCTCTACGACGCGCTCGAGAGCGGCGTGCAGTTCGGCCTGCCCGACACGAACGTGTTGCTGATCGCCGACGAGGGCGCGCCGGAGATGGTCGATGCGGCGATGGCGATCGGCGCGCGCGTCGGCGACGCGAGCGGGCACAAGCTCGATGGCGACGCGATCTTCGAGAAGTGGCTCGACACCCGCTACCTGACCGGCAAGAGCGCGGAAGGCTTCAAGCGCAGCCCGGGCTTCGTCGCCGACACGCTGGAAATGTGCGGCCGCTGGCGCGACCTCGCGGCGATCTATCGCGACGTGGTGGCCGCGTTGCAGGCGGTGCCGGGCACGCTGGCCGGGTCCGCGCACCAGTCGCATGCGTACGCGGACGGCGCGTGCCTGTATTTCTCGCTGCGCGGCGACGTCGCGGTGGCCGAGCGGGCCGCGTGGTATCGCGCGGCGTGGGACGCGGCGAACGCGGTGCTGATCCAATACAATGCGGCGTTGAGCCATCACCACGGTGTCGGGCTGTTGCGTGCACCGTACATGCGCGATTCGCTGGGCACCGCGTTTCCGGTGCTGCAGGCGGTGAAGCGCGCGCTCGACCCGAAGCATATCCTCAACCCCGGCAAGCTTGGTCTCGGCGACGAGACCGGCCCGCACGTCGACCGGTAAACGTCATGGACAAGTCGCTGGGCGCGCGTCTCGCCCGTCATCCCGTCATCGCCACGCTGTACGGCGTCGAGCAGGCCGACAGCTTCGTCGACAGCGCGGCCGAGGTCGGCATCGTCGCGAACGTCGACCTGCGGCGCTTGCAGGCGGTGGTCGCGGCGCTCGCCCGGGCCGGCAAGTTCGTGATCGTCAACATCGACAGTTGCGACGGGCTGTCCCAGGACAAGGGCGGCGTCGAGTATCTGGCCGATATCGGTGTCGCGAGCGTCGTGTCGACGCGCGTCGCGACGATCCAGCGCGCGAACCGCGCGGGGCTGATCACGATGCAGAAGGTGTTCGTGACCGACCGTTCGACGTGGCCGCGCAGCGTGAAGGCGATCGAGCAGAGCGATCCGAACCTGGTGCAGCTGATGCCGGCGCCGATGCTCGCGCACCTGAGCGAAGCCGACCGGCAGGCGCTGCCGCCGATCGTCGCGTCCGGTTTCGTCGGCAACGCGGACGACGTGCGCAGCGCGCGGCGGCACGGCGCGGTCGCGGTATCGACGAGCGACAGCGCGTGGTGGAATTTCGACCCGTCGGCGTGACGGGCTTGTGTCGAACCTGGAGCGCAGCATGAACGAACCCTATCTGCAGGTGATCGCGCATTACTTCGCAAAACCCGGCAACGGCGACCGCGTGGTCGAACTGCTCGCGGAACTCGCGCCGGCCACGCGCGCCGAGCCCAAGAACTTCGACTACGCGTATTTCCGGTCGCCGGAGCATCCCGACCACATCGTGATCCTCGAGCGCTACCGCGATGCGGACGGCCTCGACGCGCATCGGGAAACGCCGCATTTTCAGCGGATCGGAATCGGGGCGATCATGCCGTTGCTCGATCGCCGCGACGTGTCGCGCTACATGGTGCAGCCGGACACCGGCACGGCGACGCCACCGGGAGGCACCCGATGAATCCGTTTCAATTCCGTACCGTGCCGACGCAGATCGTCGAATTCGGCGCCGCGCGCCGGCTCGGCGCGCTGTTGCGCGAACGCTTTCCGGCGCTCGCGCGGCTGTGCGTCGTCACCGATGCGTTCCTGCATCGCAGCGGCGTGCTCGCGCCCGCGCTGGAGAGCCTCGCCGCGCACGGCTGGCAGGTCACCGTGATCGACGACGTGATCGCCGATCCACCCGAGCACGTGGTGCTGGACGCGACCGAGCGGGCCGTCGCGGCCGATGCCGAGATCGTGCTCGGCCTGGGCGGCGGCTCGTCGATGGACGTCGCGAAGCTGATCGCGGTGCTCGCGCCGGGGCAGCAGGCGCTGGCCGACATGTACGGCGTCGACAAGGTCGCGAGCGCGCGGCTGCCGCTCGTGCAGATGCCGACCACGGCCGGCACCGGCTCCGAGGTCACGGCGGTGTCGATCGTCACGGTCGGCGAGGCGCGCAAGATGGGCGTCGTGTCGCCGCATCTGTTCGCGGACGTCGCGATCCTCGACGCGGAACTCACGCTAGGCCTGCCGCGCGCGGCGACGGCCGCCACCGGCATCGACGCGATGGTGCATGCGATCGAGGCGTATACGTCCGCACGGCTGAAGAATCCGGTCTCCGACATGCTGGCCACGCACGCGCTGACGCTGCTGTCGCGCAACCTGCTTGCCGCGTGCGACGACGGCCGGAACCGGCACGCGCGCGAAGCGATGCTGGTCGGCGCGATGTTCGCGGGGCAGGCGTTCGCGAATGCGCCGGTCGCGGCCGTGCACGCGCTGGCCTATCCGGTCGGCGGGATCTTCCACGTGCCGCACGGGCTGTCGAACGCGCTGGTGCTGCCGCACGTGCTGCGCTTCAATGCGCCGGCCGCCGCGCTGCTGTATGCGGAACTGGCAGCCATCGTCGCGCCGTCGGCCACCGGCAGCGACGAGGCGAAAACGCATGCGCTGATCGCCGAGATCGACCGGCTGATCGTCGCGACGGGCATTCCGCGCACGCTGCGCGAAGTCGGCATCGGCGAGGCCGATCTGCCGAGGATGGCGTCGGACGCGATGTTG
The DNA here is from genome assembly GCF_015712225.1 of Burkholderia sp. 9775_39. Lineage (NCBI taxonomy): Bacteria > Pseudomonadati > Pseudomonadota > Betaproteobacteria > Burkholderiales > Burkholderiaceae > Burkholderia > Burkholderia sp. 9775_39. The sequence goes on along the minus strand of NZ_JACCQC010000002.1, from coordinate 91,359 downwards.
CAGACGCGCCTGCTCGTGAACAATCCGCGCGAGGTGGCCGAGGCAGACGCGCTGGAGATTTACCGGCAGGCGTGGTGAGACGGCGGGCGGTGTAGCACATCGCCCGGCACGATTCACGACGCGCGCACGGCCTGCCGCGCGGGCCGTGCCGCGACCCACGCGCATGCCAGCGCGACGGCCACCAGCACGCAGCCGGCCCACGGTGTAACGAGCAGTGCATTGCGCCCGACCAGTACGCCGCCGAACGCCGACCCGAGCGCGACGCCCGCATGCATCGCCGACACGTTGATGCCGACGCTCGCGTCGGCCAGCGACGGCGCGGTATGGATCAGATAGTTCTGCACGATCGGCGAGATCGACCAGCTGATGCCGCCCCACAGCATCATTGCCGGCACGAATGCGAGCGGCGACGCACCGGCCGCCGGCAGCACGGCCATCGCGACGAGAAACACGGCCGGGCATGCGCACAGCGCGCGCGAAGCGCCGAGCCGATCCGAGAAGAGCCCGCCGAGCCACGCGCCGGTCACGCCGGCCATCCCGAACGCGACGTACAGCCCTTCGAGCGCGGCCGCGCCGGGCGACAGCACGGCCTGCAGATATGGCGTGAGATACGCGAACAGCGTGAAATGCCCGCCGATCATCGCGATCGATACGCATTGCGCGGCGAGCAGCCGCGGCCGCGCCAGCACGGCGCGATACGACGGCACGCCGGAGGCGCGGGCCGCGGCAGGCGCCATGCGCGGCAGCCGGCGGGCGAGCCAGATTCCGAGCGGCAGCGCCGGCATCGCGATCGACACGAACACCGCGCGCCAGCCGGCCCATTCGGTGATGCGCATCCCGATCGGCACGCCGAGCACGAGCGACGCGCTGATCCCCATGAACACGATGCCGATCGCGCGGCCGCGTTGCGACGCCGGCGCGAGTTCGGCCGCGAAGCGCGTCGCGACGAGGATCAGCGTCGCGCAGCTCGCGGCCATCAGCACGCGCGCGGCAAACAGGCTCGCATAGCCGGGGCTCGCGGCGGCGCCCAGGTTCGCGGCCGCGAACGCGCCGAGCGCCGCGAGCAGCGCGGTGCGCCGTTCGACCCGTGCGACGAACGAGGCGGCCACGAGCGCGGCGAGCGCGAACACGGCGGAGAATATCGTGGTGAGCTGTCCGGCAGCGGCGATCGACACGTGAAGGCCGGCGGAGATCGTCGGCAGGATGCCGACGCAGATGTTTTCGGCAACGCCGGCCAGGAACACGGCGGCGGCCAGCAGATACACGCGAACGTCCAACGCAAACCCCTCCTGTACGCGCGATGCGACGGCGCCGGGCGGGGGCGGGGCCGCATCGGATCGAATCGACGGATGGGTTTCGAGGCGAGGCTTCGGTTATCCCGGAAAGGAGGACGGTACCGCACGGTCGGACCATGCGCAAGTGCCGGTGCGCGGCCGTCGCGGCACCGGGCGGTCGTCTCCGGAACAGACGGCGGGCGGCGTGCAGCCGCCCACCGGACCTACATGCGCGACGCGTCCGCGCCGGCCGCGACCACGTACGCCGATGCCTGCTTGGTGCCGTCCGGCTTCGTCTGCAGGTACACGCCCTGGATTTCCGGCTCGAAGCCCGGCAGTGCGTTGATCCCGGCTTCGAGCGCGCGGAAGTAGTCGAGCGCCGGGCCGCCCCACACTTCGCCCGGCACCACGCAGAAGATGCCCGGCGGGTAGGGCAGCGCGCCTTCGGTCGCGATCCGGCCTTCGATGCGGTCGAGCGTCACGAGTTCGACGTTGTTGCGGATCAGCTCGGCATTCGCGGCCTGCGGCAGCATCGCCTGCTTCGGGAACTGCGCGCGCCGGAACATCTGTTTCTGCAGATGCTTCATGTCGTGGCTGCGGTAGAAGTCGTGCATGCGCTGGCACAGCTGCCGCAGGCGCATCGTGCCGTACAGCTCCGGATACGCTTCGCACAGCGACGGAATCGCTTCGCGCAGCGGCGTGTCCTGGTCGAGATGGCGCTCGAACTGCGCGAGGTGCGCGATCAGATGCTGCAGCTTGCCGAAACTCTCCGATGGCGTGAGCAGGAACAGGATCGTGTACAGGTCGGCCTTCTCGGGCACGACGCCGTGCTCGCGCAGGTAGCGCGCGAGAATCGGCGCCGGCGCGCCGAACGCCGCGTATTCGTGCGTGTCGCGATCGATGCCGGGCGTCGTCAGCAGCAGCTTGCACGGATCGACGAAATACTGGTTGTCCGCATAGCCATCGAAGCCGTGCCACGTGTCGGCCGGATGGAAGCGGAAGAAGCGCAGGTCGTCGACGATCTGCTCGGTCGGATGGTCGGCCCACGGGCGGCCGTCGACCTGCTGCGGGACGAACGGGCGGATCTGGCGGCAGGTTTTCAGCAGCAGCTTGCGCGCGTCGACGCCGTGCGCGACGCAGTCGCGCCACAGGCGCTTGCCGGCCGGGCCCGCATGCATCTGCGCGTTGACGTCGAGCGCCGCGAACATCGGGTAGAACGGGCTCGTCGACGCGTGGATCATGTACGCGTTGTTGAAGCGCCGGTGATCGCAGAAGCGCTTCTGGCCCTCGATGTGGCTGTCCTTCTTGTGGATCTGCGACGTCTGCGAGAAGCCGGCCTGCTGCTTGTGCACCGATTGCGTGACGAAGATGCCGGGATCGTCGGGGCCGAGCGTCAGCATCAGCGGCGAGCAGTTCTGCATCATCGGGATGAACTGTTCGTAGCCGACCCACGCCGAATCGAACAGGATGTAGTCGCACAGATGGCCGACCCGGTCGACGATTTCGCGCGCGTTGTAGATCGTGCCGTCGTAGGTGCCGAGCTGGATCACCGCGAGCCGGAACGGGCGCGGCAGGTCGGCGCGCTCGGGCGCGACGTCGCGGATCGCGTCGCGAATGCGCGCCTCGCCGAGCGCCGCGCTGTCGACGCCGCCGATGAGGCCCCACGCGTTGCGCGCGGTCTCGAGGTAGACCGGCCGCGCGCCGGACAGCACGAGCGCGCCGAGGTGCACCGACTTGTGGTTGTTGCGATCGAACAGCACGAGATCGTCGGGCGCGAGCAGCGCGCTCGTGACGACCTTGTTCGACGTCGACGTGCCGTTCAGCACGAAGTATGTCTTGTCCGCGTTGTAGATGCGCGCGGCGTTGCGCTGCGCTTCCAGCGCGGGCCCTTCGTGGATCAGCAGGTCGCCGAGCCGCACGTCCGCGTTGCAGAGGTCCGCGCGAAACAGCGTTTCGCCGAAGAAATCGAAGAACATCCGGCCGAGCGGATGATTCGAGAAGAACTGGCCGCCCTGGTGGCCCGGGCAGTCGAATTCGACGTAGCCGCGCTGCACGTATTCGCGCATGACCTTGAAGAACGGCGGCAGCAGGTTCTCGCTGTAGATGTCGGCGGCGGCGGAAATCTGCCGGCCGTAGTAGTGGCGGCCGCCGTGCCGAAGCTGGATCACGCCGCTCGCGCTCGGCAGGACCGACGGCGGCACTTCCTGATCGGGCTCGACCGCGACGAAGAACGGAATCGCGAAACCGGTTCTTTCGACGGTTTTCAGTACCTTTTCCGCGGAATCGATTCCGACGACGATTGCCGCGATATTCGTGAAATCGGTCTGGAATACGTCGACCTGTTCGTGCGTGGTGAGGAAGGCGCCGATCAGCGCCGGCTCGACTGCGATTTTCAACAGGCTCACGCGAACTCTCCGGTAAATGACCTGAAACGGGAGCCGTATTCGCGCCAGGACGCAATCGCGAACCGATACGCGCTACAGCCAATTGAAAACGGTCCCGCGAATGCCGATTGCCGATTGCGCACTGCATCAGGACCCTTGTGCGGCGCGGCACAGCCGCGATCGGGCCGTGCCCGGCGCAGCCGATCGTAGCAACAAAAACATACGAACTCAATCGGACCGGATCGAAATGCCATTGCGGCATGAGCATGATCAAACAATCGGAAATTGGCGTGCTGCGGCGCACATAAAAATGATCCAATGATGAAATCCGATTTGAAACGCGTCGATGGCTTTACCGAATCGTCAGCTTTTCATCGAAAGGCATCCATGGCATAGTCGGCTCCGAATTGGACGGCGAATCAAGCCGGAATGGCGAGCGTCTCATGCCGCTGCCCGTGGCCTGCTGTCCGCGTGCTCGTGAGACGAACAATACCAATCGAAGCAACGCAACAGCGAGGGCAACATCATGAATACTTCTGTCGGCGGCATCCGCCGTCTCGGCATGCGTGCGCTACTGGTCGACGACGAGATCGCGCAGGAAACCGCGACCGGGCGTGCGGTCCGCACGCTGAGCGCGGAGCTCGCGCAACGCGGTATCGACGTGCTGACGGCGACGTCCGCCGACGATGCCATCGTGCTGCTCCGCTCCGATCCGTCGATCCAGTGCGTGCTGCTCGACTGGGATCTCGGCGTGGACGGCCACGGGCCGTCCGAGGCCGTGGTCGACGCGATCCGGCATCGCAACGGCAGCGTGCCGATCTTCCTGCTGGCCGACCGCAGCGTCGCGTCGTCGGTACCGGCCGCGGTGATGGGCAAGGTCGACGATTTCGTGTGGCTGCTCGAGGATACGGCCGACTTCATCGGCGGGCGCATTCACGCGGCGATCGAACGCTATCGCTCGACCGTCCTGCCGCCGATGTTCGGCGCGCTCGCGAAGTTCTCGCGCGTGTACGAATACTCGTGGCATACGCCCGGCCACACGGGCGGCACCGGCTTCCTGAAATCGCCGGTCGGCCGCGCGTTCTTCGAATATTTCGGCGAATCGCTGTTCCGCTCGGACTTGTCGATCTCGGTGGGCGAGCTCGGCTCGCTGCTCGACCACTCGGGCCCGATCGGCGAAAGCGAACGCTACGCGGCGCGCGTGTTCGGCGCGCATCGCACGTATCACGTGACGAACGGCTCGTCGACGTCGAACCGCATCATCCTGATGGCGAGCGTGAGCCGCGACCAGATCGCGCTGTGCGACCGCAATTGCCACAAGTCGGCCGAACACGCGATGACGATGTCGGGCGCGATCCCGACGTACCTCGTGCCGACGCGCAACCGCTACGGGATCATCGGACCGATCGCCTCGGAGCGCCTCACGCAGACGGCGATCCGCGAGGCGATCGCATCGAACCCGCTCGCGGCCGGGCTGGCCGATCGCCAGCCGAAGCACGCGATCGTCACGAACTCGACGTACGACGGCCTCTGCTACAACGTGACGCGCGTCGAGGAGCTGCTCGGCGCGAGCGTCGACCGGCTGCACTTCGACGAGGCGTGGTACGGCTACGCGCGTTTCAACCCGATCTATCGCGACCGCCATGCGATGCACGGCGACCCGCGCGACCATCATGCGGACCGGCCCACGGTGTTCGCGACGCAGTCGACGCACAAGCTGCTGACCGCGCTGTCGCAGGCGTCCTACATCCACGTGCGCGACGGCCGCAGCCCGATTCCGCATGGCCAGTTCAACGAAACGTTCATGATGCATGCGTCGACGTCGCCGAACTACGCGATCATCGCGTCGAACGACGTCGCGGCCGCGATGATGGACGGCCCCGGCGGCGCCGCGCTGACGCGCGAGTCGATCGAAGAGGCCGTCGCGTTCCGGCAGATGATCGCGCGGATGAACGGCGAATTCGGCGCGAAGGGCGACTGGTTCTTCGAATGCTGGCAGCCCGACACCGTGCTCGAGGCGCGCACGGGCCGCACGCTGCCGTTCCACGATGCGCCGCCCGAACTGCTCGCGAGCGACCCGGCGTGCTGGGTGCTGCGCCCGGGCGCGCAATGGCATGGCTTCGGCAACATCGAGGACGGCTATTGCATGCTCGACCCGATCAAGGTGTCGATCGTCACGCCGGGCGTCGCGCCGGCCGGCGGCCTGATGCCGGTCGGCATCCCGGCGAGCGTCGTCACCGCGTATCTCGATGCGCGCGGCATCGTGGTCGAGAAGACGACCGATTTCACGATCCTGTTCCTGTTCTCGATCGGCATCACGAAGGGCAAGTGGGGTTCGCTCGTCAGCGCGCTGTGCGAATTCAAGCGCGACTACGACGCGAACCTGCCGCTCGACCTGGCGATTCCGTCGCTCGCGAAGGAGCATGGCTCGCGCTATGCGGGCATGGGGCTGAAGGACCTGGCCGACACGATGTTCGCGGCGATGGAGCAGCTCGGCACGACGCGACTGATGTCGGAGGCGTTCTCGATCCTGCCGAAGCCGGAGATGAGCCCGGTGCGCGCGTACGAGCATCTCGTGCAGGGTCGCATCGAGCAGGTGACGCTCGACGAGCTGGCCGGGCGTACCGTGGCCACCGGCGTCGTGCCGTATCCGCCGGGCATTCCGCTCCTGATGCCGGGCGAGAACGCGGGGCCGGCTGGCGGCCCGGTGCTCGGCTACCTGAAGGCGCTCGAAGCGTACGACCGGCGGTTCCCGGGATTCGCGCACGACACGCATGGCGTGGAGGTCGAGGACGGTACGTACCGCGTGTACTGCCTGACGGCCTGACGCCCGACCGGGCGAACGAGCGACCGGCCGCGCGGCGGCCTCACATCGAAGGATCGACACCATGGAAAATGCAGCACGCGTGTCCGGCGCGGCCCCGGCGGCCGCGCAGAAACACCGGATGAACGTCTGGCAGCTCACCATTCTCACGGCGGTCAACATGATGGGCTCCGGCATCATCCTGCTGCCGTCGAAGCTCGCGCAGGTCGGCACGATCTCGCTGCTGTCGTGGATCGTCACGGCCGGCGGCTCGCTCGCGCTGGCCTATGCGTTCGCGCGCTGCGGGATGCTGAGCCGCAAGCCGGGCGGGATGGGCGGCTACGCGGAGTACGCGTTCGGCAAGGCCGGCAACTACATGGCGAACTATACGTACGGGCTGTCGCTCGTGATCGCCAACGTCGCGATCGGCGTCACGGCGGTCGGCTACGGCACCGTGCTGTTCGACGCGACGCTGTCGCCGCTGCAGACGGGCCTGTGGACGATCTTCCTGCTCGTGCTGACGACGGTCGCGAATTTCGGCGGCTCGCGCATCACCGGCCGGATCGGCGCGGTGACGGTGTGGGGCGTGATCATTCCGGTGGTCGTCGTGTCGCTGATCGGCTGGTTCTGGTTCAGCGGCGCGACCTGGGGCGCCGCGTGGAATCCGCACGACATGCCGTTCGGGGCGGCCGTCGGCAGCTCGATCGCGGTGACGCTGTGGGCGTTCCTCGGGCTCGAATCGGCGTGCGCGAACTCGGACGCCGTGGAGAATCCGGAGCGCAACGTGCCGATCGCCGTGCTCGGCGGCACGATCGCGTCGGCGATCTTCTACATCGTGTCGACCAACGTGATCGCGGGGATCGTGCCCAACGCGATCCTCGCGAAGTCGAACGCGCCGTTCGGCATCGCATTCGCGACGATGTTCACGCCGACCGTCGGCACGATCGTCACCGCGCTGATGGTGATCGCGTGCATCGGCTCGCTGCTCGGCTGGCAGTTTACGGTCGCGCAGGTGTTCAAGAGCTCGGCGGACGTCGGCTACTTCCTGCCGGTGTTCGCACGTGCCACGCGCACGGGCACGCCGATCGTCGGCATGGTGATCCTGCTGGTCGCACAGGTCGCGCTCGCGCTGATGACGATCAGCCCGGAGCTGAGCAGCCAGTTCCAGAAGATCGTCGATCTCGCGGTCGTCACGAACCTCGTACCTTACGTGATGTCGATGGCCGCGCTGATCACGATCCAGAAGGTCGCGAAGGTACCGCCGGGCAAGGCGCTCGTGACGAACGTGGTCGCGATGGTCGCGACCGCGTACAGCTTCTATGCGCTGTTCAGTTCGGGCGAGCAGGCGCTGATGCTCGGCGGCCTGTGCGTGTTCCTCGGCTGGACGCTGTTCGGCTTCGTCAGCGCGCGCTTCTACCAGATGGAAGTCGATGCGCACGTGAAGGAGCCGGGGAAGTCGCTGCAGGCGTGATGGCGGCGCAGGGCGGTGACTACCGGCGATGCTTCGTCAGCAGCAGCGGAACTTCCTTCTTCAGCAGGTCGACGACGGCGCGCACGCGTGGCGGCAGCGGGCGCTGCGCCTGCACCAGCACATTGAGCGCGAAGTCGGGAACGTCGTAATACGGCAGGAGGCGGACGAGCCGGCCATGCGCGAGCGCATCGGTGCAAGCCGGGTGCTGGACCACGCCGATGCCGCCGCCCGCCGCGATCGTATCGAACATCGGGCGCCAGTGGCTGGCGGTCATGACGGTGCGGATGCGCGCGTATTCGACTGCGCCGCCGTCGCGCTGCAGCGGTACCTGTTCGTTCGCGAACACGCCTTTCACGCGGATGAACGGATGGTTCGCGAGATCGGCCTTCGTGTCGATCGGGCCGTGCTGGCGGAGATACGACGGCGCGGCGACGAGCACGCGGCCCACCGCGCCGAGCGCGTACGCGCCGAACCCGCCGTCGCCGAGCTGGCCGACCCGGATCGAAATGTCGACGCCCTCGGTGACCGGATCGACGATATCGTCGTTCAGCACGAGGTCGATGTGCAGCTTCGGGTACGCGGTGCGGATCTGCATCAGCACGCCCGGCAGCACGACCTCGCCGAAACATTGCGGCGCCGCGAGCCGGATCGTGCCGTCGAGCGCATGCTCCGTCTTCGATACCGACGCAACGGCCAGTTCGGCCGCTTCGAGCAGCGCCTTGCTGCGTTCGTAGAAAATTCGGCCTTCCTCCGTGCACGCGAGGGTGCGGGCACTGCGCATCAGCAGTCGCGTGCCGAGGTGCTTTTCGAGCTTCTCGATGCGCTCGCTGACGGCCGGTTGGCCCATGTCGAGATCCCGCGCCGCGCCGGACATCGTGCCGCGCTCCACGACCCTCACGTAGATGCGCATCGTCGCCAACAAATCCATGAAGTCGCGCCTCGTGTCTTCCGGTTCGATTTTTACCGATCGACGGATGGTACCAAAGCGGCGAAGGGGCGACCGAGTGTGTCGGGCCGATACTGACTATCGGCCGGTGCGCCCGTGGCGCCGCCGAAGCCGCGTGCGTTCATCCGCACGGTGAGCGAAAATCGGTCTTCTTCCGCGCGACACGACAGGAGGCCCGACATGACGCAACGGAACGAATCTCGACGCACGCACTGCGTCGCATGGCAGATCGTGCAGACGTGGCAGGCGGCCGAATGGTGCCGGCTCGACGAGTCGCAAACGGGCATCGCGCTGTCGGGGGCGGTGACGGGCGCGCTCGACGGCACGCCGTTCCGGATCGACTACGCGATCGCATGCGGCGCCGACTGGCTCACCCGTTCGGCGCGCGTGACGCGGTGGACCGGCACGGCGCCGCCACGGCAATGGGACATCGCTTGCGATGCCGGGCAGTGGACGATCGACGGCGTCGAGGCGCCGATGCTTGCGGGCGCAACCGACATCGATCTTGGCTTCAGTCCGTCGACCAATACGCTGCCGATCCGGCGGCTGGCGCTCGCCGTCGGCGAGTCGGCCGAGATTCGCACCGCGTGGCTGCGTTTCCCCGGTTTCGACATCGTACGCGGCGAGCAGCGCTATGCGCGCACGGCGCCGCACGTGTATCGCTACGAGAGCGGCACGTATGCGGCCGATATCGGAACCGACGACGCGGGCCTCGTCACCGACTACGACGAATGGCGGCGCATCGGCGCGACGCCTGCATCGTGACGCGTCAGCGTGCGCTTGCCACCGATAGCTTGCCCGGGATCAGCTTCAGCGTGCTGAACGCGTCGGCGATGTTCTGCTGGTACGCGACCGTCGCGTCCGTGATCGGCTGCACGCCGTAGCCGGCGCGCTTGAGCGCGACTTCGAGCGTCGGTGCGTCGAGGCCGACGAGCGGCGACAGTTGCGCGGCCACCTCGGGCACGTGATCGCGCGCCCAGCGATCGACCGCGTCGACTTCGTCGAGCAGCGCGCGCAGCACCTGCGGATGCGCGGCCGCGTACTTGCGCGCCGCGAGGTAGTACTGCGTGTTGCGCACGAGAGCGTCGCCGTTCGCGACCACGCGCGCGCCGAGCTGCCGTTCGGCGGCGGCCAGATACGGATCCCAGATCACCCACGCATCGACGCTGCGCTGCACGAACGCGGCGCGCGCGTCGGCCGGCGTCAGGTAGATCGGCTGGATGTCGGCGTACGCGAGGCCCGCATGCTCGAGCGCCTTCACCAGCAGGTAGTGGACGTTCGAGCCCTTGTTGAACGCGACCTTCTTGCCGCGCAGTTGCGCGACGGTGCGGATCGGCGAATCGGGCAGCACGACGATCGCCTCGCCCTGCGGCGCGGGCGGCTCGTTGCCGATGTAGACGAAATCGACGCCGGCGGCCTGCGCGAAGATCGGCGGGGTTTCGCCGACCGTGCCGACGTCGATCGCGCCGGCGTTCAGCCCTTCGAGCAGTTGCGGGCCGGCCGGGAATTCGAGCCATTGCACGGTGACGCCCTGGTTCGCGAGACGCTTCTCGAGCGTGCCGCGTGCCTTGAGCACGACGAAGTTGCCGTATTTCTGGAAGCCGATGCGCAGCCGCGTGCCGCTGGCCTCGGCCCGCGCGGGCACGGCTGCGAGCGGGCCGAGCGCGAGCCCGGCCAGCCCGGCGGCCGCGCCGTGCAGCCACTGGCGGCGGCGCGGGTTCGCCGGATTCGTTTCAAGGTCTGCGTGCGGGGTGTCGTTCATCGGAATGTCCTGCGTGCGGGTTCACGGACCGCGCGCGGGGGCGGCGCGGCCGGCGCAGGACCGGGCCGGATGCGGGCGACGCACGCAACGGGCCGGCCCGCGCCGGATTCAGGACGATACGGCCGCGCGGGCCCGCGGCCAACCAACGAATGCTGATATGCAAATCAGCGGGCGCACGATACCGGCCCGCGGTGGAGCCGGGCGCGACCGTCTTCACTCGCTGACGAGCAGGCGTTCCTCGATCGAATCGACGCGATCCGGGTAGAACGCAAGGTGCCCGCGAATCGATTCGACGGCCGGATTCGGATGCTCGTACGTCCACACGGCATTGATCGAACGTTCGCCGCCGGCGGGGATCGAGTAGTACGCGCAATCGCCCTTGTACGGGCAGTACGTCGCGTGGTCGGTACGTTGCAGCAGCGACATGTCGGCATCCTCGCGCGGAATGTACAGCACCGCCGGATAGCTGGCCTCGCGCAGCACCAGCGCGTGGCGCGTATCGGCGACGACCTTGTCGGCCACCTTCACGATCACGCGGGACGAGTGCGGTTCGATCAGGATCGGATGATCGGGGCCCGGCGATTTCACCGGACGAGAGGGCGTATCGGGGCTGAGCGGCATCGTGGTTCCTCCAGAAAGGGCGGCGCGCACGGACGCGCCGTGCCGGCACGTGCGCGCGGGGCGGATTCCCGCGCGCGGGTGTCGGCGTCGGCCAACCGATACGATGCACCCATTCCGGAGAACCTGCAGGGGGCCGGAAGGCCATGCGGTGGCGCGCGAATGGTCGCGACGGTTTCGACGGTTTCGATGCGCGTGCCCGGGCGGCCCGCGGCCGTGTTCGGCATGGATGCGCCGCTCGCATGGACTTTTCGATGCAGCGGCAGCGGGATGCATCGGCGACGATAAGCAACGCGGAATTAATTGGTAAGCGATCGGCGGGAGGCGCGCGAAGATCGGCGGTCGTCATTCGCATGACAGCCCTTGCTTCCATCCGCCACCATGAAGAATCCTTTCGTTTCGTCAGCCGCGCGCCGTACGCGCGGCGTACCGCATGCCGGCGCCGTGCTTCGCGGCGTCGCCGCGTCGTTGCTGCTGGCCGGCGCCGCGACGCACGCGCTCGCCGCACCCGCCGGCAAGACGCTCGTGTACTGCTCCGAAGGTAGCCCGGCCGGCTTCGATCCCGGCCAGCACACGACGAGCACCGATTTCGATGCGAGCACGTACACGATCTACAACGGGCTCGTGCAGTTCAAGCGCGGCACGCTCGATCTCGTGCCGTCGCTGGCGACGAGCTGGGACGTGTCGCCCGACCAGCGCACGATCACGTTTCATTTGCGGCGCGGCGTGAAGTTCCAGACCACCGCGTGGTTCACGCCGACGCGACCGTTCCAGGCCGACGACGTCGTGTTCACGTTCCGCCGGATGCTCGACCCGGACGATCCGTTCCGCAAGGCCTATCCGGTCAGCTTCCCGTATTTCAGCGATCTCGGCTTCGACCGCAACATCGAGCGCATCGAGAAGGTCGACGACTATACGGTGCGCTTCGTGCTGAAGTCGCCCGACGTCGTGTTCGTGCGCAATCTCGCGATGGCGTTCGCGTCGGTGCTGTCGGCCGAATATGCGGGGCAGCTCGCCGCGCGTCATCGCGAGTCCGACATCAACCAGTTCCCGGTCGGCACGGGGCCGTTCCTGCTGCGCACGTACCAGAAGGATGCGCTGATCCGCTACGACGCGAATCCCGACTACTGGAAACCGGACGACGTGAAGCTCGCGCGCCTCGTGTTCGCGATCACGCCCGATCCCGCCGCGCGCTTGCAGAAGCTCGTGGCCGGCGAATGCCAGGTGTCGGTGTTTCCACGGCCGGCCGATCTCGAGACGGTGCGGCGCGACCCGAGGCTGACGCTGTTTTCGGGCACGGGCTTCAACGTCGGGTTCGTCGCGTACAACACGCAGCATCCGCCGCTCGATCGCGTCGACGTGCGGCGCGCGCTCGACATCGCGATCGACAAGACGGCGATCATCAAGACCGTGTTCAACGGCGACGCGGCGGTCGCGACGAACCCGATGCCGCCCGCGCAATGGTCGTACAACCCGCGCCTGAAGGACGCGCCGCGCGATCCGGGCGCCGCGAAGGCGCTGCTCGCGCAGGCCGGCTTTCCGAACGGCTTCGACCTGACGCTGTGGGCGATGCCCGTGCAGCGCCCGTACAACCCGAATGCGCAACTGATGGCGCAACTGATCCAGCAGGACTGGGCGAAGATCGGCGTGCGCGCGAAGATCGTCAGCTACGAATGGGGCGAGTACAACCGCCGCGCGAAGCACGACGGTCAGCACGACGCGATCCTGTACGGCTGGTCGGGCGACAACGGCGACCCCGACAACTGGCTCGGCACGCTGCTCGGCTGCGACGCGGTGCACGGCAGCAATCTCGCGAAGTGGTGCAACAAGGACTTCGAGCAGCTCGTGACGGCGGCGCGTTCGAACGCGGATGTCGCGAAACGCACGGCGCTGTACGAGCAGGCGCAGGTGGTGTTCAAGGACCAGGTGCCGTTCACGCCGATCGCGACGTCGATCGTGTCGCTGCCGATCTCCAAGCGCGTACACGGGCTGACGTTCTCGCCGCTCGGCGGGCACCGGTTCGACGGCGTGTGGCTCGATTGACGGAAGTGGGGGCCGGCGCGTTCGTACGCGCCGGCGTTCGCCGCGTCAGTTGAGTGCGACGGCGGCCGCGGTTTCGACCGGCGTGCCTTCGAGCGCGACCGACGGCCGGCCGTCGGGGCCGACCGGCACGTCGCCGATCAGTGTCGTGCGATACAGCTGGCGATCGAAGTCGAGATCGAAGATGTCGACGGGCGCGAGATGGGCGGTCGCACGGTTGTCCCAGAACGCGATGCTGCGCGGCTCCCATTTGAAGCGGATCGTGAATTCCGGCCGCGTTACGTGTTCCCACAGCAGTTCGAGCAGCGCCTGGCTCTCGCGCGGCGTCAGCCCGACGATCGATTTCAGGAAGCTCGGGCTCACGTACAGCGCGCGTTCGCCGGTTTCCGGATGCACGCGCACGAGCGGATGCTCGGTCACGAGCGGGCGGCGCTCGACGGCGTCGTCGAATGCGCCGGTCGCGCGCGCGCCGGGCGGCGGCGTGAAGCGATGGATGCCGCGCAGGGTATCGACGAAGCCGCGCAGCGGCGCGGACAGCGTTTCGTACGCGCGCACGAGGTTGGTCCAGTGCGTGTCGCCGCCGTACGGCGGGATCGTCACGCCGCGCAGGATCGACGCCCACGGCGGATTCACGGCGGCCGTCACGTCGGTGTGCCAGCCGGTCCAGGGCCGGCGCACCGGTTCGCCTTCGAAACGCGTCGCCTTGCGATGCTTCGCGATCGAATAGACGGCCGGATGGCCGTCGACGTGCCCGAACACCGGGTGGCCGACCGTCGGCTCGCCGAACTGCGCGGAGAACGCGACATGCTGCTCGTGCGTGAGGAATTGTTCGCGGAAGAAGACGACGCGCCATTTCAGCAGCGCGGCGCGGATCGCCGCGATCTGCGGCGTGGTCAACGGTTGCGTGAGGTCGACGCCGCGGATTTCCGCGCCGATATGGGCGGACAGCGGGATCACGTCGACCGGCTGGGCGGCGGGTTCGAGTAGGGCGCTCATGCGACGCTCCTGGCGGTTGTGAACGGGAGAGACGGACGACATCGTTGCGCGTGCAGGCGTCGGTCAGGTGGCGTGCGGTTCATCGCGGGTGTCCTCCAGGGAAATCGCGCGGCGGCGCGGGAAAGGGCGCCGCCGCGGGATGTGGACGTTATTGCAGCGTGGCGCCCGGCCCCTTCAGCAGGACGCTCCGGCGGCCGTCGATGCCGACCGGCACGTCGCCGTGAACGGTCGCGCGGCGCACGACGCGGCGCGCATCGCCGTAGTCGTTGATCGCGTAGTGCTGGGTCGCGCGGTTGTCCCAGATCGCGACGTCGCCTTCCCGCCAGTTCCAGCGCACGGTGTTCTCGAGGCGCGTCACGTGCTCGTGGAACACCTGCAGCAGATGCGCGGAATCCTGCGCCGACAGCCCCTTGAGTCGCTGCACGAAGTGGCCGAGCACGAGCGTGCGCTCGCCGGTTTCCGGATGCACGCGCACGACCGGGTGCTCGGTTTCGTAGACGGTCGACGTGAACACTTCGCGGTAGCGCTTCAGTTGCGCATCGTCGGCATGCACGTGCGTCGACGCATAGTCGTAGGCGTTCGTATGCAGCGCCCACAGCGTGTCGGCGAGCGCACGCAGCGGGTCGGGCAGATGCGCGTACGCGGCGGCCGTGTTGGCCCAGACGGTATCGCCGCCGAATGGCGGAATCACGACCGCGCGCAGGATCGAGATCTTCGGGTACGCGTCGACGAAGGTCACGTCGGTGTGCCACGAATTGGCGCGTGCGCCGTGCGCGGAATCGAGTTCGAGCAGGGCCGCGCTGCCGTCGACGGACGGCACGGTCGGGTGCGCGACCGTGTCGCCGAAGCGGCGGGCGAATGCTTCCTGCGCGGTGTCATCGAGATGGTGCTGGCCACGGAAGAACAGCACCTTGTGGCGCAGCAGCGCGGCCTGGATCGCGTCGAACGTCGCATCGTCGAGCGTGGCCGACAGCCGCACATCGGCGATTTCGGCGCCGATCCGGCCGGCGACCTGGCGAAGCTGGAGCGGGACGGCGGCCGGGCGCGGTGCGGCATGCGAAGCGGGCGAAAACGACGGAGCGGCGTGCTGGACTTCGGACATCGGGAGTCTCCTGGAGTCGGGGTCGGTCGAATCTCCATTCAAGCAGGGACCGCGCGGAACCGGAACCGATGAATCGTCACAACCTTAGCGTGCGCGCTGCGATGAACGATATGTGTCGTCCTGCTGAACAAGGCGCGCGCGTCGCGTCGCTACCACGCGAGCCGCCATTCGCCGATCCGGTGCGGGCGCGCCGCGTCGATGCGCGTGCCGCCCGACGCGTCGTCGCCCGGTGGCTCGCCGTCGTCGAAATCGGCGAGCACGGTGTCGCGCAAGCGCGCGAATTCCAATGAATCGCGCCGGCGCGGGCGCGGCAGCGCGACGTCGACGATGCGCGCGATGCGGCCCGGACGCGGCGCCATCGTGACGACGCGGTCGCCGAGATAGACCGCTTCGTCGACGTCGTGCGTGACCAGCATCATCGTGATGCGCTCCTGTTCCCAGATGCGCAGCAGTTCGTTCTGCATCTTCGCGCGCGTCTGCGCGTCGAGCGCGCCGAACGGCTCGTCGAGCAGCAGCACGCGCGGCCGGTTCACGAGGCCGCGCGCGATCGCGACGCGCTGCGCCATCCCGCCCGACAACTGGTTCGGAAACGCGTGCTCGAAGCCGTTCAGCCCGACGAGCGCGATGTGCTCCGCGACCGCGCGCCGTTTCGCGGCCGGGTCCAGCGGTGCGTTGCGCAGTGCGGCGCCGATGTTCTGTTCGACGGTCAGCCACGGGAACAGCCGGTGATCCTGGAACACGATGCCGCGCTGCAGCGACGTGTCGCGCACGCGTTCGTCGCCGGCACGGATTTCGCCCGTGTAATCGGTATCGAGTCCGGCGACGAGCCGCAGCAGCGTCGACTTGCCGCAGCCGCTGGCGCCGACGATCGTGACGAATTCGCCGGCGCGCACGTGCAGCGAGACGTCGTCGAGCACGGCGAGCGTCGTGCCGCGCTGCGTGTAGTGCTTGCTGACATGGAGGATGTCGAGCGAATCGGAGGCGAGGGTCGTCATGGCGGTCCGGGGAAGAGGCGACAGGAAGAAAAAGGACGCTCAACGGGGCAGGTCGCCGCGCCGGGCCAGCACCTTGCGCTCGAGCGCGCGCGCGGTCGCGTTCAGCGCCCAGCCGGTCACGCCGACGACGATGATCCCGAACAGCACGAGATCCATCCGGAACTGCTCGCTGCCGTCGATCAGCGTGTTGCCGATCCCGCTGCCGGCGACGAGCAGGTACTCGGCGCCGAGCGTCGCGAGCCACGAATAGATCAGGCCGAGATACAGGCCGGTGAAGATCGACGGCAGCGCGGCCGGCAGGATCACGTGGCGGATCAGCTGGAGCCGCGAGTAGCGCAGTGCGCGAGCGACATCGACATACGCGCGCGGCACTGCGTGAATGCCGTCGCAGGTATGGGCGGCGACGGGCAGCAGCGCGGCGAGCGACAGGAACACGACCTTCGCGACGTCGCCGAGCCCGAACCACACCGAAATCAGCGGAATCCACGCGAACAGCGAGATCTGCTTGAACGTGTCGAAGCTCGGGCCGACCATTCGCGCGGCGATGCGCGACAGCCCGAGCACGGCGCCGAGCCCCAGCCCGCCCGTCGCGCCGATCGCGAACCCGCACGCCTCGCGCGCAAGCGATGCCGACAATGCACGGCCGAGCGCGCCGCTCGTGGCCTGCGCCCACGCGGTGTGCAGCACGTCGGCGGGACCGACGAGCAGGCCGCTTTTCACGAGATGGGCGGAAGCGACGGCCCACCAGCACGCCAATGCGGCGAGCGGCAGGACGAAGCCGCGCCAGTCGGGTGCATGCAGGCGGCGGGCGGGCGGTGTCGTTGACGGCGTGGCGGCGTGGGGCACGGGCGACTCTCCTTCGATTGGTCGGGCGGACCGGTTCAACCGCGAAACGCGGACGGCACGCCGCGGCGCAGGCGCGCTTCGAGTGCGTCGAGCGCCCGGTTGATCAGCAGGCCGACCGCGCCGACCACGACCACGGCCGCCATCACGAGATCGAGCTGGAACAGTTGCCGCCCGTACACGATCAGGTAGCCGAGCCCTTCGGACGACGCGACGAGTTCGACCACGACGAGCGCGAGCCACGATTTCGTGAACGCGAGCCGCACGCCGGTCGCGAGCGTCGGAATCGCGGCCGGCAGCACGACGTGGAGGATGCGTTGCCGGCGCGTGTAGCCGAACCCGCGCGCGACTTCGTCGAGCGCGGGCGGCGTCTGGCGAAACCCCTGCAACGTGCTCAGCGTGACGGGGACGAGCGCCGCATGCGCGATCAGCAGGTATTTCAGCGGTTCGCCGACGCCGACGAGCAGCAGCAGGAACGGCAGCCAGCCGAGCACCGGAATCTGCACGAGCGCGTTGAAGCTCGGCAGCACGTAGGCTTCCAGCGTGCGCGACAGTCCGAGCGCGACGCCGATCGACGCGCCGAGCAGCGTGCCGGCCGCGAAGCCGACGAGCACGCGCTGCAGGCTGATCAGCGTGTGGCGCACGAGATCGCCGTTCGATGCGAGGTCGGCCAGCGTGTCGACCACGCGTTCGGGCGGCGGCAGGATCTGCGGCGCGATCCAGCCGCGCGCGCTGCCGACGCTCCACAGCGCGAACAGCAGCGCGGGCAGCGCCCACGGTGCGAGCTGCCACGCGAGTCGTCGCAGCGCCGCCGCGCGGCGCGGCGGCACGGCGAGCGCGGGCGATTCGGACGACGGGACGGGAAACGCGGTGTCGCTCATCGGGGCGGTCCGGGTCAGGAGAGGGGCTTGCCGGCCGCGTCGTAACGTTGCCAGTAGTGTTCGAGCTTCAGCGTGCGCAAGGCATTGTCGAGATATTTCGGCTCGAACCAGCCGTCGACGTCGACCGGCTGGCGGATCAGCTTCAGGTTCAGCGCATCCTGCGCGACGGCCTTGTAGCGCGCGATGACGAACGGGTCGATCAGCGGGGACAGGCGGTCCTTCAGACGCTGGTTCGCGTAGTCGTCCTGCCACGACGAATACGGCACGCCGCTTTTTGCCCACAGCTTGAACAGCGCATCGCGGTTCGCCTCGTCGGACGACCATTGCGCACCCTTCACGAACGCGGTGACGACGCGCTGCACGATGTCCGGATGCGCGCGGTCGAAATCGTCGAGCACGAGCAGGTGGGTCTGGCGCGTCAGCTGCGGGCCGTCGTTCTGCGATTCGTAGATGATCTTCGCGAGGCCCGCGTCGCGCAGCTTGTATAGCGCGTAGTCGCCCACCGACGCGTCGATGCCTTTCGACGCGAGCGCGGCGAGCGAACTGGCGGCGTCGAGGTTGATCACGCGCAGGTCACGTTCGCCGAGGCCGTTCTTCGCGAGCGCGTTGTCGGCGACGAGCTGCAGGTTGGTGCCGCGGAAGATCGACACGCGGCGGTCCTTCAGGTCCTTGATCGAGCGGATCGTCGAGTCGGGCGGCACCGCGATCTTGATGCCCGAGCGCACGCTCGCGGCGAGCAGCAGGCGCGTCTTGATCCCGTTCGAGCGCGCGAGCACGGCGGGCAGGTCGCCCTGGTACGCGAAGTCGAGCGCCTTGTTGGCGATCGCCTCGTTGACGGCCGGGCCCGCGCCCTTGAAGAACAGCCATTGCACCTTGATGCCGTCGGCGGCGAATTCCTTCTCGACGAGCTGTTGCAACTGCACGGTGGCGGCGCTCGATCCGCCGAAGGTGGGGGGATCGCCGGCGCCTTGCTGGGCAACGCCGATACGCAGGGTGGTGGGCTTGTCGGCGTGCGCGGCGGCGGCCGGCAATGCAACGAGGGACGCGATCAGCAGCGATCGCAGCAGGCGCAGTGGAAGCATGGAATCGATGGATCCGGGACGTTGGGGAACGAGGCCGGGCCGCAGCCCGTCGGGTCATTCTCGGTGACGCCCCGGGGCCGGACAAGCAACGATTTGAACTATGCTTATCGCCGCGCGGGGGATCGCGGCAGGGAGCCTGCGCGCCGCAGCAGCACGAGCAGCGCGATCGATATGACAGCGGGCCCCATCTGCGGCAGCTTCATCCACGGATTCAGAAACTCGTACAGCGGCAGCGCCCACATGACGGCGACGATGGATTGCTCGCCGCGCCGCCAGCCGTACTGCGAGCCGATGGCGATCATGCACGCGATCGGGACGCACAGCCACGACAGTTCGTAGTGCCAGACATACGGATTGGCGGCCAGCGTCGCGACGACGAGTACCGCACCGCGCAACCGCGCGTCCCGGCTGCGGCGCCAGACGCAGCACGCTGCCGCGAGCGCGATTGCCGCGATGGCGGCTTGTCCCGCGAACGCGAGGGCCGGCGGCAGGCCGGCGAGCCGAAACGCCGCGAACGGCGTCGGCGACGCAAACCAGAACGGCACGCCATGTTCGATGATCAGCGAACGCAGCGCCCCGGCATTCTGCAGAAACAGGCGGAGCGGTTCGATGCCGCCCGCCGCGATCCCCAGCGCGGTGATGGCGGTCGCCCAGGCCGCGGCCCACGCGAACGCGCGCCACGCGCGCGCGGCAATCAGCACGAACGGCAACAGCATGGCCAGTTGCGGCTTGACCGACAGGAGCCCGATACAGAGGCCGGCCAGCATCGGCCGCCGGTCGACGAAATACACGGCGAGCGCCGCACATGCCGCGGTCAGCATCGCGTTCTGTCCGTACATCGCGGTGACGAGCACGCCCGGGCAGGCGAGCAGCGCGAGCCAGCCGATGCGCGTCGCGCCGGGTACGGCGCCGAACCCCGACACGCGCCACACCGCGAGGCCGAGCAGCACGATGCCGAGCACGACGAACAGCGGATAGCTGATCGCGTAGGGCAGCAGCGCGAGCGGTGTCACCGCGAGCAGATACGACGGCGGGTACAGCCACGGCAGGAACACATGGCGGCCCGCCGACGGGAACAGTCCGGCGAGCGCGCGCGAGAACGCGGGGACGTCGTACGCCTGCCACGGCGAGCCGTGGAGCATCAGATGGGACGCGGACCAGAACACCATATACCCCGAGCCGGGGCGGAACGTGTCCGAATCGGTCGAATGAAAGCCGATCCAGAGCAGGATCGACCCCAGCAGCACGCCGATCACCAGCATGACCGCGCTGTAAAGCGCGATGCGTCCGGGGGTGAGCCAGACGCGGACAGGGCGTTCGTCGCGCCGTATCGACGAGCCGGAAATATCCATGCGGCGCTACTTGACCGACAGATTGCGCGGCGCCTGCGCGCCAGCCACGACCGTCTGCCGGCGCCGGGCCGTCGCGATGCGCCGGACCGGAAACTGCAGCAGCTTCGAGCCGTCCGGGGCCCCGGCGTGCCGTGCGGGCTGCAGGCCGGCCTGCGCATCGGCCCGGTAGCGGCGCCGGACGAGGTAGACCGGGCGCTGCTTCGATTCATGATAGATGCGGCCCAGGTATTCGCCGATCACGCCGATGCCGATCAACTGGATGCCGCCGACGAACAGCATGACCGAGATCAGCGACGCGTAGCCGTGCACCGGATTGCCGAACAGCAGCGTGCGCATCACGATGTACGCGCCGTAGACGAACGACAGCACGGCGAACGCGAGGCCGATGTAGGTCCACACGCGCAACGGCACGGTGCTGAAGCTCGTGATGCCCTCGAGCGCGAAGTTCCAGCGTCGCCACCCGGAGAATTTCGAGTGACCGCCGCTGCGTGCGGCGCGCGTGTATTCGATGATCTCGGTCCGGTAGCCGACCCACGCGAACAGGCCTTTCATGAAGCGTCGGCGCTCGGGCAGCGCGCGCAGCGCGTCGACGACCTGACGGTCCATCAGCCGGAAATCGCCGACGTTCTCCGGCATCTCGACTTCGGACAGCTGGTTATGCACGCGGTAATAGAGCGCGGCGGCCACGCGCTGCATCAGCGGGTCGCACCTGCGGTCGGTGCGCTTCGCGGCGACGACCTCGGCGCCGGCGTGCCAGCGTTCGAGCATCGCGGGGATCAGCGCGGGTGGGTCCTGCAGGTCGGCGTCGATCAGGATCACGGCGGCGCCGGCCGCTTCGTCGATGCCGGCGGTCAGCGCGGCCTCCTTGCCGAAGCGCCGCGTGAGGTCGACGATGCGCACGCGCGAATCGGCGACCGCGATGTCGATCAGCTTGTCCAGCGTGCCGTCGCGGCTGCCGTCGTTCACGCAAACGATCTCGAAGCGCGCGGTGCCGATCGCTTCCAGTATCGGAACGGTGGTCGCGAAGAACGCATCGATCGCTTCTGCTTCGTCGTGAAACGGCACGACGAGCGATACCAACGGCTTCAGGGTGTGCCTGGACATACGTCCCCCCGTGAGATCCGGTCTGCGCCGCATTGTCTGGTCCTGTTGTCGCCGAACGTGCGGAAACGGGTCCGGATCGGCGCGCGTTTGTGTTTGTGATGGGCTCGATGGCGTGCCGCGGGCCGGGCGGCAAGCCGTCAGATCATTCTACGCAGGAATGTCACACAGGTGACAGCGTGCGCGGGTTTGTTCGGGGGCGGGATTTCGCGATGCAGCGGCTCGCCGGGGCGCCGAGGCGCCGTCCGGACCGCGCGTGCGTGCGCAACGGTTAGCATGTCGACTGGAACGACGGCGACGGAGAGGGCCATGCAAGTCCAGGATCTGACCGGTGCGGCGCTGGATTACTGGGTCGCGACCGCGGAAGGCCACGAGGTGCCGCGTGCCGACGCGTCCGGCTGCACGTCGATCCGCGAACCGGGCGGCGTCCCGACACCGTTCGCGCCGTCATCGTCCTGGGCGGACGGCGGTCCGATCGTCGAGCGGCTGCCGTTTGCCGGGTTCGAGCGCGACGGCGGGCGAGGTGCGTGGCGTGCCGTGCTGCACCGCGCGGTGCCGGCCGCGGGCGAGCGCTGCACGTTCAACCAGTCGGGGCCGACGCTGCTGATCGCCGCAATGCGCACGCTCGTCGCGTCGACGTTCGGCGACGACGTGCCGGATCTCGATATGGCGCGGCCGCGCTGAGCGCATCCTCGCGCCGCATCGCTCACGCGGACACCTGCCGGATGGCGATCGATGCAACGTCGACACGGCGCGGCAGGATCGCGTCCGCCGCCGCGCGATCGGCGACGCGCTGCAACACGTCGATGTCGGCGCCGCTGAGGCTGCGCTGCGCGAGCGCGGCCCGGCGCGCGATGTCGGTGGCCGCATCGGGCGGCAGGCGCGTGAGCGACGCATAGACGCTCGCGTAGTCGGCCGGGTGCGCGAGCGCCCACTGGCCCGCGCGGGCGAGCCGCGCGAGCACGTCCGCAAGCGCCGCGCGCTTGCCGCGATCGTCGAGTGTCTCGACCGGCGACGTCAGGAACGCGAGCCCCGAATTGATGCCGCTGCCGTCGCGGACGATGCGCGCGCCGCGGCGCACCGCATGCCCGTAGTACGGATCGAACGTGGCCCAGATGCCGATCCGCTTCGCCTCGAACGCGGCGAACGCGTCGACCGGCAGCACGAAGCGCACGTCGACGTCGCGCGGCGCGAGCCCGTGTTCGCGCAGCGCGCCGTACAGCTGGTATTGCGAGATGCTGCCGCGCGCCGACGATACGACCACGGTTTGCCCTTTCAGGTCGGTCACGGCGCGAACCGGCGAGTCGGGCTGCACGACGATGCCGAGCGACGCCGGCGAACCGACGCGCGTCGCGACGATCCGCAACGACGGATCGCCGAGCGCGGCCGTCAGGACCGGCAGGTCGCCGGCCGGCGCGAGATCGATCGCGCCCGCGCGCTGCGCTTCGAACAGCGGCGCGGCGCCCTGGAAGTTGGCCCAGCGGAACCGGTACGGCGTGCCGTCGAGCACGCGCGCCGCTTCGGCGAGCGCGCGCAGGCCGCCGGCCTGGTCGCCGAGGACGAGCGTGACGCCCGACAGATCGGCGCCGGCCGCGCGGGCGGGCAGGGCAAGGCCGCCCGCGAACGGCGCGGCGGCGAGGGCGGCAAGGCGCTGCAGCGCGCGGCGGCGCGCTGGGGCGGAAGCGTGGGGCATCGGCGGTGTGTCCTCGGTGATCCGCGCGCGGGCCGCGCGGCTGCCGGGCAGGTTACGGAATCGGTTTCCGGCCGACAAACATCGAATCGTGAAATGCATATTCGCGCGGCGGGCGCCGGTGCGGCCGGCGTCGACCCGACGCCCGGACGCCCGGGACGCTTGCGCGGGCGCTTTACGCGGCCGGCGGCATCGTGCGCAGGAATGCCCGCACCGCAGGCGCCTTTTCGAACCGCCGGTGCGCGAGCGCGAGTTCCGACATGATCGGCTTGCCGGCGATCGGCCGGTACACGACGCCCGGCAGCGACACGCAACCGGCGAGCGCGTCGGGAATCACCGCGACCCAGCCGTTCACCGACACGCACGCGAGCACCGCGAGCAGGCCGCCCGGCCGCGCGGCGACCACCGGCGCGAAGCGGCCGCGGCGCGCGACTTCGAGCGTGCCGAATTCTTGTTCGGGCACCGCGAAGCGCGCGTCGGCGAGGTCCGCCGCGCGCACGGCGGCCATCGCCGCGTAGCGCGAATCGGCGGGCACGGCCGCGACGAACACGTCGCGCTGCAGCGTGACGATCCGCAGGCCGCCGGGCAGCGCGAGCGGCGGGCGCACGTACGCGAGGTCGAGCCGGCCGGCGTCGAGCTGGTTCGCGACGTCGTCCATCGGCACTTCGCGCAGGTTCAGCTCGATGCGCGGGTGAGCGGTGCGAAATGCGCCGACGGTGCGCTGCAGCGTGCCCGAATACACGGCCGACGACACATAGCCGATCTCGATCCGGCCGAGTTCGCCGCGTTCGGCCAGCGCGGCGAGTTCGCGGCCGCGTTGCAGATGCTCGACCGCGGCGCGCGCTTCCGCGAGATAGGCCTCGCCGGCGGCGCTCAGCGTGACCGCCCGGCGCGACCGGTGAAACAGCCGCACGCCGAGCACCCGCTCGGCTTCCTGGATCTGCCGCGTGAGCGCGGGCGGCGCCATGTCGAGCGCCTCCGCCGCGCGCGCGAAATGCAGATGTTGCGCGACGCTCAGGAACGCCCGCACGTGACGGAATTCGAGCCGGTCCATGGTTGCAATTTTCGTCAATAAAACAGCATTGAAGTGTCAATGACAGGCAATACGGGACAAGCCTAGCATACGGCTCGCTCATCCTGTTCCGGAGTGCCGGATGTCCCAGTCTTCACCGGCGTCGCGCACGAGCGCGGCTGCCGTCCCGCGCACGGGCACCCGCCTGCCTGCCGCCGCGACGCTCGCCGTCGCATCCGCGACCTGCTCGCTGATCGTGCTCGACACCAACGTGGTGGCCGTCTCGCTGCCAAGCATCGCGCGCAGCTTTCATGCGAGCTTCGCCGATATCGAATGGGTCGTGAGCGCGTACATGACCGCGTTCGCCGCGTGTCTGCTGCCGGCCGGCGGGCTCGCCGACCGCTTCGGACGCAAGCGGATGCTCTTCACGGGGCTCGCGCTGTTCCTTGTCGCGTCGCTCGGCTGCGGCATCGCGCCGTCGGCCGGCTGGCTGATCGCCGCGCGTGCGGTGAAGGGCGGCGGCGCCGCGCTGCTGCTGACCGCGGCGCTCGCAGTGATCGCGAACCGTTTCCCGGACGGCCGCGAGCGGGCCCGTGCGTGGGCGATCTGGGGCATGTGCATGGGAATCGCGACGGCCATCGCGCCGCTCGTCGGCGGCGCGATCACGCAATGGATCGGGTGGCGCTGGGTGTTCCTGCTGAACCTGCCCGTCTGCCTGCTGCTGGCGGCCGGTGCGCGCGTCGCGATCGACGAATCGAACGATCCGCATGCGAAGCGCGTGGATGCGGCCGGCAGCCTGCTGTTCGGCGCGGCGCTCGCCTGGGCGATCGCGGCGCTGATCGGTGCGCCGTCGCACGGCTGGCTGTCGGGCGCGACGCTTGGCCGGCTCGCGCTCGCGGCCGCGCTGCTGGCGGCGTTCGTCGGAGCGGAGCGCTGGCAAGCGCGGCCGATGATCGATCTCGCGCTGTTTGGCCAGCCGCGCTTCGTCGGCGCCGTGCTCGCGATGTTCGGTTACGCGGCGTGCGCGCAGGTGATGATGACGTTCCTGCCGCTGTACCTGCAAAACGCGTTCGGGATGTCGGCGATCGACGCGGGGCTCGGGATGCTGCCGTTCGCGTTCGCGATGATCGCCGGTCCGTCGCTCGGCGCGGCGCTGGCCGCGCGCGTGTCGTCCGGCGGCGTGCTGGCGGGCGGGCTCGCGCTGATCGGCGCCGGCAACCTCGCGACCGCGGCGCTGACGGCCAGTGGCGACTACCGGCTCGTCGCGCTCGGCATGTTCGTGACGGGGTGCGGCGCGGGCATCATGAACGGCGACACGCAGAAGGCGATCATGGCGTGCGTGCCGCCGCATCGCACCGGCATGGCGTCGGGCATCAGCACGACGACGCGCTTCTCGGCGATCGTCACGGCCGTCGGCGTGCTCGGCGCGGTGCTGGCGGCGAGCACGCATGCGCGGCTCGACCGCCTGCTGTCCGCGACGCCTGGCCTGCGCGTATTCGCCGATGAGTCGTTCATGTCGAGCCTGCTGGCCGGCGATCTGGCGCAGGCGCTCGGCCGCGTGCCGCCGGCCGCTGCCGGCACCCTCGCGCGGGCGGCGCCCGTCGCGTTCGCGAGCGGGTTCGCCGATGCGCTCACGGTGAGCGGCGTGCTGGCGCTGGTTGCGGCCGTCGTTGCATACAAGTTGCTGACGCAACCGATGCGCGAAGGCGCGTGATGTGAAACGATGTGAAGCATGCGCAACGTCGCGCACGGTCCTGCTGTTTGTCGACGTTCGGGGCGATCGTGTCGCTGCCGGTGATTCGATCGAGCGGCCACCGGCGTTCGCGATGCGACGCCCACCGACACGGGTCCGACGCGTCATCCCGACGATTCGGCACGGCGCGGGTGAACAGGACCGGTCTGACATGCGGCCGCCGAGCGGATCATGCCGGCCCGGGTGCGGTGCCGGTCAGTGCGACTTCGTCGCGGTGCGGTGGATGCGTGCCGCGTGCGCGACGCGCGCCGGATGCGACGCATGACAATGCGGGGCCGGTCTGCGGCGCGTGCGCCGGGTGGGTTCGGGCGGCTCGGCGGCGGCCGGCGCGGTTTTCGCGGTGTCCGCATCGGGCCCGGAAGCGGATACGGCGGCGACCGCCGCGACCGCAGGCAGCCTCGCCTCGGCGTCAAGCCATGCGCGCGTCGCCTCGGCGATCAGCCCGCGCAGCCAGCGAACGCCTTCCGCGCACGGCCCCGATTCGTTCCACGTCATCCGGTACACGATATCCGGCGGCTCGGCCGGCAGCGCGACCGCGGCGAGCGGCAGCAGCTTCGCGTAGTGCCGCGCGAGCCGGTACGTGGTGGTGAGGATCAGGTCGGCGCGCACCAGTGCGTGCGCGGCCAGTTCGAAGTGCGGCAGCGTGACGACGATGCGCCGCTGCAGGCCCACGCGTTCGAGCTGCCGGTCGATCGCGCCCGACGCTTCGAGCCACGACGGCGTCGGGCACAGCTGCGGCGCCGCCGCGAATCCGGCGGCCGTCATCGCGCCGCATCGCGCGAGCGGATGCGTCGCGCGCATCAGGCACACGACGCGGTCGTCGAACAGGTCGTCCTGCCGGAAGCGCGACTGGCGTGCGGGCCGGTTGTCGATCACGACGTCGAGTTCGCCGTCGGCCAGCGCGCGCTCGTCGTCGAACCCGTCGCCGAGCGGATGAAACACCAGTTGCGCGTTCGGCGCGCGCTCGCGAAACAGCGCGACGAGTTTCGGCACGAACAGCACGTTCAGGTAGTCCGGGCAGCCGATCCGGTAGGTGCGCACCGACGTGCGCGCGTCGAACGTCGGCTGCTGGATGCGGATGAAGTCGATCACGCGCAGCGCGTTGCGCAGCGGCTCGATCAAGCGCGCGCCGAACTCGGTCGGCACCATCCCGTAGCGGCTGCGCACCAGCAGCGGATCGCCGAGCAGCGTGCGCAGGCGCTTGAGCGCGGCGCTCGTCGCCGGCTGCGACATGTTCAGGCGCACGGCCGCGCGCGACACGGTGCGCTCGGTCAGCAGCACGAGCAGGATGCGCATCAGCCGTGCATCGAGCACGTCGAGCGCGCCCGTGGCGTCGGACGCGCCGCGGCGCAGCGCGGTCGGGTCTAGCGGGTCCGGCATGCCGATCCGCCTCCCGGCGATACGAGGCGGCCGCACGATGCGGCCACCGGCCGGCGGCCCGTCATTTTGCGAAGGTTCCCGGCCAGCCGACGATCCGCTTCGGGCGCGGCGGCGCATACGTGCGGACCTTCGACGTCTTCAGCTTCAGGCGCACCAGCGACTCGGCGAGCGCGACCGCGGCCGACACGCCATCGACCACCGGCACGCCCGTGCATTCCTCGATCTGCCGGTCGAGGCCGGCCATCCCGCCGCAGCCGAGGCAGATCACTTCCGCGTGATCGTCCTTCACCGCGCGTTGCGCCTGGCCGACGATCGATTCGATCGCGCGAGCCGGGTGCGCCTCGAGTTCGAGCACCGCGAGGCCGCTCGCGCGCACCGACGCGCAGCGCGCATCGAGCCCGGCGAGCTTCAGGCGATCCTCGATCAGCGGCACCGTGCGGTCGAGCGTCGTGACGACCGAGTAGCGATGGCCGAGCAGCATCGCGACGCTCGCGGCCGCTTCGGTGATGTCGACGACGGGCACCGTCAGCAGTTCCTGCAGCCCTTCGCGGCCGTGCTCGCCGTAGCCGGCCTGGATCACCGCGTCGTACGGCTCGTCGTAGCTCAACACGCGATCCATCACGGCGATCGCCGCGAGGTAGCTCTCGAAGTTGCCTTCGATCGACTCCGCGCCGAAGCGCGGCGTCAGCCCGACGATCTCCGTGCCGGGCGACGCGGCGGCCTGCGCCTGCGCGGCGATCGCATCGGTGATCGACTCGGTCGTGTTGACGTTGACTACCAGGATCCTCATTGCTGACTCCGTATGCGTGTGTATCAGTGTTGCGCGCAGGCGACCGCGATGTGCTCGCCCGAACGTTCTTCGTAGTGCCGTGTGCGATCGGCCAGCAGCCAGTACACGCTGCCCGCGATCGCGGCGCCGAGCAGCCACGAGAACGGCGTCATCGCGCTGAAGGCCGGTACGACGGCGAGCGTGATCGAGATCAGCGCGGACGGCACGAGCGCCGCGAGCGCCTTGCGGTTCACGCCGCGCGTGTAGAAGTAGGCGCCGGTCGGCGCTTCGGTGTAGAGATCGGGCACGTTCACGCGCTGCTTGCGCACCAGCCAGTAGTCGACCGTGATGATTCCGTACAGCGGGCCGAGCAGCGCACCGAGGCCGGACAGGAAATAGACGATCACGATCGGGCTGTTGTACAGGTTCCACGGCAGGATCAGCACGGCGATCGTCGCGCTGATCAGGCCCGCGCGGCGGAACGACAGGCGGTGCGGCGCGAGGCTCGTCAGCACGAAGGCCGGCGCGACGAAGTTCGCCATGATGTTCACGGCCACCGTCACGATCAGGAAGGCGAGGCAGCCGAGCACGAGGAACAGCTTGTTCGGCACCGTCGCGATGATTTCCGTCGGGCTGTGGATGATGTGGCCGTTCAGCTTGAACTGCGCGCCGGCGAGCACGAAGCTGATCGTCGCGAACACGAGGATGTTGACCGGCAGGCCCCAGAAGTTGCCGACGCGCACCGTCTTCGCGCTCGGCGACGAACGGGCGAAGTCGCAGAAGTTGAGCACCAGCGTGCCGTAGATCGCGAGCCACAGCGAGCCGCCCGCGAAGATTTCCGTCCACATTTTCAGGCCGGTCATCGGCTTGCCGATCGACATCGCGAGCTGGCCGCCGGTGCGGCTGAACATCCACGCGGCGAGCGACAGCGTCGTGACGAGGATCACCGGGCCGGCGAGCCCCTCGTACTTGCGGACCATTTCCATCCCGTACGTGAGGATGCCGATCTGCACCAGCCAGATCGCGACGAACGTGATCCAGCCGAGCGTCGACAGCCCGAAGATCGCATTCTGGTCGAACGCGGCGAGGCCCGGCCAGATCGCGGTGAGCAGCACGCGCAGCACGACGGATGCGAGATAGGTCTGGATGCCGAACCATGCGATCGCGATCACCGCGCGGATCATCGCGGGCAGCAGCGCGCCGTAGATGCCGAAGCTCATCCGGCTGATCACCGGGAACGGCACGCCGGTCTTCTGGCCCATGTAGCCGGTCAGGTTCATGAAGCAGTACACGAGCACCGCGCCGATCGCGAGCGACGCGAGCATCTGCCAGCCCGACAGGCCGAGCGCGAACAGCCCGATCGCGAACGAGTAGTTCGCGATGTTGTGCACGTCGTTGGTCCACAGCGCAAAGATGCTGTAGCGGCCCCATGTCCGGCCCTCGGCCCGGGTCGGCGCGAGATCGGGGTTGTGCAGCCGCGGGCTCAGCGCGGGATCGCGCGCGGCCGTGTCGGTTCGATGCGATGCGTCGTCCGCGCCGAGCCCGAGGCCCGTGCGGTGGATGGCTTCCAGTTGCACGCCGTTGTCTCCTTCCATGTGCGGGGCGCGACACCGGCTGCGTGGGTACGCAGCGCGGTCGGCCGCCGTGGACGTTATGTCTCGGATTTGTTCGCGAGTATGGGCGGCGGGCCGGACGATGGGAAATTAAATATTCGGCTGGGGGTCATTTGGAAAACGAATGGAACGCGGACGGCCGCGGCGGCGGGGAACGGCACGTAAATTGCGAGTCAGCGGGTTCCATCCACATCGACATCAGCGGAGGTGTCATGCAGCGATATTCACTTCGTCACGTATCGCGAGCCGTCTTCGCCGGCATCCTGATCGCGGGCCTCGCGGCAGGCGCAGGCTGCCAGAAGAAGGGCGACAACGGCGCGACCAGTTCCGACTCGGGCGCAGCCAGCGGCATGTCGGTCGCGCCGTCCACCGCGCCATCGGGCACGCCGAGCAGCGGGGCGGCCGGCACCCCCGGCGACGCCGGCGCGAGCATGCCGGGCGCAGCCTCCGCGCCGGCCGGCGCGAGCGGCGGCTGACGCGCGCCGGTAGTCGGGCGGGCGGCGCGGCGGCGCGTCGTCCGCCGCGCGGGTGCGGTGCCGGCGGGCACGCGCGCCGGTCGGCGTGCGTGCGCGGCCGTGCGCATGAAAGATTTGCAAGGACCGTTGTAGCGATTTCCGGCCCGGCGGCGACGGCGTGACGCCGGCGTCCGCCGGCCGGGCAAGGAGGTGCGATGCAGAACGCGGAATCGAACCCTACCCCGGAAAAGCAGCGGGAACAGATCGAGAAAAGCCCGGTGAAGACACCGGCGGCCGGCGACATGCCCGACGCGGCGACCCAGGCCGCGCAGGTGGCGCGGCGTCCGCTGACGCCGGAAGCGGTCGCCGGGAAGATGCCGACCGGCCTGCCGGCGATCGACGTCGACGCGCATGCGGTCGACAGCGGCGATCCGGTGCGCCGGGCCGCCGGCCGGATCGTCACGCTCGACAACGCGAACATGGCGATGACCGACAACACGGTCGACGTCGACGGCAAGGGCATGGAGGCGCGCACCGGCGCGTCGGAGCTGCAGGACAACGTGATCTATTCGAACGCGTCGCTCGACGAGGCGGTCGACACGCCCGACGAAGGGCTCGGCGGGATCGAGAGCCGGCCGTCCGGCAACATGCCGCAGATCGCGACGCGGCCGGGCTGGCGTGTGCGCCATGTCGGCGACGTCGATATCGAGCACGGCGACGGCACACGCGCCGAGCACGTGATCTGCCTCGAACGGTCGGACGACTGATACCGCTGACCGGCACGCGGCGGCCGATGCGAGCGCACCGGCCGCCGCGATCGTTTTCGGCCCTTACTGCGGCCCGAGTTCCTGCGCGGACGTATCGGCGTCGTTGCCCTGGGCGACGAGCACGTGAATGTCGTTCGGCGTCACGTCGCCGACCCCGCCCGACGGAATCGTCAGCAGCAGCCAGTCGGCGTTGTTGCCGATGTTGACCGGCGCGGTCTTGAGGATCGGCGACTTGCTGCCGGCCGTCGTGACGACCACCTGGTAGGTGCCGCCGTTCAGGTAGACCGAATCCTGCGTCGTCGCCGGGACGGCGTTCTGGTAGGCCGCGCCCGCCATCGTCGGGCTGACCGTGGTGATGTCGGTGCCTGGCGCGACGACGTACACGTCGACGTTCTGCGCGTTCGGCGATGCGTTGAAGCTGCGCACGCGCGCCTTGTCCGACAGCAGGCCCTTGTCGTACGGGTCGTCGATGACGGAGATCAGCGACGTCGTGCTCGGCAGCGCGATCGTCGTGTAATGGTGACCGTTCGCCGCGCTGAACGATTGAGACGCGACGGTCGAGGTCGTGCCCGACACGTCGTAGCTCGCGGTCTGCGTGCCCGAATCGATGTCGTGATAGCGCGTCACGCCCTTGTAGGCGACACCCGACTGATCGACCTTCGCATTCAGGTAGTAGTCGAGGTTCGGGCCGGCCGGCACCGCGTTGATGAAGCGCGCCTGCGGCTTCGAGATGCCGAGTACGGTCCCGGCGTCGTCGCCGCCGCCGCATGCCGTGAGCATGGAAATGACCGAGCACAGGGCCACTATCGTTCGTATTGATTTCATGTCGTCCTCTCGTTCAGGAAACCTGCATTGCGATGCGGGACCGCCGCGCAGAGAACCGCGCGGAGCGCAGCGCCGGTTGGAAGGAAGATGCTGTCCGCCGGATGGCGGGCGCGGGGATGACGCAATCGACGTGCCTGTGCGGCGCAAAAACCGGCGAACGACGGCGGCGTGGGGCAGGCAGCGCGCACGCGCCGGGATGGCGGCGTGCGCGGGAGGACGTGGGGAGCGTGGGAGCAGACCGCGCGAGCGGCGCGGTTGTAAAAAGGGAGCGTCGCGCGCGCGGCGCGAGGCGTCAGCGGTTCACGAGCCGGGCCGGGTAGGCGAGCGCGAGTGCGCAGCCGACCAGCATGCATGCGGCAAAACCATACAAGCCCGCGCTTTGCGAATGGAACGTATCGCGCAGCCAGCCGATGAAATAGGTGCTGCCGAAGCCGCCGAGGTTCGCGATCGAGCATGCGAACGCGATGCCGCCGGCGGCGGCCGAGCCCTTCAGGAACGTTGACGGCAACGCCCACACGACCGGCATCGCGGCAGCCGCGCCGGCGTTGATCAGCGAGAACAGCAGCACCGTGCCGAGCGTGCCGTGCGACGACGAAGCCGCGATCGCCAGCGCGACGGCCGACACCATGAACGGTACGACGATATGCCAGCGGCGCTCGCGCGCGCGGTCGGAGCTCGCGCCGCAGTACAGCGTGGCGAGCACGGCGGCGGCGTTCGGGATCACCATCAGCCAGCCGATGTGATACGCGTCCTTCACGCCGGTGTCGCGCAGGATCGTCGGCAGCCAGAAACTCACCGCATACAGGCCGAGCAGCACGCACAGGTCGATCAGGCCGAGCGCCCACACCTTCGGATCGGAGAACGCCTTGCCGAGCGCGTGGCTCTTGTTGCCGGACGGATCGGCGTCGAGATTCGCACGCAGCACCCGCTTCTCGTCGGCGTTCAGCCATTGCGCGGATTCGATGCCGTTGGGCAGCCAGCGCAGCACCGCGAAGCCGAGCAGCACCGACGGCAGCGCTTCGAGCAGGAACAGCCACTGCCAGCCGCCGAGCCCGTGCGCGCCGTCGAACGCCCGCATGATCCAGCCGGAGATCGGACTGCCGATCATGCTCGACAGCGGCAGGCCGACCATGAACAGCGCGACGATCCGCGCGCGGCGCGCATCGGGATACCACTGCGTCAGGTACAGCAGCACGCCCGGCAGGAAGCCGGCTTCGGCGGCGCCGAGCAGGAAGCGCACGATATAGAACTGCATCGGCGTGTGCACGAACATCGTCGCACCCGACAGCAGACCCCACGTGATCATGATCCGCGCGATCCACAGCTTCGCGCCGACGCGTTGTAGCACCAGATTGCTCGGGACTTCGAACAGGATGTAGCCGGCGAAGAACAGGCCGGCGCCGAGGCCGTACACGGTGTCGCTGAACTTCAGCGCGTCGAGCATCTGGAGTTTCGCGAGCCCGATGTTGATGCGGTCGAGATAGGCCGCGAAGTAACACAGGCAGAAGAGGGTGATGAGGCGCAGCGTGACCTTGCGATAGAGAGTGCCGTGCAGCGCGTCGTCGGGGGAAACGGCGGCGCTCGGGTGTGCGGTAGACATGGGACTGCCCCTGTTCGAGTGTGACGGATGAATGGGTGGCTCGATCGACGCGAGCGGACGTTCCGCTGCGCACTGGAGTCTGTATATCACGTCAAATACGTAGCGTACACACTAGAAAATACCGAAGCGCACAGGCATGGATATGGCCGCCGGAAAGCAAGCGTTTGCATGAGAAAAGGCCGTGTTTGCAAAGGGGTTTTGGCCGATATGGAGCGTGCGCTGAAAAGGTCGGTTCATCGCGGGAGGCATGCACGAAATTCGTGCGTATGCACTCAAAATTGAAGTGTGTGCACGAAGATCTTCCGCAGCACGCGAGCGCATGTCCGGCAGGCGCTGCGACGGTGCGCGACCCGGCCGGCGCACCGATGCGATGGTCGGACGCATCGCCGCGATCGGGCGGTCGTCACGCGCGACTTGCACGCGATGCCGCGAATCATGATGCACCGCAATGACGCGCCCGGCCGGTCGCCGGTCGCACCGATTTGAGGGTGTACACTGCTTGTCTTTCATTTGCATGCAGGCGTGGGCCGGCACTCTCATGGCGTCTTCCAAGGATTCGTACGATTTTCACGACCAGGTCGGGCATCTGCTGCGCCGCGCGTATCAGCGGCACGTTTCGATTTTCCAGGAAGCGATTCCCGATTCGGATCTCACGGCCGCGCAGTTCGTGACGCTGTGCGCGGTCAAGGAGCGGCAGGCGTGTTCGCTGAACGACATCGTCAAGGCGACCGCGATCGACCAGGCGACGATTCGCGGCGTCGTCGAGCGGCTCAAGACACGCGCGCTGATCGAGGTGTTGCCCGACCCGAACGACGGCCGCAAGCTGATCGTGCGCGCAACCGCGGCCGGCCTCGCGCTGATCGACCGCACGGTGCCGTTCGCGCGGCAGGTGACGGAACGCACGTATGGCGCGCTCAATCCCGGCGAGCGGGTCGCGCTGCAGTTCCTGCTGCGCAAGATGATGGAAGAAGACGGCGACGCGTGACGGGTGACGCGCGGCGCGGGCCGCCCTACGCCGCGCCCGCGGTGACCGATGCGCGGGCCGCCTCCGCGCTCATCAGCCGGCCGGCGTCGCGCAGCGCGGCCCGCACCGTTTCCGGCGTGAACGGCGGGGCGTAGAACCGTACGCCGGTGGCATCGAACAGCGCATTCGCGACCGCCGCCGGCCCCGGCACCGATGCCGATTCGCCCGCACCGAGCGGCGGTTCGCCTTGCCTCGGCATCAGCACGACGTCGACGTCCGGCACTTCCGCGAACGTCAGGATCGGGTAGCTCGCCCATTCGCGCGACGCGACCTTGCCGTCCGCGAACCGCACGCGTTCCTTCAGCGTGCGACTCAATACCTGGATCACGTTGCCGTGGATCTGGTGGCGCACGCCATCGGGGTTGATCATCGTGCCCGTGTCCTGACCGACCGTCACGCGCTCGATACGAATCTCGCCCGACACGCGATCGACGCTCAGGTCGACGATCCACGCCGACCATGCCGCGCCGAAACCGGGGAAGCGGCTGTGCACGTAGCGCGCATACGCGATCCCGCGGCCATGCACGAGCCGCGATGCGTCGCGTTCTTCGCGTTCGTTCGCCGGGCGCGGCGCGCGCGGCGTCCAGCCCGCGCGGTCGGCCACTGCCTGCAGCAGTTCGGTTGCGCGCAGATCCTGCAGATGGCGCAGCCGGAACGCGAGCGGATCGACGCCGGTCAGCGCCGCGCATTCGTCGACGAATGCATCGTGCGCGAACGAATTCGGCAAGGCCGACACGCCGCGCAGCCACGATGCGCGCACGAGCGGCGCGAGATCCTCGCAGACGAAGCGCCGATGCGGGCTCGCATACGGCGACACGGCCGTGCGGTCGCCCATCTCGAACACGCGCGGCTCGGGCGCGATCGCGCCGGTCAGCAGCGCCGCGAGCAGCGGCGCGTCGTTCGACGGGTAGCGTGTCGTGAAGTCATAGCCGAGCAGGCGGCCGTCGCGCGTGACGGTGCCCGTCACCCGCATCGACTGGCCCGCGCCTTTCGGTTCCCACAGATGTTCGTCCGCGCGCGACAGTTGCACGCGCACCGGCCGGCCGACCGCGCGCGACAGCAGCAGCGCGTCGCCGCACACGTCGTCCGCGCCGTTGCGGCCGTAGCAGCCGGCCGCTTCCATCCGCACGATGTCGACATCGGCTTCGTCGCGCGCGACGAGCGTCGCGAGGTCGTAGCGCAGCGACACGGGATTCTGCGTGCCGGACCACACGGTGATGCGCCCGTCGCCGGGCGCGCGGTAGTCGGCGAGCGCACAGGACGGGCCGATCGAGCCGTGCATCTGGAACGGCCACGCGTAAGTACGCGACAGCGTGAGCGTGTCCGGTTCCGATCGCGCGGCGTCGACGTCGCCTTCGTCGAGCAGCACGCGCCGTCTGGCCGGCGCGGCGGCGATCGCGGCGGCCGGTTCGTCGAGCGGCGGCAGCGCGGGCAGCGGCCGCCACGTCACACGCAACTGGCGCGCGGCGCGGATCGCCTGCTCCTCGCGCTCGGCGACCACGCCGACGAAATCGCCGAGCACGACGACGGCCACCAGCCCCGGCACGTCGGCCACCGACGCGCGATCGACGTCCAGCAGCGACGTGCCGACGAACGGGCCGCTGTCGTGGCCCGCGTACGGCGGCCGTACGACGCGGCCGTGCAGCATGCCCGGCACGCGCATGTCGTGCACGAACGTGAGCTGGCCGGTCGCCTTCGCGGGCAGGTCGACGCGCGGCGACGCGCGGCCGACGATCCGGTATCGAGCAGGGTCCTTCGTGCGGGTGTTCAGGTCGAGCGTCAGCGCGATCCGCCGCGCGGCGACGAGCGCGGCGAACGTGATCGTGTGTCCCTCGGCGGAAATCGTGCCGTCGTCGATGTCCAGCCGCGCCGTGTCGACGCCGAACCGCTCGGCGGCGAGCGCGAGCAGCGCGTGACGGGCCTGCGCGGCCGCGCAGCGCAGCGGCGTCGCGGCAATCTGGATCGTCGCGCTCGCGATGGTCGGGCCCTGGTTCGGCGTCGCGGCCGTGTCGCCGAGCACCATCGTCACGCGCGCGGCCGGCACGTCGAGTTCCTCGGCGACGATCTGCGCGAGCGACGTGCGGATGCCGGTGCCGAGATCGACGTGTCCGTTGAATGCGAGGATGCGGCCGTCGTCGAGAATCGCGACGAAGACTTCGGGCAGCGCCGGCACGTAGGACGACAGGCTGCCCGGCTGGCCGGGCGCCGGCTTCACGGGCGGCGCGGGCGGCCGGATCACGGTCAGGCAGCCGGTGCGCGCGAGCAGTTCGGAGCGGTTCACGGGGAGAGGTCCTGTCGAGGGCGGCGCGGCCGGCGGGTGATGGCGTCGGGCAGCGTGCGGGGCGGCGGCGCGCGTGAAGTCAATCTAGGTCGCCAAAAGCGCAGCGTCAATCGCGGGCGGCACACCGGCGCCGCCCGCGATGCGTCGCGACTCAGCGTGCGCGGGCCTGCACGGCGTCGATCGCCGCGATCGCATCGTCGAGCGGCATCACGGCCGCATATTTCTGCTGCATGTCGAACAGGTTCGCGTCGTGCGGCGCGATCGCGCGATCGCCGACGCAATCGGCGAGCACGAGCGGGCGGAACCCGTGCGACATCGCGTCGACGACGCTCGCGCGCACGCAGCCGCTCGTCACGGCGCCCGCAACGAGCAGCGTCTGCACCGCGCGCTGCGCGAGCCACGGCGCGAGCTGCGTGCCGAAGAACGCGGACGGCACGGTCTTGCGCACGACGAGTTCGCCCGGCGCGGGCGTGAGTTCGGGCACGATCGCGCTGTTCGGATGATGCTCGGTCAGCGTCGCCATGCCGGGCACCTTCAGCGAGAACACGTTGTCGTCGCTGCCGTCGTCCGCATACACGATGCGGCTGTGTGCGACCGGCCAGCCGCGTTCGCGCGCGAGCGCCAGTGCATGCGTGGTGCGCGCGATCGCCGGCGCGATGTTGCCGCCGCCGAAGGTCGCGGGATCGGCGAAGCCGACCACGAAGTCGACGATCAGCAGGCCGAGGTTGCCGTGCGGCGGCAGCGGCGTGCCGAAACCCTGCTGGCGATACACGTTCGCTTCGGCGTGACGGGAAAGATCGTTCATGGTGTCGGGCTCGTCGGTATCAGGCGGGTTGGTCGGTCACGCGGCCTTCGCGCACGACGGTCTCGCCGTCGAGTTCGACCGTGCAGCGGCGCAGCGGGATGTCGATATGGCAGGTGGTCGTGCGGCTGCCGCCGCCTTCGTTGTTCGGGCCGAGCGAGAACAGGAAGTTGCCCTCGAACGCGCGCGCGTCCATCCCGATCGTCGCCTCGCGGTCGTACAGCCCGAGCGTCGACCAGCGCGCGCGCGGCTGCAGCCCCCAGCCGATATGCGAGATCGCATAGCCTTCGGGGTCGGCGAACGTGTCCATGTAGTCGCGCAGCAGGTCGGCGTCGACGCCGCCTTCGATGCGCGTCGCGTAACCGCCTTCGACGGTCAGCGCGATCGGCTCGCGCACGTAGTGCTTCTGCGGCAGCAGGATGTCGCCGCGGTCGATCACGATCGTGCCGCGCGCGGTGCGATCGTTCGGATAGGTCAGCGCGAAGCCGCTCGGCCAGTGATCCCAGCGGCCCGGCGCGTCGACGAAGCCGTATTCGGCGGTCGGCGGGAACTCGCCGAGCGGGCACACGAGCGCGGTGCCGGCCGCCGAGCTCACGCGCATCTCGCGCGCGGCGGCGATTTTCTTCGATGCGGCGAGCACGCGCGTGCGGTCGGCCAGGGTCGGCACCATCCGCACCAGCACTTCGGGCGGCTCGACCGCGAGCAGGATCTTCGTGCCCGATTTCAGGATGTCGTGCTGCTCCGGCGAGAACAGCAGCGTCATCAGGTCGAGCACGAGGTCGCTCTCGCGCAGCGCGGCGATCGCGGCGCGGTTGCCGGTCAGCGGCGTCGTGCCGAGGTAGGCGAGCGGGTCGCGGCTGAATGCCTTGTCGCCGTTGACGGGCGGCAGGTCGAGCCGGTTGATGATCGCGCCGAGCGACTGCGTCGCGATCAGCGCGCACGACAGCGTCTGCGGATGGGTGGCCGCGCTCGTCAGGATCGTGACGGTCTGGCCCGGTTCGAGGCGCGACAGCGTGAGGACCTGCTTCCACGCGTCGATCAGTTGGGTATCGCTGACTGGCATCGTCGGCTCCGGTAAAGGCGTGAAGGAAAGCGGCGGACGCCGCGCTCAGGGCGCGAGCGGCGCGCCGAGGAAGTCGCCGAACGCCGCGTAGAAGCCCGCCGCGTTGTCCCACGGGATCATGTGGCCGGCGTCGGGCACGCGCACGTGCCGCATCGTCGGCGTCGCGCGCTGCAGCTCGGCGACGTCGTCGTCACGCACCACGTCGCCGCGCTCGGCGGTGATCAGCAGCGACGGCACGGCCAGTTGCGCGGCATCCGTGTGGAAGTCGTCGGTGTGGAAGCCTTCGTACGACGTGCGCACCGCGCGTTCGTCGCAGGTGTGCAGCCATTCGGCGCGCAACTCTAGCTCGGCATCGGTCCAGGTCGGGCAGAACGCGCGCATGCCTTCGGCGTCCGTGCCGGCACGCGCGAGCGCCATCGAGTCGATGTACCACGGCAGCTTGCCCGGGTAGTTGCGGCGGTTCGGGCCCGAGACGGGCGGATCGACCAGCACGACGGAGGCGAGCCCGCGGATGCCGCGCCGCGCCGCGCGCGCGGCGATCCGCGCGCCCATCGAATGGCCGACGAGGCTCGTGCGCGGCAGATCGAGCGCGGCGACGAGCGCCGCGACGTCGTCCGCCTGCGCATCGAGGCTGTAGTCGAGCGACGGCGACGCGTCCGACAGCCCGCGGCCGCGCACGTCGAGCACGTAGGTGTCGAACGCCGCGCCGAACACTTCGCCGACGAAGCCCCACGTGATCGCGGGGCTCGTGATGCCGGGAATCAGCACGATCGCCGGGCGCGACGCGCGCGCGCCAGTCGCGCCGCCGTAGCGCAGATAGTGCTGGCGGATGCCGTTGGCGCGGACGTTCGCGCCGTACAGGAAAGTCGAGGACATGAAGATGCTCCGAAGTAGCGGCGGCGCTCAGTACGCGCCGGACAGCAGCGCGCCGGCGCCGGGCACGACCGGTTCGAGATCGAGTTCGCGCAGCATCGCGTAGGTGGTCGCGATCGCGGCGGTGATCACCGGCTTGCCCGTCATCGCCTCGACCTTCGCGACGGCGGGCAGCGACGGCATCTGCACGCACGCGGACAGCACGATCGCGTCGGCGTCCTGGTACGGCAGCGTCTTCACGATGTCGGGCAGGCGCGCCGGATCGTGGCGGCCGACGTCGAGGTTGTCGGGGATTTCCAGCGCGCGGTACGCGAGCACGTCGAAGCCTTCGTTGCGGATGTAGTCGACCACCAGCTCGGTGAGCGGCAGCATGTACGGCGCGACGACGACGATGCGCTTCGCGCCGATCACCTTCAGCGCGTCGACCAGCGCGCCCGCGCTCGTCAGCACCGGCGCCTGCGCGCCGTTGTCGGCCGTGTGCTTCGTGAGGCGCGCCTGCGACACGCGGTGGTAGCCGTGCCCCATCGCCATGATCGCGACGAGGCACGCGTAGCCGAGCACGTCGACGCGCGCATCGCTCAGTTCCACCGCGCAGCGGTCGGATTCGGCGTCCATCGCCGCGAGTTCTTCCTTGACGACCTTCTTCATCCGCATCCGGCTCGAGTGATACGTAAAGCGCTCGGGGCGGATCGCTTCGCGCAGCCGCAGCATCGCGGGAATTTCCGTTTCCATCGTCGTGTTGGAACTCGGCACGATCTGGCCGATGCGGTAGGTCTTGCTCATGACGGGAGGCTCCGTGTCGGTAAGGAGGGCACGCTGGCGCGGGATCGCCGGATGTTGGGCAAAGTCTAGTGTGTACATTTGAAAATGGCAATGGATCAAAATGACGTTCGGCACGGCTGTATTGTTGTTGCGCGCGGGATTTTGTCGATTTATTAGTGTTTTCCCGAATGTAACGATGTCGATCAACAATCCGCTTGTCCTGAATAAATTGAGTGTGTACGCTACATAAACGCCATTCAATCCGCCCGTCCTCGCACCGTGTTCGGCAACGGGCCACCCACGATCAGGAGATCCGCATGAGCAAACCCCGTATCGCAATCATCGGCGCCGGTCTCGGCGGCACGGCCGCGGCTGCGCTGCTGCAGCGCGGCGGCTACGACGTCGCGCTGTACGAGCAGGCGCCCGCGTTCTCGCGCCTCGGCGCGGGGATCCATCTCGGCCCGAACGTGATGAAGATCATGCGGCGCATCGGCTGCGAGGACGCGCTGGAGACGATGGGTTCGCATCCGGATTTCTGGTACAGCCGCGACTGGCGCACGGCCGACGTGCTGTCGCAGATTCCGCTCGGCGACTACGCGCGCAAGACTTACGGCGCGCGCTACCTGACCGTGCATCGCGGCGATTTCCATGCGCTGATGACGCAGGCGGTGACGCCCGGCACGATCCGCTTCGGCAAGAAGCTCGCGGCGGTGGAGGACACCGGCAGCGACGTGCGCCTGACGTTCGCCGACGGCAGCGTCGAGACGGCCGACATCGCGATCGGCGCGGACGGCGTGAATTCGCGGATCCGCGAGCACCTGCTCGGTGCGGAGCCGCCGCGCTACACCGGTTACGTCGCGCACCGCGCGGTGTTCCCGGCCGCGCTGCTCGGCAACAAGCCGTACGACATGTGCGTGAAGTGGTGGTCGGAGGATCGCCACATGATGGTCTACTACGTGACCGAGAAGCGCGACGAGTACTACTACGTGACCGGCGTGCCGCAGGCCGAGTGGCCGGAGGGCGTGTCGATGGTCGACAGCAGCCGCGACGAGATGCGCGAGGCGTTCGCCGGTTTCCACGCCGACATCCAGCATTTGATCGACGTCTCGCCGTCGATCACCAAATGGCCGCTGCTGGAACGCGATCCGCTGCCGTTGTGGAGTCGCGGCCGTCTCGTGCTGCTCGGCGACGCGTGCCATCCGATGAAGCCGCACATGGCGCAGGGCGCGGCGATGGCGATCGAGGATGCGGCGATGCTCGCGCGCTGTCTCGACGAGGTCGGCATCGGCGACCATGCGGGTGCGTTCGCGCTGTACGAGGCGAACCGCGCGGCGCGCGCGTCGAAGGTGCAGCTCGTGTCGCACAACAACACGTGGCTGCGCACCAACGAGGATCCGTCGTGGGTGTTCGGATACGACGTATTCGACGTGCCGCTCGAAGCGCCGTCGCGCAGCAACGTGGCGGCCGCGGCCTGACGCGCGGCGCCCGCGCCGGCCGGCGCCGTGCAGCCGCCTCGCCGGTGCGGGGCCGATGCGCCGCAACGCACGCATTTCGGCGTGTTATATGTCAGGCGCGCGCCGACAAGCGCCAGCCGGCGGCCGTGCCCGCCGCCGGCCGACTCGGCCCGCATTCTGCATTCCGGATCGATCAATGTCCCATCCCGCTTCTCCGCCGCGGCCGCTGGCGTTTCGCGTGAACGGCGCGCCGTACACCTTCGCCGACGCCATGCCCGACACGCCGCTGCTGCTGGTCCTGCGCAACGACTGCGCGCTCAATGGCCCGAAATACGGCTGCGGGCTCGGGCAATGCGGTGCGTGCACGGTGCTCGTCGACGGGCAGCCCACGCGTTCATGCGTCGTGCCGGCCGCCGCCGCGCACGGACGCGACGTCACGACGCTGGAAGGGCTCGGGTCGTGCGACGCGCCGCATCCGATCCAGCGCGCGTTCATCGACGAGCAGGCCGCGCAATGCGGGTATTGCCTGAACGGGATGATCATGAGCACGAAGGCGCTGCTCGATCGCAACCCCGCGCCCGACGATGCGGCGATCCGGGATGCGCTGCGCTTCAACCTGTGCCGTTGCGGCACGCATCTGGAGATCATTCGCGCGGTGCATCGCGCCGCACGCTATCTGCGAGGCGGCGATGAAGCATGACGCAGGTTTGCCCGTGGCGCCGGCGCGCGTGACGGAACCGGCGCCGCCCGATGACGCGGCCGCCGACGCATCGCGCCCGCATCGCGCGTGCTACGCGTGGCCGATCGGCGCTGCGCGCACGCATGCATCGTTCGATATCGAAACACGGACCGCGCCCGACGGCCGGATGACGACCTGGCGCTATCGCGCGCAGGCGGCCGGCGCGGGCGGGGACGATGCTCGCGGTGTGGACGAGCGTGCCGGGCGCGGCCCCGCATCGCCATTCGTCTACCGGCACGCGCAGACGTCGATCGAACTGGCCGATGAAGATGGCGCGATTCCCGGCCACGCGCACGTGTTTGCCCGCGAGTCCTTCGTCGACGAACTCGCGGGCGCGTTGCGGCGCGACCCGGTCGCGTTGCGGTTGCAGCATCTCGATGCCGAGCGCGATGCGGGGCCGCGCGAAACGATCCGGATGGTCAGCGAACGCGCCGCCTGGGGCGTGCCGGCTGCGGCCGGGGCGAACGCGGCGTCGCGTGTCAGCGGGCGCGGTTTCGCGTTCGATGGCGAGCGTGTCGATGCGCACGCAACCGCATCCGGCGACGATGCCGACCGTGACTGCGATCCGCGCTGGTCCGCGTGGGTCGTCGATCTCGACGTGGACTGCGCGACGGGCGACGTCTCGGTGCGGCGCGTGGTGGCCGGTCAGGGCACCGGCGAGCCGGGCGACGCGTCGCTGGCCGGCCTGCCCGCGTGGCAGATCGAGGCCGCGATTTCCCGCGTGATGGGCGCACGGTTGTCCGCGCGGCCCGCGCACGACGAGACCGGTGCCGGCGAGCGGGCCGACGCGATCGCGCACGAACTGATTGCAGTCGACGCGGCCGCGCGTCGCGCGCACGGTGACCTGTCCGAGCACGATGCGCGGCGGATCGAACAGGCGGCCGCGCCGGCCGCTGCCGCGATCGCGAACGCGCTGTACGACGCGACGGGCGTGCGGTTTCGCGCACCGCCGTTCGATGCCGCACACATTCGCGCCGCGCTCGCGCAACCGGTGCCGGTCGATGCCGGCGACGGCCGGCAAGCAGCCCCGCGCCGCGCGTCGCGCTGGCGCCGCTGGCTGGCCGGCGGCGGCACGGGCGGGGTGGTCGGCGGGCTGATCGGGCTGGCGTGCGCGATCCTGCCGGGCCCCGCGCCGATCGCGCCCGTTGCGTCGATGGCACCCGGCGGCGCGGACGGCGCGACGTGGAGCGCGGCGATGCTCGAACGCGGCCGCCAGGTCGCGCTCGCCGGCGATTGCGCGGTATGCCACACGGCGCCCGGCGGCGCGACCAACGCGGGCGGCCTCGCGCTCGATACGCCGTTCGGCACGATCTACACGACGAACCTCACGCCCGATCCGGACACCGGCATCGGTGCGTGGTCATACCCGGCGTTCGCCCGCGCGATGCGCGAAGGCATCTCGCGCGACGGTTCGCACCTGTATCCGGCGTTTCCGTACACCGCATTCGCGAAGCTGAGCGAGCCCGATCTGCTCGCGCTCTATGCGTACCTGATGTCGCAGCCGCCGGTGAAGCACGTGCCGCCGAAGACGAAGCTGCCGTTCCCGCTCGACCAGCGGCGGCTCGTGGCCGGCTGGAATTGGCTGTATCACGACGCGCGGCCGTTTGCGCCGGACCCGGCGCGTTCGGCGATGTGGAATCGCGGCAAGTATCTCGTCGACGGCGCCGGACACTGCGGTGCCTGCCATACGCCGCGCAACGCGCTCGGCGCGGAGAAGGGCGGCCTCGCCTACCTGTCGGGCGGCGAAGCGGAAGGATGGGTCGCGCCGCCGCTCGTCGCGTCGCCGGCCGCGCCGGTGCCATGGACCGAAGGCG
Organism: Burkholderia sp. 9775_39; assembly: GCF_015712225.1. NCBI lineage: Bacteria > Pseudomonadati > Pseudomonadota > Betaproteobacteria > Burkholderiales > Burkholderiaceae > Burkholderia > Burkholderia sp. 9775_39. The sequence goes on along the minus strand of NZ_JACCQC010000002.1, from coordinate 47,033 downwards.
CGCTGTTCGACTATCTGCGCACCGGATTCTCGGCGCAGCACGGCGTCGCGGCCGGGCCGATGGCGCCCGTCGTCGCGGGGCTCGCGGCGCTGCCCGAGTCCGACGTGCAGGCGATCGCGCACTATCTGGCGTCGCTGTCGCCGCCCGTCGATGCGGCGGTCGCCGCGAACGCGGCCGCCGGCCACGCGCGCGGCGCGGACACCGTCGCGACGCTCGGCCTCGAGAACGGCCGCCGCGCGTTCGACGCCGCGTGCGCGGTCTGTCATGCGGAATCGGGCGGTGTCGGGCATTTCGGCGTGCGTCCGCTGATGGGGCTCAACACGAGCGTCAGCCAGGCGACGCCGGACAACCTGCTGCGCGTGCTGCACCACGGGATCGACCAGCCGGCCACCGACCGGCTCGGCTACATGCCGGGCTTCGGCGATGCCTTCGACGATCGGCAGATGGCCGAGCTTGCCGCGTACATCCGCGCGCGCTACGCGCCGGGGCAGCCGGCGTGGCGCAACCTCGCGGAAGCATCCGCTCGAATCCGTCAGGCGGGTGAACATTGACCGTCGCGCCGGCGTGAGCGGCCGCGCCGGCGGGCATGCCGGGCGAAATGACCTGACGAACGAAAACGATGGCCGGCGACGGCTGTAATTCTTGCCAGATTTGGCCATCGTTTAACCATTCGAAACAATGTGTTCACCGAAAGGGGCATGATCTCCGGCGATCGAGCAGGCATACTGTCGCCTATGTTGTTCAATGCACGTCGACCGGCGTGCGCCTGCCCTCCATGTCCATTCCAGTCTCTTTTCGAACCCTGCGATGGTTGACCATTGCGGCTGCTGCATGCTTGCTCGCCGCGTGTTCGACTGCTTCCGACGTGACCGCGACGTCGAACCCGAACGTGTTCACCGTGACGACGCGCACGATCGGCGTGTCGACGACGTGGGCCGACGCCCACGAGAAGGCCGTCAACGAAGCCACCAACTACTGCACGCAGCGCGGGATGCGCGCAAGCGTGAAGCAGGAATCGCTGACCGGCGGCCGCCGCGTCGACGCCCGCTCCGAACTCGCGTTCGAGTGCCATCCGACCTTCGAGACGGCGTCGAACCCGCGCGGTTGACCGACCGTTGACCGACCGGCGGCATGACGCCGCCGCCCGCGTTTTTCTTCCCCCGCCGGCAAACCGACCCGCGATGCCGTACCGGCACGTCGCGGGTCGACACACGTCCGGCGTCGGCCGGGCAGGTCAGGCCGGCTGCGCCTCGTACAGCTTCACGCACGCGGAGAAGTCGAGCGTGCCGAGCCCCTGCTGGCTCATCGACTGATACAGCTGCTGCGCGAGCGCGCCCATCCAGACCGGCTGATGCGCGCTGCGCGCGGCTTCCGTCGCGAGCCCGAGATCCTTCAGCATCAGGTTCGCCGCGAAGCCGCCCGCATAGCCGCGCGCGGCCGGCGCCGTGTCGCTCACGCCCGGATACGGGTTGTACGCGTCCGAACTCCAGCAGCGGCCGGTCGACGTGTTGATGATGCCGGCCAGCACGGCCGGATCGATGCCGAGCGCGGCGCCGAGCGCCATCGCTTCCGATACGCCCATCATCGAGATGCCGAGCAGCAGGTTGTTGCAGATCTTCGCGATCTGGCCGGTGCCGGTGCCGCCGCAGTGCACGACGTTCCTGCCCATGTCGAGCAGCACCGGGCGGATGCGCTCGAACAGCGGCGCGTCCGCGCCGACCATGAAGGTCAGCGTGCCGGCCTGCGCGCCGCCCGTGCCGCCCGACACGGGTGCATCGGCGAGCGGGAAGTCGCGCTGCGCGGCGGCGTCGGCCACCGCGCGCACGGTGCCCGGATCGATCGTGCTGCAGTCGATCAGCGTCGCGCCGGCGCGCGCGCCGGCCAGCACGCCGTCGTCGCCGAGGTAGACGGCGCGCACGTGCTGCGCGGCCGGCAGCATCGTGATCACGACCGCGCCGCGCGCCGCCGCTTCGCGCGGCGAGCCGGCCGCCGTCGCGCCGGCGCGCACCGCGGCGTCGACCGCGTGCGCGTCGAGGTCGAACACCGTCAGCGCGTGGCCGGCCTTGAGCAGGTTGGCGGCCATCGGGCCGCCCATGTTGCCGAGTCCGATGAATGCGATTTCCATGTGCAGGCTCCTCGTGCTCGGCATCAGCGCAGCGCGATCGTCGTGTTCACGCCGCCGGCCGTCGCGTCGTCGTCGAACCAGCGCGCGGTGACCGTCTTGGTCTGCGTGTAGAACTGCACGACCTGCTTGCCGTACGGGCCGAGATCGCCGAGCTTCGAGCCGCGCGAACCGGTGAAGCTGAAGTAGGGCACCGGCACCGGAATCGGGATGTTGATGCCGACCTGGCCGACGTCGATCTCGCTCTGGAACTTGCGCGCGGCCGCGCCGCTCTGCGTGAACAGGCCCACGCCGTTGCCCATCGGGTTGCGGTTGACGAGCGCGATCGCGTCGTCGAGCGTGTCGGCTTCCAGCACGACCACCACCGGCCCGAAGATTTCTTCCTGATAGATCGACATGTCGGTCGTCACGCCGGAGAAGATCGTCGGGCCGACGAAGTTGCCGTGCTCGTAGCCGGGCACCTTCACGTCGCGGCCGTCGAGCAGCAGCGTCGCGCCTTCCTTCACGCCGGCGTCGATCAGCGACAGGATGCGCGCCTTCGCCGCCTTCGACACGACCGGGCCGACGTCGGTGCCGGCTTCCGCGCCCGCATTGACCTTCAACGCCTTCGCCTTTTCGACGAGATCGGGCAGCCAGTCGCGCGCCTGGCCGACCAGCACGACGACCGACGTCGCCATGCAGCGCTGGCCGGCCGCGCCGAAGCCCGCGCCGACGAGTGCGTTGATCGACTGCTCGCGATGCGCATCGGGCAGCACGACCGCGTGGTTCTTCGCGCCCATCATCGACTGCACGCGCTTGCCGTGCTGGCTGCCGAGGTTGTACACGTGCGTGCCGACGCGCGTCGAGCCGACGAACGAGATCGCCTTGATGTCCGGGTGCGTGCACAGGCGGTCGACCACCGTCTTGCCGCCGTGCACGACGTTCAGCACGCCTGGCGGCACGCCGGCTTCGATCGCGAGTTCGACGAGCTGCATCGTCGACAGCGGGTCCTGCTCGGACGGCTTCAGCACGAACGTGTTGCCGCACACGATCGCCATCGGGAACATCCACAGCGGAATCATCCCGGGGAAATTGAACGGCGTGATGCCCGCGCAGACGCCGATGGGCTGGCGCAGCGTGTAGGTATCGACGCCGCCCGCGACGTTCTCCGCGAATTCGCCTTGCTGCAGCGTGCCGATCGAGCACGCGTGCTCGACCACCTCGAGGCCGCGGAAGATGTCACCCTGCGCGTCGGGCAGCGTCTTGCCTTGTTCGGCCGTCAGCGTGTGCGCGATCCGTTCGAGATTGCGGCGCACGAGATCCTGGAACTTCAGCATGATGCGCAGCCGCGCGCCGATCGGCGTCGTCTTCCAGGTCTGGAACGCGCGCTGCGCGGAGGCGATCGCGGCATCGACCTCGTCGAGCGTCGCGTACGGCACGCGGCCGATGACTTCCTGCGTCGCGGGGTTGACGATGTCGCCCCATTCGGCGCTGCGCGAATCGACGAACGCGCCGTCGATCAGCAGCTTGGCGGTGGGCAGGGCGAGGGTGGTCTGGGGAACTGCGGCGTTCATGGAACTCTCTCCGGGAAACGGTGGTGCGAAGCAAAAGGGTGGCCTGCGTCCGCCGCGCGTGCGGCGACGGCGGACGGCAGGTCGAACTGAAATCGAATGAAGGCGGGCGGTGCGCTACGCGCGCGCCGGTCGCATCAACGCGGTGCACATGAGCGCGAACACGCCGAAGCCGACGAGGTACGCGATCACGTAGTGCGGCTGGCCGCCGCCGGCCTTGAGCAGCGACGTCGCGATCATCGGCGCGAAGCCGCCGCCGATCACGCCGGCGAGCTGCACGGACAGCGAGATGCCGCTGTAGCGGATTTCCGCCGGGAACTGCTGCGCGAACAGCAGCGATTCCGGCGCATAGAGGATCGGGAACACGACGCCGAGGCCGAGCACGATTGCCCACCATGCGGTCGACGTCTGCTGCGTACCGAGCATCATGAAGAACGGCGCGGCGAACGCGCACATCAGCACGAGGCCGATCGCGAACATCCGGCGCTGGCCGATGCGGTCGCTCAGATGCCCGCACAGCGGCATCGTGACGAGCGACAGCGCCGCGCCGGCCGTGATCGCGTGCAGCATCTCGGCCTTCGGCAGATGCAGTTGCTGCGTCGCGTAAGCGAGCGCGAACGTGACGACCATGTAGAACCAGGTGTTCTCGGCGGCGCGCGCGCCGACGATCGTCAGCACCTCGCGCGGATGGCGGCGCAGCGCGGCCGTTACCGGCGATTTCTCGGCCTTGCCCTGCTTGCGGACCTTCTCGAAGTCGGGCGATTCCGGCACCTTCGCGCGGATGAACCAGCCGAGGCCGACGAGCGCGATGCTCGCGAGGAACGGCACGCGCCAGCCCCATGACAGCATGTCGGCTTCCGGCAGCGCGGCCACCGCGGCCATCGCCACCGACGACAGGATCAACCCGAGCCCGACGCCCGTCTGCGGCAGGCTGCCGAACAGCCCCTTGCGGCCCTTCGGCGCGTGCTCGACGGCCATCAGCACCGCGCCGCCCCATTCGCCGCCCACCGCCATGCCCTGCAGGAAACGCATCGCGATCAAGAGCGCGGCGGCCCAGTAGCCGATGCTGTCGTACGACGGGATCAGCCCGATGATCATGCTCGGCACGCCCATCAGCAGCAGCGTGATCATCAGCATCGACTTGCGGCCGATGCGGTCGCCGAAGTGGCCGAACACGATGCCGCCCATCGGCCGCCCGATGAAGCCGACCGCGAACGTGCCGAACGCGGCGAGCGTGCCGACGACCGGGTCCAGCGACGGGAAGAAGATGCGGTTGAACACGAGCGCGGCGGCCGTGCCGTAGAGGAAGAAGTCGTACCACTCGATCGTGGTGCCGGCCATGCTGGCCCAGCCGGCCAGCAGGTAGTGCTTCGCGGTGCGCTCGGGCGCCGGCGTCGCGATGGTCGCATGCTCATCGAGGGTGGATCGCGTTTGCATGGTGTCTCCGTGGTGGTGCCGCGGTTCATGGTCCGCAGGTCACGGTCGAGTATAGTTATGCGCAGATTCATGATGTACCGATAAAGAAACCGGTTGGATGTGCATTTATGCATATCGACGGCCGGCCCGGAGACGCCCGCCTTTTTCCTTCGCCGATGCGACATGCCACCGAGCCGGTTTCCGGCAACCTGAACTGGGACGACCTGCGCTTTTTCCTCGAGGTCGCGCGCACGCAGCGCGCGAGCGGCGCCGCGAAGCGGCTCGGCGTCGACTACACGACCGTCGCGCGGCGCATCCGCGCGCTCGAGGCCGCGATGGGCACGCTGCTGTTCGACAAGTCGCGCTCCGGCGGCTTCACGCTGACGGCGGAAGGGCAGCGGCTCGTCGCGTATGCGGATGCGATGGAGACGACCGTGCAGTCCGCGTGCGACCAGGTCGCGAACACCGGCGAGGCGCTGTCGGGCCACGTGCGGATCGGGTCGACCGAAGGGTTCGGCTGCTTTTTCCTCGCGCCGCAGCTCGCGCGGTTCCGCGCCGCGCATCCGCACGTGACGGTCGACCTGCTGCCGGTGCCGCACTTCGTCAACCTGCCGAAACGCGAGGCCGATCTCGCGATCACGCTCGAGCGGCCCGAACGCGGGCCTTACGTGGTCACGAAGCTGTGCGACTACCAGTTGCGGCTCTATGCGACCCGCGACTATCTGGCGAATCATGCGCCGATCACCTGTACGGACGATCTCGCGCAGCACGCGTTCATCAGCTACGTCGACGATCTCGCGTTCAGCAACGAACTGCTGTACCTCGACCGCGCGGTGCCCGGCGCGACGGCCGGCTTGCGCACGACCAGCGTGATCGCGCAGGTTTTCGCGGCGCTGCAGGGCGGCGGCCTGGCGATCCTGCCGTGTTTCATGGCGGCCACGCAGCCGGCGCTGGTGCCGGTGCTGCCGAACGACGTGGTCGTCACGCGGTGTTTCTGGCTGACGTGCCGCGAGGATCTGCGCAAGCTGCGGCGCGTGACCGCGCTGTGGGATTACCTGCGCGCGGCGGCCGATGCGAACCGCGCGTTGCTGTCGGGAGAATCGGGGACGCTGCGATTCGTCGGCGAGCAGGAATAGCGGTCGACACAAAGTTGTTCGCACACCGGAAAGGTTTCTGGGTTTGTGTGATCACATTCGGCGACGTGCGGAGGAGGGAATTTGTGGGGGTATAACTGTTTTTTGAGATGGTGAGTAATCCAGAAAATGAATGGTGCATAGGAACGAGTGCATCATCCAAATTTATATCCGCCCGGGCCTGAGTGCCGTGACCTGTTACTCCCACGTCTCGCAAGAGTCTGCGGCTGAAAAGAATGTTTGGGGTTGTGATAGGGAGAGGGGTTTGCGCTGAACGTCGTGAACGGGATTTCAGTGTTTCTGTATCGTATAGAATGTGCAGCGGTGGCGCGGGGTGCTGCCGTGCGTCAAGCCAGCTACGTGATATTAACATCGGCGGCTCGAGACAGTTTTTTATCAATGTGCTCTCCAGAAAAACACGAAATTATGGCAAAGCAGACCGTTTATCCTGGTATTAATCCGAGGGCGCAAATCAAAAATCTTCCTGTTGAGGAGGAGGCGATTGCGCGTGTTCTTTCTTCGGATTTTTATATTACTGGTGGTGTTGGCAGTGTCGCAATGGGGAGTAGTATATATCGTTATTTTTTCTTGCGGTTTCCTGATGATAAAGCGGCAGCATTCGGTGCTCGAGACGAGATAATCGTACTTCTTAGTCCGTATGAAAATTTTGAGCCAAGAACTCTTGATGCAATTGAGAAAATTCAGGCGGAAAAATCGGGCTTTCGATTGGACAAAATTTGTGTATTTGTGATATCTAATGATGAGGACTTTATAGGGAAGCTGAACAAAACAATAAAAAGTCAAAAAGAATGTCGCTTGATTACGCCCTTTACGTACCAGGAGCTTAAATCAAAGAAGTCGTCTGATTTTTACAGGCAGCGGGTTAAGCAGTTTTTCTTTGAGCGCAATCTGTATGATTTCGACTCTCCTTTGAGGCGGGATCTCTATTTCTTTGGGCGAGACGAGCTCTGTCAAAGTCTCATTGACAAGCATCAGACTGGTCAAAATTCTTCGCTCTTTGGGCTGCGTAGAAGTGGAAAGACATCCATTCTTCTTTCTGTTTGCAGGCGTATTTCCCATCAAGGCGGATTTGCATCGGTCATAGATTGTCAGCTGCTCTACCAGCTTCCATGGAATATGGCGTTGCACCATGTCGCGACGACAATCAATCGCGACCATCATTCGAAGGTGGTGATCAATGAGGACGAGTATACGGAGGAAAGGGCTGCGCTAACATTCTCAAAAGATATTGAGAGAGTATATAGAAAGCTCGGGAAGAGTATATTAATTGCATTTGATGAGGTCGAGCAAATAACGTTTGGTGTCTCATTTGGTGAGATGTGGCGAAACGGTTCGAGCTACGTTAGATTTTGGCATGCAATTAGAAGTGTGACGCAGAAGCAGGAAAATCCTGTAACCATTCTCCTGGTTGGGACAAATCCTAAGTGTTTAGAAACCCCGTTTGTCATGGGTGGGGATAATCCGTTGTATGGGCAGATAAAGCCGGAGTACATCCCGGGGTTTAGTGTTCATCAAGCGAAGCAAATGATAGAGACTTTGTCATCATATATGGGGATTACCGTTGATGATGATGTATATACGTATTTGGTTCGGGAGTTTGGCGGGCATCCCTTTTTGATGCGTCAGGCGTGCTCGTATATAAAATCTGAACTAGATAAGGGTATTCATAGGCATATTGATAGATTGTTGTATGAAAGAGTGGTTTCGGAATTTAATGAGAGTGTCGGTCATGGGTACTGCGAGCTAGTGATTGGTGTATTGTCTGAGCATTATCCGGATGAATATACTATGCTTACTTATCTTGCCAGGGGGGACGTGTCGGAGTTCGAGGGTTTGGCGGAAAGCGATCCGACATATACTCAGCATCTTCTAGGGTATGGGGTGGTTTCGAAATCGAGTGGCGGTTACGATTTCAAGATTGATTCTGTGAAAAAACATCTTTCCCAGAAAGAAAGATATAAGCGGTTAAATCTTTCGAATTCGGAGAAGCTCGCCGAAATTGGTGCGCGAAGAAATGAAGTCGAGCATCGTCTGCGTCGCTTGGTTTCCCAGGTCTTGCGGTCGTCGTTTGGGGAAGATGATGCGAGAAAATTAATTCTCGCAAAGCATGACCAAAAAGCCCGTTCTAAGTATCAGGCTCTCGCTTATAAGGAATTGTTTGACCCAAATAAGCATGAGATATATTTTAATGATCTCAGGGAGCTTATGCGGAAAAATTGGGAAAATGGATTTAAGAATATTTTTTCGGAGGATGTTGATAAATTCAATTCCAGAATGATTATACTTAATTCTATCGGGCGCTCCGATGCTCATCGGAAGGATGTCAGTGATGCTGACATGCAGAGTTTCCGGGGGAGCATGAGTTGGCTCGAAGAGAAGGTGGCTGATTACTTCTCGTAACGTTGCACCGTATCTACACTAACGTGTCGCAGCAGACGGTCATTGAAGTTCATTCGCAATGTATGTTCGATGGCCCGCCCGAGCGCGTACGGCCAATTTCCTGTACGTGAAGAGGACCGCATGCGGTCGCTGCTCTTCCGGCTTGGCGTCGAAACCGGGCAGATGCCGTATGCTCGACGGCGTGTCGGCTGTCCGTAATACGCGCCAATGCACGACCGATCGCGGCACCTTCCACCAGCGGATTCTCATGCTCGACGGGAATTGACGGATGGGCTACCCGATGGTGGCGTCGACTGTCTGGCTCGGGAAATGGGCGGGCCTGCTCAAGGAGAATCCATGCTGATGCCTAGTCCGGACAGCCCAGCCGATCCGCCAATTCGTTCAGATCCCTGACGTCGAAATCCCACGCATCGTCGGCTCGCAGGTCGGTCGTCTGGCCGGGCCCGTGCTCGGGCGGCCGCAGCACGAACGCGGTCGACAGCCCGAGCCCGCGCGCGGCGGCAAGATCGCCGTTGTGCGCGGCCACCAGGCACAGATCGGCCGGCGCGAGGCCGAGAATCTCGACCGCTTCGGTATAAACCGCCGGCGACGGCTTGTACGCGCGGGCAACCTCGGCGCCGAGAATCGCGTCCCACGGCAGCCCGCCGTGTTTCGCGACGTCGACCATCAGCCGGATGTTGCCGTTCGACAGCGGCGCGATGATGTAGCGCTGCTTCAGCCGGTGCAGCCCGGCAACGGCATCGGGCCACGGATCGAGCCGGTGCCAGGCGAGATTGAGCGCGTCGATGTCGGCATCGGGCACGTCGTCGATCCCGAGGCGGTCGAGCGTGCGCACGAGGTTCTCGCGATGCAGCACGTCGAGCCGCACGTAGCGGCGGCGCCCGCTGCGGATTTCTTCCATCGACGGCGAATACTCGGCGCGCCACGCATCGGCGAACGCGAAGGGGTCGAGCGTCGGCGCGTGGCGGTCCAGGAAGGCGGCGGCACCGCGTGCGACACCGCTTCTCCAGTCGACGATCGTTCCGAAGACATCGAAAACGAGCGCCTTGATTTCGGCAGGGTTCGTCATGGTGATCCAGTGAAGGTCGTTCGATGAGGGTTCACATCGCCGTGCCGCCGGATGGCGCGGCGCCGGTTCGATCGACATTGAATCACGGATACGACAACGCGGCCCGGAAGGCCGCGGTGCGGGGCTCGCACGCCGGTCGCACGGGGCCGGCGAGCGGGGCGATGGCGCGCGGCGGCCGGACGGCACCGGCCGCCGTGCGCGCCGGGCCGGTCAGCTCTTGTCGTACGAGAACTGGATGCCGGCCGTGCCGCCGGTTTCGATGAACAGGTTCATGAACGCGGGCACGGTGGCGCTGCGCGCCCAGTCGCGCTGCAATTCGCAGAACAGCTGCGCGACGCTGATCATCTGGCCGCCGGCCTGCTCGATGCGGCGCAGCGCGGCTTCGTGCGCGGCGACCGACGTGCCGCCGACCGCGTCGACGACCACGTACACCTCGTAGCCGGCCTTCAGCGCGTCGAGCGCCGGGAACGTCAGGCACGCTTCGGTCCACAGCGCGGTCATGATCAGCTTCTTGCGGCCGGTCGCCTCGACGGCCTGACGGAACTCGACGTCCTCCCACGAGTTGATGCTCGTGCGGTCGTAGGTCGGATAGCCTTCGAGCGCCGCGCGCAGTTGCGGGATCGGCGGCTTGTTCAGCCCGGTCTTCACGTTGACGGTCGAGTGGACGATCGGGAGGTCGTACGCAACCGCCGCCTTCGATGCGCCGACGATGTTGTTGATCAGCAGTTGGCGATCCATCGACGCGATCGAGTTCACCTGGACCGGCTGGTAATCGATGACGATGAACGCGGCGTTCTGCGGGGTGAGCAGGTGGTCGTTCGCGGGGTCGCGAATCGGTTCGCTTGCCATGGTTGCCTCCAGAGACAGAGCAGGAAGTGAGGGAAATCCCGAGGGTCCGGGCCGGCGGCCGCGGTGTCGGGACACTCGCCGCGGCTGCACGCTCGCGCCGTCGCAAACGTCCGACGCCGGTTGCACGGCGGGCGTTTGCTCCAAGCTTAGTGAATCGTGCGGACGAGCGAGGCAGCCGGCTGAAAAAAATCCCGCTTGCCTCGACGACACCGATCCACGTCGAAACACGATGCTAAGCGTGCAACAACGGGTGTTCCAGTCCCTTAAAATGCCGTCAGTGTTCTATGGGCGGAACAATCATGGATGACCTGAACGACCTCTACTATTTCGTGAAGGTGGTCGAACACGGCGGCTTCACGCAGGCCGGGCGCGCGCTGGACGTGCCGAAATCGACGCTGAGCCGGCGCATCGCGGCGCTGGAAGCGCAGTACGACGTGCGGCTGCTGCAGCGCACGACGCGCCATTTCACGGTCACGGAAACCGGGCGCGAATTCTACGAGCGCTGTCTCGCCGTGCTGGTCGAAGCCGACGCCGCGCGCGAGGTGATCGAGCGCCGGCACGCGGAGCCGCGCGGCATCGTGCGCGTGAGCTGCCCGACCGCCTTGCTCGAATACCGCGTGAGCGAACTCGTTGCCCGTTTCATGGCGATTCATCCGCAGGTGCACGTGCACCTCGAGGCGACGAATCGCCGCGTCGACCTGTTGAGCGAAGGCTTCGACCTGGCGCTGCGCGTGCGCTTCCCGCCGCTGGAGGACAGCGATCTCGTGATGCGTGTGCTGGCCGACAGCCCGCAGCGGCTGGTGGCGGCGCCGCACTGGCTGGACGGGCGCGCCGTACCGTCGGACCCGGCCGGGCTGATCGGCGCGCCGAGCCTCGACTGGGGGCCGGCGCGGCATCACGTCTGGCAACTGGTCGGGCCGAACGGCGAGCACGCGCAGTTGCGCCATCACCCGCGCTTCGTGACCGACGACATGCACGCGTTGCGCGACGCGGCGATTCATGGCGTCGGCATCGTGCAACTGCCGTGCATGGTCGTCGAGGACGACCTGCGCGATGGCACGCTGATCGACGTGCTGCCCGGCTGGGCGCCGAAGGGCGGCGTGGTGCACGCGGTGTTTCCGTCGCGGCGCGGGTTGCTGCCGCGCGTGCGGCTGCTGATCGACTTCCTGGCCGAGCACATCCGGAAGGATTGACGGGCGGCGCGCGGCGCGGCGCCGCCCGCGCTCCCGTGCGTTCAGGTGGTCAGTGCCACTTGCGGATCTGCACCTGGACCTTCCCGTCGCGGATCGGCATCACGTCCGGGCTGTCGTCGCCGACCTCGCTGTCGATCAGGTCGTTCAGGCGGCCGTTCATCGCGAGCAGCAGCTCGCCGTGCCGCTTGCGGTCGGTCGCGAGATTGCGCATCTCGCCCGGGTCGCGCGCGACGTCGAACAGCTCGACGTCGTTGCGCGCGAACAGCGCGTCGAGCGTCGTGGGCCGGTTGAATTCGAGCGGCGAGAAATAGCGCGTGAAGCGGTAGCGGCCGTCGAACACGCTGCGGATCGTGCCGCGCAACCGGAAATCCGGCTGCTGCGCGAGCGCGCGGCGCAGCAGTTCGTCCTCCGGCACGCCTTTCTGCCGCAGCGTGCCGAGTTCCTTCAGCATCCATTCGCTGTCGTAGTACAGCAGCATCGCGTAGTTGAACAGCGTCGCGTCGCGCGCCGCGTGCCGTTGCGCGTCCGCCGGTTTCGCGAGCCAGCGCGTGAGGTCGTGCCCCTTCAGCGCGCTGCCGCGGATCGTCGCGAGCCGCGCATCGTCGAGGCCGGTGAGTCCGAGCAGCGTCGGCGCGATGTCGATGTGCGACGTCAGCGCATCGCACTGCATGCCGCCCGGATACGCGGGATGGCGGATCACGAGCGGCACGTGATTCTGCGGCTGGTAGGCCGCCGCGCCCTTGCCGACGAGCTGGTGCGCGCCGACGTGGTCGCCGTGGTCGGCCGTCATCACGACGATCGTGCGTTCGTCGAGGCCGAGCGATTGCAGCGTCTGCAGCAGGCGTACGACGTGCGTGTCGCAATCGCGGATGCAGTTGAAGTAGTTGTCCTGATAGAGGCGTACGCGTTCGTCGGTGAACGGGTAGCGTCCGACGAGATTCGCATGCGCGGCGTTGAACATGCCGTGCGCGGGCGGCCGCCCGGGCTCGTCGTACGGCTGCCGCCGGGACGCGGCGAGCGGCACGTCGCGCCATGACGTGCGATACAGCGCATCGTTCGGCGGCGGCGCGTTGCCGAGCATCGGGTGGTTGGCGTCCTGCACCGTCGAGCCGTGCGTGTCGGTGTTCACGAACATCGCGTCGTGCGGGTTCACGAGATTCACCGCGAGGAACCACGGCTTGCCGTCCTGCGCGAGGCGCGGCGCATGGTTGCGCATCCAGCTCACCGCGGCCTCCGCCGTGAGCCCGTCGTACTGGTAGCCGCCGCGAACCATGCCGATCAGGTCGCCCACGCCGAAATAGTCGTCGAAGCCGTACGCGCGGATCGTGCGGTTGTAGTCGGCCACGGGCGCCGTGTACGGGCTCGCGGTTTCGTGCATCGACGCGCTCAGGTGCCACTTGCCGAGATACGCGGCGTAGTAGCCGGCGTCCCGCAGCATGTGGCCGACCGTGCGAATGTCCGGCGACATGTCCTTTTGCCAGGGCAGGCCCGCGTTGTCGAGCACGCCGGTGTGCTGGATGTGCTGGCCCGTGTAGACCGTCGAACGCGACGGCGAGCACACGCATGCGGCGATCTGGTGGTGCATGAAGGTGATGCCGTCGCGGCGCAGCGCTTCGCGGCCGGGCACGGGGAACGGCCAGCGGTCGAAATGGCGTTCCTGGTCGGTCAGGATGAACAGGATGTTGTAGCCGGCGGGCGGCGTGGCAGGCGCGGTGGTGGCGCCGCGCAAGGCCGGCGCCGGATCGACGGCGGCGACCGTTCCGGTGCCGGCAGCCGGGGCGGTCGGCGCCGGGTTCGCGGCCAGCGCATCGGCGCCGAAGCCGGCCGACGCGACGGCCGCACCGGCCAGCTTGAGGAACTGGCGTCGCGCGGTGGGTTCGGTGGCGGGGGTGTCCTGATCGTCTTTCACGTCGGCTGTCTCCTGTCATGCCGGCTCGTGCCGGGGGTTTTCATGCCGACGACTATGCGGCAGGATCGCGTATCGATCGATGAAAGATCGGGGTCGATCGATAACCTGCCGAACATGAATGACGGAGACGCCCGTGACCCTCGACCCCCGCGGCCCGGCCGGCCGCACGCGACCGGACCTGCTCGCGCCGCCCGGCGCGCCGGCCCACGAGCGGCGCATCGCGCAGGCGCTGCGCCGGCTGCGCGTGCGCGACATGGAAACGCTCGACACGCTCGGCCGCACGCGCAGCTTCGCGCGCACGTCCGAGGCCGCGTCGATCACGCAGCCGGCGCTGTCGAAGTGGCTGCGCGAGCTCGAAGAGTCGCTCGGGCTGCCGCTGTTCGAGCGTACGTCGCGGCGGGTCGCGCCGACGGCGTACGGCGATGCGCTGCTCGAATGCATCGGCCGCGTGCTGACCGACATGCGCGGCGTCGCGCCCGCGTTCGACGCGTTGCGCACCGGCGCAGGCCGCCCGGTGTCGATCGGCCTGCTGCCGAACATGGCGCCGCAACTGATTCCGGGCGCGCTCGCGTGGCTGCGGGAAGCCGGCCGCCCCGTGCAGCTCAACGTGCGGGAAGACACGCTCGACCGGATGCTCGCGCAGGCGCAGCGCCACGAGCTCGACCTGCTCGTGTGCCGGCTCGATGCGTCGGCGTTGAGCGCGGGGCTCGCCGTCGCGCCGCTGTACCGCGACGACATGATCGTCGTGTGCGGGCCGCGCCATCCGTTGCTCGGGCGCGCACGGATCGGCTGGCGCGACGCGGCCGCGTTTCCGTGGATCGCGCCGCCGTCGGGTTCGCCCGCGCGCACGGCGCTCGACGCCGAGTTCGCTAAGGCGGGCCTGGCGCCGCCGGCCGTGCTGATGGAGTCGGTGTCGTGGCAGACCAATCGCGCGGTCGCCGACCAGTCGCCGTGCCTGTTCGTGCAGTCGGCCCGTGCGTTCGACCTCGCCGCGCGGGCCGGCGAGCGCGTCGGCCGGCTGCCGCTGAAGCTGTCGACGATGCCGGAGACGGTCGGCGCGCTGTATGCGGCGCCCGCGAGCGCATCGGTCGCCGCCGCGATCGACGCGCTGAAGGCGGTGACGGGCGCGCATTCCGGCGCGGACGACCGGCCGGCAGCGGGGCAGGGTGCGGACACATTCTGACGGATCGTTGTCGGAGAAGGCGCGCGCGGCCTTCGTGCGCTGCAGCAACCGGTCGGCGATCCGGTCGCCGCCGGTGCGAGCCGCGCGGCAACCGAGCGTATCCCCTGATGCAAGCAGGCACGCCGGCTGTCACGGATTGGTGTTAAATACATTTCGGCGCGCCCTGGCTCGGCGCGCAAACGGGGCGCACCGGGCATCGGCGTAAACCCGGGGCGGGACAGGGCACGAAAAGGCACGAAATATCGATAACGAATCGGGCGCATCAGACCCGGTCGGACAGACGGCAGGATTCATCTTGAATACCGAACCGCAAAGTTCTCGCTACAGCCTCGGGCTCGCCGCGGAAGTGCTCGCATCCGAGCAGAGCGTACTGAGACTCATCACGCGCAACACGCCGCTGCCGGAACTGTTGGTCGAAGTTTGCCGGCGTGCCGAGACTTTGCTCGGCGACGGCGCGTCGTGCACGATCCTGCTGCTCGATACGGACGGCGTGCACGTGCGCGTCGGCGCGGCGCCGTCGCTGCCCGCGCAGTACAGCGCGGCGATCGACGGCGCGACGATCGGGCCCGCGGCCGGCTCGTGCGGCACCGCGATGTACGAGCGCCGGATGGTCGCCGTCGAGGACATCGAAACCGATCCGCTGTGGGCCGACTACCGCGCCATCGCGTTGCCGCTGGGCCTGCGCGCGTGCTGGTCGGTGCCGTTCCTCGACGATGCCGGCATCGTGCTCGGCGCATTCGCCGTCTATCACCACTGGCCGTGCCGGCCGAGCGACGAGGAAACCGCGCTGTTGCGCGATATCGGCAACAGCGTCGGACTCGCGGTGCACCAGGACCGGATCGCGCGACAGCTCGCGCACAGCGAGGAGCATCACCGGCTCGTCGTCAACAGCCTGAGCGAGGGCATCCTCGTCATATCGCGCGACGGCGTCGTGATCGCGAGCAATCCGAGCGCGAACCGGATGATGCGCGTGAAGGGCGAACTCGTCGGCCGCCGGCTGTCGACGGTGATCCTGCGCAAGCTGCGCGAGGACGGCACGCCGATCGAGCCGCGCGACTGGCCGAGCCGGCGTGCGCTCGAGACGGCCACGCCGATGCTCGACTACACGGTCGGCTTCGGTCTCGCGGACGGCGACATCATCTGGGTGCGCGGCAACGCGGTGCCGATCGTGCGGCCGGGCGAGACGCGGGCCGACTCGGTGCTCGTGTCGTTCAACGACATCGGCCCCGTGCGCGAAGCACAGCAGCAGTTGCGCTACATGGCGACCCGCGATGCGCTGACGGGCCTCTACAACCGCCGCTGGCTCGGCGATCGCATGCGCGAGCTGTTCGGCGTGCACGATGCGGCGACCGGGCCCGCGCGCGTCGCGATCCTGTTCATCGATCTGGTCGGCTTCAAGAAGGTCAACGACACGGCCGGCCACGACGCGGGCGATGCGCTGCTGCGCAGCGTCGCGGCGCGGCTCTCGGCCTGCGCGGGCCGCTACGCGCTCACGCGGGTCGGCGGCGACGAGTTCGTGATCCTCGTCGACGACTGCGACGATCCCGAGCGTCTCGCGGTGCTCGCCCGCAAGGTCATCGACGCGATCGCGAAGCCGTTCGCGATCGCGAACAACGAATACTGGCTCGGCGTATCGATCGGCATCAGCGTCGCGCCGCGCGACGGCGACGATGCCGTGACGCTGATGCGCAACGCCGATTCGGCGATGTACGACGCGAAGCAGCGCGGCCGCAACCACTTCACGTTCTTCACCGCGCAGCTCAACCTGCGGCTGCAGCGCCGCTTCGCGATCGAGCAGTCGCTGCGGCGCGCACTCGCATCGGACATGCTGCGGCTCGCGTATCAGCCCGTCGTCGATGCGCGCAGCGGCCGCACGATCGGCGCCGAGGCGCTGCTGCGCTGGACGAGCCCCGAGCTCGGGCCGATGTCGCCGGCCGAATTCATTCCGGTCGCGGAAGACACGGGGCTGATCGTCGCGATCGGCCAGTGGGTGCTCGAAACCGCGTGCCGGCAGGCGGCCGAGTGGCGCCGCACGATCGCGCCGGACCTGATGCTGGCCGTCAACCTGTCGCCGCGGCAGTTTCACGAAGGACTCGTCGAATCGGTCGGCCGCTGTCTCGCGCAAACGCGGCTCGACCCGTCCGCGCTCGAACTGGAAATCACCGAAGGCGTGCTGATGAACGACACGGACACCGTGCTGCCGATGCTCGAAGCGCTCACGGACATGAACGTGCGGATTTCGGTCGACGATTTCGGCACTGGCTATTCGTCGCTCGCGTACCTGAAGCGCTTTCCGCTGCACAACCTGAAGGTCGACCGCTCGTTCGTGTCGGGCGTGCCCGATCATCACGACTCGGTCGCGATCACGCAGGCGGTCGTCGCGATGGCGCATTCGCTCGGGATGAAGGTCACGGCCGAAGGCGTCGAGACGCAGGCGCAGTCGTGGTTCCTGCAGCAGATCGGCTGCGACATGCAGCAGGGCTATCTGTTCAGCCGCCCGCTGGAGGCGAGCGACTACGCGCGCCGGCTCGGCGCGGCCTGAGCGCGGCGCGCGCGCCGGTCGTACCCGTTGGTGTGCGTCAGTGCGCGTCGAACCCGCCGCTGCCCGGCGGCGTCGACGACCGATCGATCTCGACCCGGTTCTTGCCTTCGTGCTTCGCGCGATAGAGCGCGCGGTCGGCCGCCTCGATCAGCAGGGTCGTCGGCAGGCCGGGCGCGGGCACGATGCTCGCGCCGCCGATGCTGATCGTCACGGTGTGGTTGCCGGTCGACGAATGCGCGTGCCGCAGCCGCAGCGCCTCGACCGCGAGCCGGATCTTCTCGCCGAGCAGCCGCGCGGCGCCCGGCGACGTGGCCGGCATCACGACCGCGAATTCCTCGCCGCCGAAGCGCGCCGCGAGATCGCCCGACTGCCCGAGGCAGCGCTCGATCGTCGACGCGATCTGCTTGAGCACGCTGTCGCCCGACACGTGACCGTACGTGTCGTTGTACAGCTTGAAGTTGTCGACGTCGATCATCAGCAGCGACAGCTCGCTGCGCTCGCGCGTGCCGCGCCGCCACTCGGCGGCCAGGTATTCGTCGAGATAGCGCCGGTTCGACAGTCCGGTCAGGCCGTCGGAATGCGTGAGGCGCCGCAGTTCGAGATTGGCCTCGAGCAGTTGCTGCTGCGATTGCCGCAGCGCGCGATAGGCTTCGTCGCGCTGCAGCAGGTTCAGGTACGAGCGCGAGTGGTAGCGGATGCGCGCGACGAGCTCGATGCGATCGGGCAGCTTGACCAGGTAGTCGTTCGCGCCGGACGCGAACGCGGCGCTCTTGATCACCGGTTCCTCCTGCGTCGACAGCACGATGATCGGCACGTCGCGCGTCGCCGGATTCGCGCGGTACGCCTTGACGAGGCTCAGCCCGTCGGTGCCCGGCATCACGAGGTCCTGCAGGATCACGGTCGGGCGCGTCTCGATCGCGGTGGCCATCGCGTCGTCCGAGCGCGGGCAGTAGTGGAAGTCGATGCCTTCCTCGTCGACGAGCGCGCGCCGCACGGCTTCCGCGACGATCGTCTGGTCGTCGACCAGCAGCACCATCGCCGGCACGTCGGCGGGCGACGCGGTCGGGCCGCCGGGCGGGCGAGTCAGGTCAATCGTCATGGTCGATGCGGGTTGTTGCGGTCGTTGCAAGGGCGGGCATGGGTGTTGCGGACGGTCATCGTCGGGCTCAGATCCGTGCGAGCGCCGCCAGTTCGCCCGCGATGCGCCCGAGCGGCAGGATCGCACGCGCCGCGCCGAGCGTCGCGGCCGCCTTCGGCATCCCGTATACCGCGCTGGTCGCCTCGTCCTGCGCGATCGTATGGTAGCCCTTCATCCGCAGCGCCTTCAGGCCGATCGCGCCGTCGCGGCCCATCCCCGTCAGCAGCACGCCGATCACGCGGCCGGGCCAGTGCTCGGTCAGGCTGTTGAAGAACACGTCGACCGACGGACGATACGGCGTGGCGGCCGGCTCCCGCGTGTATTCGAGCGTGCCGGCGCGCGTGATGCGCAGGTGATCGTCGGTCGCGGCGAGCAGCGCGACGCCCGGCTGCGGTCGATCGCCTTCGCGGGCGACGCGCACGGCGAGCCGGGTCTGGCCGTCGAGCCATTGCGCCATGCCTTCGGCGAACGCGCGATCGACGTGCTGCACGATCACGATCGGCGCATTGAAATCGGCGGGCAGGCTGCCGAGGATCGACGCGAGCGCGCCGGGGCCGCCGGCCGATGCGCCGATCGCGACCAGCGGGCCGCCGCCGTTGCGCGCGGCCGTGCCGGCGATGCGCGGGCCGCCCGGCGCGTCGAGCAGGCGGCCGATCTGGTCGATCTTCGCGAGCAGCAGTTTCGTCGTGTCGCCGGCCGCGCCGTCGCCGAGCCGCGGCGTGTCGACCGCGTCGAGCGCGCCGGCGCCCATCGCCTCGAACACGCGCCACGCGTTCGCGCCGATGCAGCTCGTCACGATCAGGATCGCGCATGGTCGTTCGGAGCGCATGATCCGCCGCGTCGCTTCGATCCCGTCGAATTTCGGCATGATCAGGTCCATCAGCACGATGTCGGGCGGCTGCGCGGCGCACAGTTCGACGGCCTGCGCGCCGTCGGTCGCGACCCATAGCACGCGGTGCTCGGGCCGTCGCGCGATCGCGCGGCGCATCGCCTCGACGGCAAGCGGGAGGTCGTTGACGATGCCGATGTTCACAAGCGGAATTCTCCGGTCGGTTCGTAGTGTTGGAGGTGGGCCGGGTTCATTGAAGGGCGTAGCCTGTTCGGCGCTGCCGGGCGGCATCGGCGGCCGGACGGCGCGGCATTCTTTTCGGTTGGCGACGCCCGAATGCTGTCATGCGGCGCGGGCGGCGGCAATCGAAAAATGTGCGCATGATGCCGTTTCAGTGCGTTTCCTCTATGGCCGTGCGGCATTGCCCGCAAGCGGGCCGTCGATCCTGCCCGGACCGGCCGTGAAAGTCCGCATGTTACCGTGCCGGCATCGACAAAAAAGAAAGGAGGGAGCCGGATGACCGCGCCCCATACCGTACTCGTCAGCCGCAACCCGCATGCGCCGATCGTGATCGAGCAGGACGGCCGTTTGCTGTACCGGATCTACATCGAGAGCGGACACGCGTCGTTCTACCGCGATTTTCCGGTCGAACCCGATGCGGTGCGCGTGCTGCGCGACGACGCCGAGCGCTACTACTTCCTGTTCGCGGCGCTTCACCATCCGTACCAGTTGAGCGCGACGAACCTCTCCGACGCGGAACGCGCGCGCTATTTCGGCACGATCCTGTTTGCCGGCCGCGACGAGGTCGAAGCCTTCATGACGGAGCGCGATCGCGCCAGCCACGGCGCGGTGGCGAATCTGCTGCAAATCTTCACGCAGGCCGACTACCGGCAACTGCGCGAGGGCCGGTGGTTCGGCATGGGCGCGGGCACGCCGGCCGCGTAGCGGTCGCGACCGGGTCGCCGGCGGCACGCTGGACGCGCCGCCGCGTCGTCAATGGCTGCGCGCGTAGCCCTGGATCAGCGCGCGCATCATCCCTTCGACCGTCGCGTCGAGCAGGTCGTCTTCCTGCTCGGCTTCCTCGACGAGCGCGGCATAGGCGGTCGCGAGCGTCACGCGGTCGACTTCCTGGCGTTGCTCCATCAGCGTCACCATCCCGTCCTTCGCCAGATGGGCGGAGAACGCGCGGCTGCCGATGGTCTGGAATACGTCAATCATGGCGGCTCTCCCGTACGTTGCCGATGCCTTTCAGTGTAGTCGGCGTCCCGGGCCCGCGCCACGCGCGCCGGCCGGCCCGTCCGATTCGTCCGATGAAATGTGGCCGACACACGGCGCGGGCACGGTGTCCGTCGGCTTCAACGTTTACCCGAACCGGCAAATTGTCGACTTTTTATCGATAAAGTCTCGTGTTAGATTTCGCCGTCCGAGCCCGATGCAAACCGGGCCGGCCGCGCGTGGCCGACGTGCCGCACGTCCAGACACAAGGAGGGGAAATGCTGGTGCTGATTGGGGTGCCGATCGTCGTGATCGGCTTCGCGCTGCGCTTCAATGCGCTGCTGGTGGTCACGATCGCAGGGCTCGCGACGGGGCTGGCGGGCGGGCTGAATCTCGTCGACATCGTCAGCGCGTTCGGCAAGGCGTTCACCGAGAACCGCTACATGGGGCTGATCTGGCTCACGCTGCCGGTGATCGCGCTGCTCGAGCGCAACGGGCTCAAGGAGCAGGCGAAGCGGATGATCTCGCGGGTGCAGGCGGCCACCACGGGCCGCGTGCTGATGCTGTACTTCGTGCTGCGCCAGGCGACGGCCGCGCTCGGCCTCACGTCGCTCGGCGGCCACGCGCAGATGGTGCGGCCGCTGATCGCGCCGATGGCCGAGGCCGCCGCGGTCAGCCGGCACGGCGAGCTGCCCGAGTCGGTGCGCCAGCAGATCCGCGCGCATGCGTCGGGCGCCGACAACGTCGCCGTGTTTTTCGGCGAGGACATCTTCATCGCGATCCAGTCGATCCTGCTCATCAAGGGCTTTCTCGAACAGAACGGCCTCTCCATCGAGCCGCTGCACCTGTCGGTGTGGGCGATCCCGACCGCGATCGCCGCGCTGCTGATCCATTGCACGCGCCTCGCGCTGCTCGACCGCCGGCTCGCGCGCGGCTTCGGCCTGGTGAAGCAGGAGGGCGCGCGATGATCGGCCTCGAATCGCTGTACACGCTCGCGGGGCTGATGTTCGCCGCGTTCGCGTATTTCAATCTGACGGACCGCACGAACCCGCGGCGCGTCGTCAATTTCGCGTTCTGGGCGATCTACGCGGTCACGTTCCTGTTCGGCGCGCTGCTGCCGCATGTCGTGACGGGCTGCCTCGCGATCGCGCTCGCGGTGATCGCCGGCTCCGGCAAGCTCGGCCGCGGCCAGTCCGACGAGGCCGGCGAAGCGGCGGCCGTGCGGCGCGAGACGCTCGCGCAGCGCTTCGGCAACCGGCTGTTCCTGCCCGCGCTGCTGATTCCGGTCGTCACGCTGATCGGCACGTTCGCGTTGAAGAGCGTGCCGTTCGTCGAGTCGAAGAGCGTGACGCTGATCTCGCTCGTGCTCGGCACGATCGTCGCGTTCGTCGTCGCGCTCGCGATGCTGCGCGATTCGCCCGTGCATGCGCTGAAGGAAGCACGCCACACGATGGACGCGGTCGGCTGGGCCGCGATCCTGCCGCAGATGCTCGCGGCGCTCGGCGCATTGTTCGCGGTGGCGGGCGTCGGCGGCGTGGTGTCGGGGCTCGTGAAGGAGTGGGTGCCGATCGATTCGCCGTTCGCGGTGGTCGCGGCCTATACGGTCGGCATGGCGCTCTTCACGATGATCATGGGTAACGGCTTCGCCGCGTTTCCGGTGATGACGGCCGGCATCGGCCTGCCGCTGATCGTCCACCAGTTCCACGGCAATCCGGCGATCATGGGCGCGATCGGGATGCTGAGCGGCTTCTGCGGTACGCTGATGACGCCGATGGCCGCGAACTTCAACATCGTGCCCGCGGCGCTGCTCGAACTGAAGGACAAGAACGGCGTGATCAAGGCGCAGTGGCCGACGGCCGTGCTGCTGCTGGCCGTGAACACGCTGCTGATGTACGCGTTCGTATTCCGCTTCTGATTCGATGGACGAGAGATGCTCATGACCGACCGACTCACCCCCGAACTCGCTTCGAAATTCGCGTCGCTCGCGCTCGCGCACCTGACCCGCGAATATCCGAACAAGCTCACGCATGCGCTCGAAGGGCCGCACGACGTGCAGGGCCCGCGCGCATTGCACCCGATCTTCTACGGCAGCTACGACTGGCATTCGTGCGTGCACGGCTACTGGCTCGTGCTGCGCGTGCTCGAACGCTACCCGGCATTGCCGGAGGCCGAGCGCATCGTCGCGATCGTCGACGCGCATTTCACCGACGCGAACGTCGCCGGCGAGCGCGCGTATCTCGCGCTGCCGCACAACAGCGGCTTCGAGCGGCCGTACGGCTGGGCGTGGCTGCTCGCGCTATCCGCGCAGCTCGAGCGGCTCGCGCTGAAGGGCGTGTTGCCGCAGGCCGCGCGCTGGGCGAAGACGATGGCGCCGCTGGCCGATCTGTTCGTGTCGCGCTTCGAGACTTTTCTGCCGAAGGCGACTTATCCGCTGCGCGTCGGCACGCACTTCAACACCGCGTTCGCGCTGGCGCTCGCGCTCGATTTCGCGCGCGATACGCAGCGCGACGGGCTCGCGGCGCTGATCGTCGATACCGCGAAGCGCTGGCACCTGAACGACGTCGCGTGCCAGGCGTGGGAGCCGTCCGGCGACGAATTCCTGTCGCCCGCGCTGATGGAGGCCGAACTGATGCGGCGCGTGCTGCCGGTCGCCGAATTCGACGGCTGGTTCGCGCGCTTTTTGCCCGACCTCGCGCGCGGCGAGCCGGCGACGCTGTTCGAGCCGGCGACCGTCAGCGATCGCAGCGACGGCAAGATCGCACACCTCGACGGGCTGAACCTGAGCCGTGCATGGTGCCAGCGTTCGCTGGCCGGCGCGCTGCCGGAAGGCGATGCGCGGCGCGCGAAGCTGCTCGACGCGGCCGACCGGCATCTCGCGAGCGCGCTCGCGCACGTGGCCGGCGATTACATGGGCGAGCACTGGCTCGCGACGTTCGCGTTGCTCGCGCTGGACGCGTAGCGCGCGAAACCCCGCCGGCCGCAAGGTCTTCGGCCCGCGGCTATACTCGCCGCTCGGGCCGCTTCGCTCCGCATGCGCGGCGCGAAGCGCGCCATCCGCCAGTTCGCCGCCTCGCCATGGACAAGCTCATCTCCTATGTCGCCGCGATCCACGGGCTCGCCGGCCCGGTGCAGATCGTGTCGCACGCCACGTCGCACGACCGCTGGACCGACGACGACGTCGAGGTCACGCGCGACGAAACCGAATACCGTTTCGACAACGGCGCGATCGTGCGCCGCTCGGTCGAGCAGGACCGCGCGCCGTCCGACCTGCTGTGCGCCGAATGCTGGATCGACTACGACGT
The DNA here is from genome assembly GCF_015712225.1 of Burkholderia sp. 9775_39. Lineage (NCBI taxonomy): Bacteria > Pseudomonadati > Pseudomonadota > Betaproteobacteria > Burkholderiales > Burkholderiaceae > Burkholderia > Burkholderia sp. 9775_39. The sequence continues at coordinate 23,162 of NZ_JACCQC010000002.1, read as the reverse complement.
GCTGCGCCATCCCGATGCGCAGCCGATCAATCCGTCGCGGCTGACGTTCGACAACGCATGCCGCGAAACCTTCTGGCTGCGCTACCACCTCGCATGAGCGCGCGACCGCGCGCAGGCACGAGCGCGCGCGGCCGCGTCAACCCGGCGACGCGCCTTCAGTCGCATGCAGCAGCGGCGCGAGCCGCGTGGCCGCGTCGCGCATCTTCGGCACGTTCTCCAGCAGATCGTTGAGCGTCGCGCGCGCGGTCGGTGCATGCACGGCGAGCGCCGCGAGCACGCGACCGCTCGCCGCATCCTTCACCGGCACCGCGACGGCCACCATTCCGCGTACGAATTCCTCGTTGTCGATGCCGACGCCGCGCGCGGCCAGCCGGTCGAGCTCGGCCGCGAGCAATTGCGCATCGGTCAGCGTCCGGTAGGTCATCTTCTGCAACGTGAGCCGCGCGAGCAGCGCGTTGCGCTCCAGCGCATTCATCTGCGACAGGAACAGCTTGCCGCTCGCCGTGCAATGCAGCGGCACGCGCATGCCGGGCCGCATCTCGAGCCGCAGCGGTTCGATGGTCTCGACGCGTTCGACGTACAGCACCGTGTCGCCGTCGAGCGCGGTGAGGTTGCAGGTCTCGCCGAGCACGTCGACGAGCGCGCGCAGCACCGACCGGCAACCGCGCGTAAACGTGTTGTTCGACAGCGCCGCGAGCGCGAACTGCGCGGCGCGCGGGCCGAGCGCGATGCCGCGATCGTGGCCGCGCGAGTCGGGCATGTGGATCACGTAGCCGCGCGTTTCGAGCGATTCGATCAGGCGCAGCAGCGTCGCCTTCGGGATGTGCAGCCGTGCGGCGAGCTGCGACAGCGTGTACGGCTGTCCGGCCGCGGCCAGCGCTTCGAGCACGGCGAGCGCGCGCAGCACGCGCGCATCGTCGGCGGGCGCGCCGTCGGGCGGCGCGGGGGCGGTGTCGCGCATGTGTCTCCTCCGTCGGGATCGGCGTGCGTCCCGGGATGGTGTGTGCGAGAGAAATGAAACGAATTGAACGGTTTTTGTACCACATTCGCGGCGTGGACAATAAATCGGCTTGTACGTGGTCCGTGTGCTCAATAAATTTGGACAAAACATACCGGATTTTTTCGCATACCCCGGAACGGAGACACGGAATGACACGCAGCTTCGACTATGTCGTGGTCGGCGCAGGATCGGCCGGTTGCGTCCTCGCCAACCGGCTGTCCGACGGCGGCCGCCATACGGTGTGCCTGCTGGAGGCGGGCCCCGCCGACAACTACATGTGGATCCACGTGCCGATCGGTTATGGCAAGACGATGTTCCACCCGGTGTACAACTGGGGCTTTCATACCGATCCCGATCCGAACATGCACAACCGCCGCCTGTACTGGCCGCGCGGCCGCACGCTCGGCGGCTGCAGCTCGATCAACGGGCTGATCTACGTGCGCGGGCAGCAGCAGGACTACGACCACTGGGCCGCGCTCGGCAATCGCGGCTGGAGCTGGCGCGACTGTCTGCCGTATTTCCGGCGGCTCGAACACAACACGCTCGGCGAAGGCCCGACGCGCGGCACCGGCGGCCCGCTGTGGGCGTCGGCGATCCGGCAGCGGCACGAACTCGTCGATGCGTTCGTCGCCGCGTCGAACCGGCTCGGCGTGCGCACGGTCGACGATTTCAACACGGGCGACCAGGAGGGAGTCGGCTACTACCAGCTGACGACGCGCAACGGCCTGCGCTGCTCGACCGCGGTCGCGTACCTGAAGCCCGCGCGCGGACGGCCGAACCTGCACATCGAGACCGACGCGCAGGCGCTGAAGGTGCTGTTCGACGGCGCGCAGGCGTCCGGCGTGCGCTACGTGCAGCACGGCAAGGTGCACGAGGTGCGCGCGCTGCGCGAGGTGATCCTCGCGGCCGGCGCGCTGCAGTCGCCGCAATTGCTGCAGGTGTCGGGCGTCGGGCCCGCCGCGCTGCTGGACCGGCACGGGATTGCGGTCGTGGCCGATCGGAAGGGCGTCGGCGAGAACCTGCAGGATCATCTGCAGGTACGGCTGATCTACGAGGTGACGAAGCCGATCACGACCAACGACGAGCTGCATTCGTGGGTCGGCCGCGCGAAGATGGGGCTGCAATGGGCGCTGTTCCGCGGCGGCCCGCTCGCGATCGGGATCAACCAGGGCGGGATGTTCTGCCGCGCGTTGCCGGACGAATCGGCGACGCCCGACATCCAGTTCCATTTCTCGACGCTGTCGGCCGACTCGGCGGGCGGCAGCGTGCATCCGTTTCCCGGCTGCACGTACTCGATCTGCCAGTTGCGGCCCGAATCGCGCGGGACCGTACGGATTCGGACCGACGATGCGCGCGACGCGCCGTCGATCCAGCCGAACTATCTCGACACCGAGCGCGACCGCCGCACGACGGTGGCCGGCGTGCGCTTCGCGCGCCGTGTCGCGGCCGCCGAGCCGATGGCGCCGCTGATGAAGCGCGAGGTGCGGCCCGGCGCGGACGCGCAGACGGACGACGAGCTGCTCGAGTTCTGCCGCGAGTACGGGCAGACGATCTTCCATCCGTCCGGCACCGCGAAAATGGGCGTCGCGAGCGATCCGCTCGCGGTCGTCGACGAGCGGCTACGCGTGTATGGGACGCGCGGCTTGCGCGTGGTCGACTGCTCGATCATGCCGACGCTCGTATCGGGCAATACCAACGTGCCGATCGTGATGGTCGCCGAGAAGGCGTCCGACATGATCCTCGAGGACGCGCGCGAGGCCGATCGCGGCCGCAGCGTCGCGCCGGCCGCCGAGGCGCTCGCGTAGCGCGCAGCGCCCGCGCGGCCCGTGCTCCTGCGCCCGGACGGCCGCCGCGCGCTCATCGATGCCCCCGCCGGCACGGCGTCGGGGCAGGTTGCGGCGCATCCTTACCTGGAGAAGCTCGCATGGCAATCGATTCCCGGGTCGTCCGACGCGTGGCCGCGGCCAGCGTGATCGGCGCGACCGTCGAGTGGTACGACTTTTTCCTGTACGGCGTGGTCGCCGGCATCGTGTTCGACAAGCAGTACTTTCCGTCCGGCGACGCGTTCGTGTCGACCATGCTCGCGTATGCGACGTTCGCGGTCGGCTTCGTCACGCGGCCGCTCGGCGGCTTGCTGTTCGGTCATCTCGGCGACCGCGTCGGGCGCAAGTCGGCGCTGATCCTGACGATGCTGATCATGGGCGTGTCGACGGCCGGCGTCGCGTTCCTGCCGACCTACGCGCAAATCGGCATGTGGGCGCCCGTGCTGCTGCTGACGCTGCGCGTGCTGCAGGGGATCGGCCTCGGCGGCGAGTGGGGCGGCGCGGTGCTGATGGCATACGAATACGCGCCGCCGCACCGCCGCGGACTGTATGCGAGCCTGCCGCAGATCGGTCTCGCGATCGGGCTGTGTCTCGCGGCCGGCGTCGTCGCCGGGCTGTCGCGCGCGCTGCCGGACGCCGCGTTCCTCGCATGGGGCTGGCGCGTCGCGTTCGCGGCGTCGCTGCTGCTCGTCGCGGTCGGCTTCTACATCCGCACGCGCGTGGCCGACACGCCCGAGTTCGTCGCGCTCAAGCGTCAGCGGCGCGACACGAAGCTGCCGGTGGTCGAGCTGCTCGGCAACTACCGGCAGGCGATCCTGCTCGGGATGGGCGCGCGCTATATCGACGGCGTGTTCTTCAACGTGTTCGCGGTGTTCTCGATCGGCTACATGACGCGCAACCTGTCGATCTCGCGCGGCGACGCGCTGCTCGGCGTGATGAGCGCGGCCGTCGTGATGTGCGGGTTCATCCCCGTGTTCGGCAGCCTGTCGGACCGGCTCGGCCGTGCGCGCGTGTACCGGTGGGGCGCGACGCTGTGCGGGCTGTCGGTGCTGCCCGCGTTCTGGCTGCTGCAGACGCAGTCGACGAACCTGCTCGCCGTGTGGCTCGCGCTGGTGATTCCGTTCGGGATCTTCTATGCGATGGCGTACGGGCCGGAGGCCGCGCTGTTCGCGGAGCTGTTCGACGCGAACGTGCGTTACACGGGCATTTCGTTCGTCTACCAGGTGTCGGGCATCTTCGCGAGCGGCCTCACGCCGATCGTCGCGACCGCGCTGCTGCGTGCGAACGGCGGCGCGCCGTGGCTCGTCGGGGTTTACGTGATGTTGTCTGCACTCCTGTCGATCGTGTCCGCGCGGGCGATCGAGAAGCGCGGCGGCATGGCCGGCGTCGCGGTACGCGCGACGTGACGCCCGCGCCGGGCGGGCGGCGGTGTGCGGGGTCGTATCGGCGCCGGGGCGCCGGCGGCCTCGCGTTCGCGCTTGCCGCGCGCCACCGGTCGCCCCGCGTTGCCGGCCGCCCGGCGGCCGGCGCGCTGGCCCGACTGCCGGCCCAGGCGCTGGTCCAAGCGAATCCGGCCCACTGGCCCTACCTGCGGTAAATCGGCCTGCCTACACTTTCCTCGACAGATCGCCGCATGGAAGCATCTGCACACGATCGACCCGAAGAGAACGATCAGGAGACAGGCATGACCAACAGGCAGTCGGCAGCATCCGCCCGCGCGGCGGACACGCGCCCCGCATCAGTCAGTCGAATCGCCTCGCGCGCCGGTTGCGGCGCAACGGGCATGCCCGCAACGGAGGGCTGACCATGTCGACCCCTTCCATCGAACGCACCACGAGCGGCTTCGCCGGCGGCCGGCCGAACGACACGCGTTACGACCCGACCTACGATCCGCTCGTGTCGCCGGGACCCGGCTGCGGCAAGCAATACGCGCCGACCTACTGGGTCGCGACGGCCGGCACTCCGCCGGCCGACGACGGCCCCGTCACGCGCGATCTCGACGTCGACGTCGCGATCATCGGCGCCGGCTATACGGGCCTCGCGACCGCGCTGTGCCTCGCGCGGGATCACGGCATCAAGGCCGTCGTGCTCGAGGCCAACCGCACCAGCTGGGGCTGCAGCAGCCGCAACGGCGGGCAGGGGCAGAACGCGTCGGGCCGGCTGTCGCGCTCGCAGTGGATCGAGCGCTGGGGCAAGGACGTCGCGCTGAAGATGCACGACGAGATTCTCGAAGGCTTCGAGCACTTCAAGTCGCTCGTATCGGAAATCGACTGCGATCCGCAGCCGGGCGGCCATTTCCTGATCGCGCATCGCCCGCGCATCATGGCGAAGCTCGCGGCCGAGGCGAAGGTGTGGAAGGACGTGTTCGGCTATCCGTCCGAACTGCTGAGCGCGGAGACGTTCCGCCGCGAATTCATCAACGACCACGAGGCGGCCGGCGCGCTGCACGAGCCGGAAGGCATCGGCATCCATGCGCTGAAACTCGCGTTCGGCTACCTGCGTCTCGCACGCGAAGCCGGCGCGAAGGTGCATACGAGCAGCCCCGTGCTCGGCTTCGAGACGATCGACGGCGTGCACCACCTGCGCACGCCGGGCGGCGTGGTGCGGGCTCGCGCGGTCGGCATCGCGACCGGCGCGTACACCGCGCAGACGCTGCATCCGTCGCTGCGCAGCAAGGTGATGCCGATCCTGTCGAATTCGATGGTCACGCGGCCGCTGACCGACACCGAGATCGATGCATGCAACTTCCGCACGACGCAGGTGCTGACCGACACGCGCACGCTGCGCTTCTACTATCGTTTCCTGCCCGATCGCCGGCTGCAGATCGGCAGCCGCAGCGCGATCACCGGCGACGATGCGCCGAACCCGCGCCACCTCGATTTGCTGAAGGAAGGCATGGTGCGCAAGTTTCCGGCGCTGCGCGGCGTCGAGATCGATTACTCGTGGTGGGGCTGGGTCGACGTGAGTCACGACATGATGCCGCGCGTGTGCCAGCCCGATCCGCGGCAATCCGTGTACTACGCGCTTGGCTACGGCGGCAACGGCGTGTCGTATTCGCAGCAGGCCGGCCGTCGGCTCGCCGAGCAGATCGCGGGGAAGGGCGCACGCCAGACGCTGCCGATCTTCACGTCGCCGCTGCCCGGTCACCCGTTCGCGCCGTTCCGGCGTATCGGGCAGCGGATGCTCTACCTGTCGTACTTCAGGAACGACGAAAAGCCCTGAGCGCGGGGCGCACCACCCGGCGCGACGCAAGACCGCGCGCGCCGGGCAACCCGACACAATAAAAGCCACAGAAATCCGTGCGGCCGGGGCTGCAGGTGCCCCTGCACGCGCCGTCGCCGGCGGCGCCCGCGTTCACCCGAAGGTGACGCGGGCGGCGCCGGACAACTGGATATGGAGAAGACATGCAACCCTCGATGAACCAGAGTGACCTGAAGTGTGGGCTCAAGCAGCGCCACATGACGATGATCGCGCTTGGCGGCGTGATCGGTGCCGGGCTGTTCGTCGGCAGCGGCGTGGTGATTCAGCAGACCGGGCCGGCCGCGATCCTGTCGTTCCTGATCACGGGCGGGCTGGTCGTGCTCGTGATGCGGATGCTCGGCGAGATGGCGTGCGCGATGCCGGCCGTCGGCTCGTTCTACGAGTACGCGCGGCTCGCGTTCGGCAACTGGCGCGGGCCCGGCAGGATGGCGGGCTTCCTGACCGGCTGGATGTACTGGTATTTCTGGGTGATCGTCGTCGCGCTGGAAGCGGTCGCGGGCGCCAGGCTGATCCAGTTCTGGCTGCCCGACACGCCGGCGTGGATCATCAGTCTCGCGCTGCTGGTCGTGCTGACGCTCACGAACCTGATCTCGGTCGGCAGTTACGGCGAATTCGAATTCTGGTTCTCGTCGATCAAGGTCGGCGCGATCGTCGTGTTCCTGTTCCTCGGCGGCCTCTACGTGCTCGGCATGTGGCCCGCGTCGATGCACACGACGGCCGTGCTGCCGACGCTGCTCGGTCACGGCGGCTTCATGCCGCTCGGCATCGGGCCGGTGATGAGCGGGGCGGTCGCGGCCACCGGGTTCTACTTCGGCGCGGAAATCGTAACGATCGCGGCGGCCGAGGCGAAGGAGCCGGCCAAGGCGGTTGCGAAGGCAACCAACTCGGTGATCACCCGCGTGCTGGTGTTCTACGTCGGCTCGGTCGCGCTCGTCGTCGCGCTGGTGCCGTGGAATTCCGCGCAGATGGCCACGCCGTACGTGAGCGCGCTGGAAGTGATGGGCCTGCCGGCCGCCGCCAACGTGATGAACGCGATCGTGCTGACCGCCGTGCTGTCCGCGCTCAACTCGGGCCTCTATGCGGCCTCGCGGATGCTGTTCGCGCTGACCCGCCACGGCGACGCGCCGGCCGCGCTCGCGAAGGTCAACAAGCGCGGCGTGCCGGTGCGCGCGATCCTGCTCGGCACGGTGTTCGGCTACGTGTCGGTCGTGATGTCGTACGTGTCGCCCGATACCGTGTTCGCGTTCCTCGTCAATTCGTACGGCACCGTCGCATTGTTCGTGTACGTGCTGATCGCGTTCTCGCAACTGCGCCTGCGCAAGCGTCTGGACCCGGTCGCCGCCAGCAAGCTGCGCGTGAAGATGTGGGCGTACCCGTACCTGACCTGGGTCGCGATCATCGGCATGGTCGGCATCCTCGTCGCGATGGCGTTCATCCCGGATCAGCGCAAGCCGCTCTGGCTCGGCGTCGCGAGCCTCGGCGTACTCGTGGTCGCGTACGGGCTGACGCGCCGCGGCCGCCGCGAGCATCTCGACGACAGCGAACTGCTCGCGTATCCGCCGCGTTGACGGGCGGCACCGCATGACACCGAAGGCCCGGTGCATGCGCCGGGCCTTCGCGCATGCGGCCCGCGGGGGAGCCGGCGCAACTATCGGGCCGACCGATAGCACCGATCAGAGGATGCGACTTTATGTCGGGCGCCGGCCGGCATAGCATGGATGAACCGATTCACCGGTGCGCGGCAACGACGCGCACCGTCATCCGCGAACGAGGACAGACGATGGAACATCGGGCACGCGAGCGCGACGAGCAGGCCGAGATCAAGACGACGACCTGCTACATGTGCGCATGCCGCTGCGGCATCCGCGTACACCTGCGCGACGGCGAAGTACGCTATATCGACGGCAATCCGCACCATCCGCTGAACCAGGGCGTCATCTGCGCGAAAGGTTCGTCGGGGATCATGAAGCAGTACTCGCCCGCGCGGCTCACGCAGCCGCTGATGCGCAAGCCGGGCGCGGAGCGCGGCGATGCGCAGTTCGAGCCGGTGTCGTGGGAGGTCGCGTTCAACGTGCTCGAAAAGCGCCTGTCGCACCTGCGCGCGACCGATCCGAAGCGTTTCGCGCTGTTCACGGGCCGCGACCAGATGCAGGCGCTCACGGGCCTGTTCGCGAAACAGTTCGGTACGCCGAACTATGCGGCGCACGGCGGGTTCTGCTCCGCGAACATGGCGGCCGGGATGATCTACACGATCGGCGGCTCGTTCTGGGAGTTCGGCGGCCCCGATCTCGACCACGCGAAGCTGTTCTTCATGATCGGCACCGCGGAGGATCACCATTCGAATCCGCTGAAGATCGCGCTCGGCAAGTTCAAGCGCGCGGGCGGCCGCTTCATCGCGATCAATCCGGTGCGCACCGGTTACGCGGCGATCGCCGACGAATGGATTCCGATCCGCCCCGGCACCGACGGCGCGCTGTTCATGGCGCTGATGCACGAGTTGATCGCGCGCGATGCGTTCGACCACGAATTCGTGTCGCGCTTCACGAACGCGGCGGAACTGGTCGACCGGCGCGACGGCGCCGACACGTTCGGGCTGTTCGTGCGCGACGCCGACGCGCCGGAGGTCAACCCGCTGTATCCGCAGAACCGGATGTGGTGGGACACGAAGACGAACCGCGCGGTGCTGCACCACACGGATGGCGCGGAGCCGGCGCTCGACGGCCGCTATACGCTCGATGACGGCACGCCGGTCGCGCCGTCGTTCACGCTGCTGCGCGAACAGGTGGCCGCTTGCACGCCCGAATGGGCGGCCGACATCACCGGCATCGCGGCCGACACGATCCGCCGCCTTGCCCGCGAGATGGAGACGGTCGCGCGCGAGCAGGCGATCGAGCTGCCGGTGCGCTGGACCGATTCGTGGGGCCAGGCGCACGAATCGGTGAAGGGCGTGCCGATCGCGTTCCACGCGATGCGCGGGCTGGCCGCGCATTCGAACGGCTTCCAGACGATCCGTGCGCTCGCGGTGCTGATGTCGCTGCTCGGCACGATCGACCGGCCGGGCGGCTTTCGCCACAAGGCGCCGTATCCGCGCGCGGTGCCGCCGTCGGCGAAACCGCCGAACGATCCCGACCAGATCAAGCCGAACACGCCGCTCGCGAGCGGCCCGCTCGGCTGGCCGGCCGGCCCCGAGGACCTGTTCGTCCATCCGGACGGCACGCCCGCGCGGCTCGACAAGGCGTTCTCGTGGGAATACCCGCTCGCGGTGCACGGGCTGATGCATTCGGTGATCACCAATGCATGGCGCGGCGATCCCTATCCGATCGATACGCTGCTGATCTTCATGGCCAACATGGCGTGGAATTCGTCGATGAATACGACGGAAGTGCGCAAGATGCTGGTCGACAAGCGCGCCGACGGCGAATACCGGATTCCGTTCCTGGTCGTGTGCGATGCGTTCGCGTCGGAGATGACCGCGTTCGCCGACCTGATCCTGCCCGACACGACCTACCTCGAACGGCACGACGTGATGTCGGTGCTCGACCGGCCGATCTCCGAATTCGACGGGCCGGTCGATTCGGTGCGCGTGCCCGTCGTGCCGCCGACCGGCGAGTGCAAGCCGTTCCAGGAAGTGCTGATCGAGCTGGCGAGCCGGCTGAAGTTTCCGGCCTTCACGACGCCGGACGGGCAGCGCAAGTACCGCGACTATCCGGATTTCGTCGTCAATTTCCAGACCGCGCCGGATTCGGGCACCGGCTTCCTGATCGGCTGGCGCGGCAAGGACGGCGAGAAGGCCGTCGTCGGCGAGCCGAACCCCGACCAGTGGAAACGCTATGCGGAGAACGACTGCGTGTACCACCACCGGTTGCCGGAATCGCTGCAGTACATGCGCAACTGCAACGGGCCATACATGCAGTGGGCGGTCGACAACGGGATGCGCAAGTTCGGCGTGCCGATCGTGATCCAGCTCTACTCGGACGTGATGCAGAAATTCCGGCTCGCCGCGCAGGGCCGCACGTCGGGCCGCCAGCCGCCGGATCATCTGCGCGAACGCATCGCGCGTTACTTCGACCCGTTGCCGTTCTGGCATCCGTCGCTCGAAAGCGGGCTGACCGATGCGAACCGCTATCCGCTCGCGGCGATCACGCAGCGGCCGATGGCGATGTATCACTCGTGGGATTCGCAGAACGCGTGGCTGCGGCAGATCCACGGCGAGAACCACCTGTTCGTGAACCCGGTGACGGCCGCCGCGCAGCAGATCGACGACGGCGCATGGATCTACGTCGAATCGCCGTGGGGCAAGGTGCGCTGCCGCGCGCGCTACAGCGAGGCGGTCGAGCCCGGCACCGTGTGGACCTGGAACGCGATCGGCAAGGCGGCCGGCGCGTGGAACCTCGGCCCCCACGCGGGCGAATCGCAGCGCGGCTTCCTGCTCAATCACGTGATCACCGACGAGTTGCCCGACGCGGCCCGCGGCGGTGCGCGGCTGTCGAATTCCGATCCGGTGACCGGGCAGGCCGGCTGGTACGACGTGCAGGTGCGGATCTACCCGGCCGAAGCGGATGCGGCGACCACGCTGCCGCAGTTCGCGCCGATGCCGGCGCTGCCGGGCACGCCGCGCGTGCTGCAACGCGTGCAGGCGTATTTCGCGGGAACCGGCGCATTCGCCGCGCGGCTGCGGCGTGCGGCGCCGGCGGGCCCGAAGTCCGACGATCGCTAAGCGAAGGAGCGCAACCATGACCCAGATGGCCCTCGTCATCGACCTGAACGTGTGCGTCGGCTGCCATGCCTGCGTGACGAGCTGCAAGGAATGGAACACGTCCGGCGAAGCCGGCAGCCTTGCCGATCTGCGTCCGTACGACGACGATCCGTCCGGCACGTTCTTCAACCGCGTGCAGACCTACGAGGCCGGCGTGTTCCCGATGACGGACACGATCCACTTCCCGAAGTCGTGCCTGCACTGCGAGGACCCGCCGTGCGTGCCCGTTTGTCCGACCGGCGCGAGCTTCAAGCGCAAGTCGGACGGCATCGTGCTGGTCGACTACGACAAGTGCATCGGCTGCAAGTACTGCGCGTGGGCATGTCCGTACGGCGCGCGCGAACTCGACGAAGGCCGCAAGGAGATGACGAAGTGCACGCTGTGCGCGGACCGCATCGACAACGAAGCGCTGCCGGAGCGCGATCGCAAGCCGGCCTGCGTGCTCGCGTGCCCGACGTCGGCACGGCTGTTCGGCGACGTGCACGACCCGGAATCGGACGTGTCGCGCGCGATCCGCGACCGCGGCGGCTATGCGCTGATGCCCGAGTGGGGCACGCGGCCGTCGAACCATTACCTGCCGCGCGTGAAGACCGAAGCATCGTGCGGATGCGGCAGCAGCGGCGGGTGCGGCAGCGCATCGAACGGGCGCGACGACGATTCGTTCGAGGCCCGCGCGGCGCGCGGCGACATCGATCTCGTGTCGCTGGCGACCCCGCGCTGAGCGACGCGCATTTCATTCAGACACAGACGGAGTTTCCATGCGCCCAGCCTTTTCGGTCGTTTTTCTCACCACGCTGTGCGGCGCCGCACAGGGCCTGCTGCTGACGCTCGTGATCGTCGAGGCGCTGGCGCGGCTGGCCGGCGTTGACGTCGCCGCCCCGTTCTACGTGACCGGGGCCGCGCTGTCGGTCGCACTCGGCGTGCTCGGCCTGTTCGCGTCGTTCTTTCATCTCGGCCACCCGGAGCGCGCGTGGCGCGCGATCGCGATGTGGCGTACGTCGTGGCTGTCGCGCGAGTGCATCGCGCTGCCGGTGTTTCTCGCCTGCGCGTTCGCGTATGGCGCGGCGCATCTGTTCGCGTGGCCCGGCACGCTGCTGATCGGTGCGGCGGGCGCGCTCGCGAGCGTCGCGCTGTTCGTCTGCACGGCGATGATCTACGCGTGCCTGCGCTTCCTGCAGGAATGGGCGAGCCCGCTGACGCTCGTGAACTTCGTGCTGCTCGGCTGCGCATCGGGCTGCACGCTCGCGACGGCCTGCGCCGCGTGGCTCGCGCCGGCGCTGGTCGGCCGGCTCGCGGCGGCCGCCTGCGTGCTGACGTTCGCGGGCGGCGTGGCGCGGCTCGCGTTGCTCGCACGCAATGCACGGCTGCGGCCGAAGTCGACCGTGCAGAGCGCGACGGGGATTCGTCACGCGAAGGTCGAACAGAAGTCGCGCGGCTTCACGGCCAGCGCGTTCAACACGAAGGAGTTCTTTCACGGGCAGGGCAACGGCACGCTGCGCGCGGTGAAGGCCGGCTTCCTGATCGGCGCATTCGCGGTGCCGTTCGTGCTGACCGGCGCCGGCGCGCTCGCGCCGACCTCGATCGCGGCGGCCGTCGCGATCGGCGCGGCGTTCGTGATCCAGTACGCGGGGCTGGTGGCGGAACGCTGGTTCTTCTTCGCGGATGCGCGGCATCCGCAGAACCTCTACTACCAGCGCGCGTCATGACGCGGCCGGCGCGCCGCCGCGCGGCACTAGAAGGTCTTCGCGAGCGCGCGGGCCGCTTCCTGCAGCCGCGGCACGTGGTCGAGCAGCCGCGACAGCGGCGCGCGCGACACCGGCGCATGGACGGCGACCGCGGCGATGCACGCGCCGTCGTCGTCGAGCACCGGCGCCGCGATGCAGACGATCCCCGCGACGAATTCCTCGTTGTCGATCGCGATGCCCTTGTGCGCGGTGCGGTCGAGTTCGGCTTCGAGCAGTTCCGGGTCGGAGATCGTGTTCGGCGTATGGCGCGGCAGCGCCATCGTGCGCACCAGCGCCGCGCGTTCGTCGCGCGGCAGCAGCGCGAGCAGCAGCTTGCCGCTGGCGCTGCAGTAAGCGGGCACGCGCGAGCCGGGTTTCAGGTCGAGCCGCAGCGGCCAGTCGGCTTCCACGCGGTCGAGATAGACGACTTCCGTGTCGTGCAGGGCGGTCAGGTTGCAGGTCTCGGCGAGGTCGGCGACGAGCCGTTCGAGGATCGCATGGCGCAGCCGGCGCGTGCCCGCGTGCAGCATCACGCCGGTGCCGAGCCGCGCGAGGCGCGGGCCGACCGCATACGCGTTCTTGCGGCCCGGCTCGCGGATCACGAGCCCGCCGGCTTCGAGCGACGCGAGCATCCGGTGCAGCGAGGCCTTCGGGATATCGACGTCGCGCGCGAGATCGGCGAGCGACACGGCGTCGCCGGCCTGGACGAGATGTTCGAGCAGCGCGAAGGCGCGCAGCGTGGGCGTATCCGCGGGCAGCATGTCGGGCGTTCCGGAAACTGGACTGCGGCCATTGTACCGAACGGTCCGGCAGGCTGGCCGCACGGGGCGGCGGGGGCCGGCAACCCGGCCCGCATTTTCGGCAGCGGAACGCATCGTTCCGTCAACAGGATCGACGCAGGCGCCATCGACGCCTGCGTAACAGGCAACGACAGGAGCGCCACGCGATGGATGGGGTAACGAACAAGCCGGACTGCATGGTGTCGGTCCGCGAACGGTTCGGTTTCGACTCGGACCTGATGGTGCCCGCGTTCGGCGCGCGCGACGATCACGTGCCCGATATCGACGACGCGTACCGCTTCAACCCGGACGTCACGCTCGCGATTCTCGCGGGCTTCGCGCGCAACCGCCGCGTGCTCGTGCAGGGGATGCACGGCACCGGCAAGTCGACCCATATCGAGCAGGTCGCGGCGCGGCTGAACTGGCCGTGCGTGCGCGTGAACCTCGACGGTCACATCAGCCGGCTCGACCTCGTCGGCAAGGACGCGATCGTCGTGCGCGACGACGTGCAGGTGACCGAGTTCCAGGAAGGGATCGTGCCGTGGGCGCTGCAGCGTCCGGTCGCGCTGATCTTCGACGAATACGATGCGGGGCGGCCCGACGTGATGTTCGTGATCCAGCGGATCCTGGAGCGCGACGGCAAGTTCACGCTGCTCGACCAGAATCGCGTGATCCATCCGCATCCGTCGTTCCGGCTGTTCGCGACCGCGAACACGGTCGGGCTCGGCAACCTGAACGGGCTCTACCACGGCACGCAGATGCTCAACCACGCGCAGATGGACCGCTGGAACGTGGTCGCGACGCTCGACTACCTGCCGCGCGACGAGGAGATCGGCATCGTGCGCGCACGCGTGCCGGCACTCGCGGACGAAGCCGGCCGCCCGCTGCTCGAATCGATGGTGAGCCTGGCCGAGCTGACGCGCAACGGTTTCGCGACCGGCGATCTGTCGACGCTGATGTCGCCGCGCACGGTGATCAACTGGGCCGAGAACTGCCAGATCTTCCGCGATCCGGCGCTCGCGTTCCGGCTGACGTTCCTGAACAAGTGCGACGACGCCGAGCGGCCGGTCGTCGCCGAGTATTACCAGCGCTGCTTCGGCGAGGAACTGGCGGTCGCGTCGCGCGCCGGCGGCGGCGAGCCGGGAGCGGGGCGGTGAGCGCCGATCGCGACGCGGCGCGCCGTGCCGCCGCGCGCGAAGCGCTGGGCGCGTCGACCGTGCGGGCGCTGACGCGCGATGCGGCGCTGCATTACCGTGCGGGCCGCGTGTGCCGCGACCTGCGGCCGCTGCCGATCCATGCGCCGCACCTGCGCGCGCAGGCCGCCGACGACGATCTCGCGTCGTGGCGCGGCGCGGCCGACGGCGCGGCGTTGCGCATCCAGCACTCCGATGCCGACCTGCATCGTGCGCTGTCCGGCGACGATCCGGTCGAACGCGTGCTGTTCGAGATGCTCGAGCAACTGCGCTGCGAATCGCTCGCGCCGGCCGCGCTGCGCGGCGTCCTGCTGAACCTGCGTCATCGTTTCGAAACCTGGTCGCGCGCGTTTCACCGGTCGGGGCAGGCCGATACGCATGTCGGAATCCTGGTCTACACGGTCGCGCAGATCGCGTGGTCGCGGCTGACCGGCTGGCCTGTGCTCGAGGAAACGGAAGACCTGATCGAAGCGCCGCGCGCGGCGATCGTGCCGGAAATCGGCGTGGCGCTCGCCGGGCTGCGCCGCTGCCGGCACGACCAGCGCGCGTTCGCCGGCCACGCGTTGGCGCTGGCGCGGCGCATTGCGTCGATGATCCGCGACGCGCGCGCGGCCGTCGTCGAAACGCAGACGGAAGACGCGCGCGAGCAGGACGACGCGCTGACGAATTTCTCGCTGTGGGTCGATTTCGACGACACGGGCATCGACCTGCCGGCGCTCGTGGAGACCGGCGACAGCGTCGTGCTGCACGGCGGCGGCGCCACGTATCGGGCGTACACGACGCGCTACGACCGCGAATTCAAGCCGGCCGCGCAGATCCGCGCGGCGTTGCTGCGCGAGTATCGCGACCGGCTCGACGCGCAGGTCGCCGCGCAGCGGATCAACGTCACGCGGCTCGCGCGCGTGCTGCGCGCGGCGCTCGTCGTGCCGCAGGCCGACGGCTGGTCGTTCGGCGAGGAACACGGCCGCCTCGACGGCCGCCGGCTCGCGCAACTCGTCAGCTCGCCGGCCGAGCGGCGCCTGTTCCGGCTCGAACGCGTGCGGCCGCATGCCGATTGCGCGCTCGCGTTCCTGATCGACTGCTCGGGGTCGATGAAGGCGTGGATCGACGGCGTCGCGCTGATGGTCGACACGCTGGCGCGCGCGGGCGACGCCGCGGGCCTCGCGACCGAAGTGCTGGGTTTCACGACGCTTGCGTGGAACGGCGGCCGCGCGCGCCTGGACTGGCTCGCGCGCGGCAAGCCGCGCCATCCGGGGCGCCTCAACGAAATCGGCCACCTGGTGTTCAAGGATGCCGACACGCGCTGGCGGCACGCGCGCGCCGGCATTGCCGCGCTGTTCAAGGCCGACCTGTTTCGCGAAGGGATCGACGGGGAAGCGGTCGACTGGGCGTGCGCGCGGCTCGCGGCACGGCCGGAAGCGAGAAAGATCCTCGTCGTGATCTCGGATGGCAGCCCGATGGACGGCGCCACCGCATTGGCGAACGATCCGTTCTACCTCGACAACCATCTGAAGCAGGTGGTCGCCCGCCAGGAAGGGGCCGGCCGCGTCGACGTGCTCGGGCTCGGCGTCGGGCTCGATCTCGGCCCGTACTACCGGCACCGGCTCGCGATCGATCTCGTATCGCCCCCGGACATGAAGCGGCTCGTCGAAATCGCCGGCTGGATCGGCGCGCGACGGTGAGGCCGGAAGGAGTCAGCCGCGATGCAGCAGCGGCGGCAGCGACGTCGCGATCAGCCCGACGCCGATCGCCATCAGCACGCCGAACGCGAGCCGGCGCAGCGCGACCGGCGACAGCGGCGGCGGGTAGTGCCGGCCGGCGACCGTCGTCAGCATCACGACCGGGGTCGCGAGCGCGGCCAGCAGCCAGATGTCGCGATCGAGCTGGCCTTCGCACGCGCTGTACAGCACCCGCGTGGCCGACGTGGTCGTGAACAGCACGATCAGCGCGCAGCGGATCTGCACGAGCGTCAGCGGCTGCCGGTAGAACTGGAAGATCAACGGCGGCCCCGACACGCCGAACATCCCGCTCAGCAGCCCGCCGAAGATGCCGCTGACGAAGAAGCTGCGGTTGTCCGAGCGTTCCGTCAGCGGCGTCGGCCGCAGCGCCGCGCTCAGGCCGCCGTACAGCACGACCACGCCGAGGATCAGTTGCAGCAGGTCGGCCGCCGAGCGGCTCAGGCATTCGAGCAGCACCACGCCGGCGACGACCGACGGCAGGATGCCGAGCGTCGCCGCGCCAACCGCCCGCCAGTCGATGTGATGCAGCCGGCCCGGCAGCGCGGTCGCGCCGTTCGCGAGCGACACGACGCTCATCAGCGTCGCGACGGTGGCGAGCGGCGCGAGCCCGAAGCCGCTCGTCACGCCCATCACGATCATCCCGAGGCCGAAGCCCGTGACGGTCTGGAAATAGCTGCCGGCGCCGATCACCGCGATCAGGATCGCCAGTTTGTCGGCCGTCATGCGGGTGCGACCTCGCCGGTCGCGGCCCGTTGCATGGCCGCTTGCGCCTGCACGGTGGTCGCCGCGATCACGTGATACACGTCGTCGGCGCCGCAGCCGCGCGACAGGTCGTTCGCAGGCCGGCGCAAGCCCTGCAACAGCGGTCCGACGGCCTTTGCGCGGCCGATCCGCTCGGCGAGCTTGTAGCCGATGTTGCCGGCTTCGAGGCTCGGGAACACGAGCACGTTCGCGTGGCCGCCGACCTGCGAATGCGCGATCTTGCGCTCGGCGATTTCCGCGACGATCGCCGCGTCGAGCTGCACGTCGCCGTCGATCGCGAGCGCCGGGCGCAGTTCGCGCACGCGCGCGGTCGCGGCCGTCACCTTGTCGACCGCCGCATGGTGCGCGCTGCCGCTCGTCGAGAACGACAGCATCGCGACGCGTGGTGCTTCGCCGAGCAGCGCGTGCGCGCTGTCGGCGGCGGCCATCGCGATCTCGGCGAGCTGGCCGGCGTCCGGATCGACGACGAGCGCGCAGTCGGAGAAGATCAGCCCGCCCTTGATCGTATGGAACGGCTCGCACAGCATCATCAGGAAGAAGCTCGACACGATCCGGAACGCCGGATCGACGCCGATCAGCTGGATCGCCGCGCGCACCACGTCGGCCGTCGCATGCACGGCGCCCGCGACCGAGCCGTCCGCGTCGCCGAGCCGCACCATCAGGTTCGCATGGCAGAGCGGGTCGAGCACCGCGTCGCGCGCGGCGTCGGCCGTCATGCCCTTGGCTTTGCGCAACGCGTGCAGCGCGTCGGCATACGCGTCGCGTTGCGGGGCGGTGGCCGGATCGACGAGCGTCATGCCGTCGAGGTCGAGCGCGTCGCGCGCGGCCGCCGCGTGGATGGCCGCACGGTCGCCGACGAGCACGATGTGGGCGATGCCGTCGCGTGTCGCGCGCGCGGCGGCTTGCAGCACGCGCGGGTCGTCGGCTTCGCACAGCGCGATGCGCATCGGCTGGCGGCGCGCGGATTCGAGAATGCGGTCGAGGGCTTTCATCGGGAATTCGAAGTAAAAAAGGCCGGATGCGGCGGCCCGCACGGGGCACGGCGTCCGGCCGGGTTCCGGCCGTGCGGGGAGGGCACGGCCGGACGCGGGTGCGTCAGCGACGCGGCATCACACGTAGTCCTTGTACTTGTCGAGCAGGCGAACCGGCTTCGACAGCGCGTCGCGGCGGAACGGATCGCCGAGTTCGCGCGTGCACATGATCTCGATGATCGTCGTCTTGCCTTCGTTCATCTGCATGTCGATCGCGCGCTTGAGTGCCGGCCCGACATCCTCCAGACGGTCGACCGTGATCCCTTCGGCGCCCATCGCACGGGCGATCGCCGCGAAACTCTGGTTGTCGAGTTCGCCCGCGACGAAGCGGCGGTTGTAGAAGTCGACCTGGTTCTTCTTCTCCGCGCCCCATTGACGGTTGTGGAACACCACGGCCGTGACCGGGATGTTGTGACGCACGCAGGTCATCGTTTCCATCAGGCTCATGCCCCACGCGCCGTCGCCCGCATACGACACGGCCGGGCGGTGCGGCGCGGCGACCTTCGCACCGATGATCGTCGGGAACGCGTAGCCGCAGTTGCCCCAGCTCATCGCCGCGAAGAAGCTGCGCGGCTTGTTGAAGCGCAGGTAGCTGTTCGCGACCGAGTTGATGTTGCCGATGTCGGTCGACACCATCACGTCCTCGGGCATCGCCTTTTCGAGTTCGCGCAGCACCTGGCGCGGATGCAGGTAGCGCCCGCCGTTGAAGGTTTTTTCGTTCTTCTGTTCCTCGATCATGTCGAGGCTGTAGGCGTCACGCTCGTGCGTCCAGTCGTCGAGTTCCTTTTCCCACGCGGCCTTCTCGGTCGCGATCTGGTCGGCGCGCTCGCCGCGCGAGCCGTCGCATGCGAGCGTGCGGCCGTCGAGGCGCTGCGTGAGCGCGACGGCCGCCGCCTTCGCGTCGCCGCAGATGCCGACCGAGATCTTCTTCACGAGGCCGAGCATCTTGTGGTCGGCGTCGATCTGGATGATCTTCGCGTCCTTCGGCCAGTAGTCCATCCCGTGCTGCGGCAGCGTGCCGAACGGCCCGAGGCGCGAACCGAGCGCGATCACGACGTCCGCGCGCGACAGCAGCTTCATCGCGGCCTTCGAGCCCTGGTAGCCGAGCGGGCCGCACCACAGCGGATGGTTCGCCGGGAACGAGTCGTTGTGCAGGTAGCTGTTGACGACCGGTGCACCGAGCCGTTCGGCGAGCGCCTTGCATTCCTCGATCGCGTCGGCCATCACGACGCCGCCGCCCGAGATGATCACCGGGAATTTCGCCTGCGCGATCAGATCGGCCGCGTCGTTCAGGCTCTGTTCGCCGCCGGGGCCGCGATCGAGCCGGCGCGGTTGCGGAATCTCGACCTTGACCTTGCCGTAGAAGTAGTCGCGCGGAATGTTCAGCTGCGTCGGGCCCATCTCGGCCTGGGCGCGATCGAAGCAGCGCGCGGTGAATTCGGCCATCCGCGCCGGGTGCGTGACGTGGCCCTGGTATTTCGTGAATTCCTGGAACATCGGCAACTGGTTCGCTTCCTGGAAGCCGCCGAGGCCGATGCCCATCGTGCCGGCCTCCGGCGTGACGATCACGACCGGGCTGTGCGCCCAGTACGCGGCCGCGATCGCGGTCACGCAGTTGCTGATGCCGGGGCCGTTCTGGCCGATCACGACGCCGTGGCGGCCCGACACGCGTGCATAGCCGTCGGCCATGTGGCCGGCGCCCTGTTCGTGCACGACCGGGATCAGGCGGATGCCGGCCGGCGCGAAGATGTCCATCGCGTCCATGAACGCGGAGCCCATGATGCCGAACATGTCGGTCACGCCGTTGGCCGCGAGGGTTTCGACGAAGGCTTCGGATGGCGTCATGTCCTGCGGGCCGCTGGTCGATGCACGCAGGGAAGTGGATTGTTCGCTCATGGGTTGTCTCCGATTGTTCAATTAACGGAACGTCTTGTTCCAGATGCTATTGGCTGGGAAAAGCCGGTCAAGTCATTCCGCCCGCTGGCGGGGAATGTGGAATGAAATGAAATGATTCGTTTCAAAATGCGCGCCCGGGGCGGGACGGCCGAAAGCGCGCGAGCGGCGCGCTCAGGCCGGCTGCTTCGGCCGTTCCTTGCGGAACGCGCGCTTGACGGCGATCAGCCCGTCGCGGAACTCGAACAGGTCGCAGCCTTCGGCTTCGATGCGCCAGCCTTCCGCGTGCGTGCCGGTGAACACCCATTCGGATACGCCGCGTTCGCCGGCCACGTAGTGGCGGCCGTGGCCCCAGTGCGCATCGGGGAAGGTCTTGAACACGGCTTCGAACGCGGCGCGCACCGCGTCGCGGCCGACGAAGCGCGTGCCGTGAATGTCGGGGCCGCCGGCCGCGTCGAACACGCAGTCCTCGGTCATGAAGCCCATCAGCGCGTGGGCGTCATGCCGGTTGAAGGCGTCGGAAAAAGCCGCGAGCGTGGCGGCCGTGACGGGGGCGGTAAGCGTGTCGGACATAACGTGTCTCCTGTCGAATGATGGACGGTGCGCGAGGCGCTGATGCGCATGCGGCACGCGGTATCGACACGTTAGTGAGCGCTCGTTTTTGGCGGTAGCGCCAGTTCAGGGGATTCGGTTGGGCCAGGGGCGAGCGTGACCGGCTGACGCGATGCCGCGTTCAGGCGTCGGGCTTCTGCGCCCGCACGCACCGCGCGAGCGCCCGCACGCCCGGCTCGATCCGTTCCAGCGGAATCGCGGAAAAGCCCATCCGGAAACAGCGGCGCGCATTGCTGTCGTCGTTCATGAAGAACACGCCGCCAGGCTCGATCAGGATCCCGGCCTCCTGCGCGTCCGCCGCGAGACGCGCCGCGTCGAGCCACGGCGGCCCCTCGACCCAGCACGACGCGCCGCCCGTCACGGGCACATGGCGCGCTTCCGGCAGATGCGCATCGAGCGCGGCCATCAGCGCCTGCGAGCGCTCGCTGTACGCATGCGCGAGCCGGCGCAGCAACGCGTCGTGATGGCCGAGCGCAAGAAAGGTCGCGAACGCCCGCTGGATATACGCGACCGGATGGCGCACCATCAGCCGCCGCAGCGCGCGCAGCTCGCGGATCAGCTCGCGCGGCCCGACCACGTAGCCGAGCCGCAGGCCCGGCGCGAACGTCTTCGACAGGCTGCCGACGTAGATCACGCGGTCGGCCGTATCGAGGCTCTTCAGCGCCGGATGCGGCGTGCCGGAGAACGTGTTCTCGCTCTCGTAGTCGTCCTCGATGATCACGAAATCGTGCTGCTGCGCGCAATCGAGCAGCGCGCGGCGGCGCTCGACCGGCATCGTCGCGGTGGTCGGGCATTGATGGCTCGGCGTCACGTACACGTAGTCGCAGCGCGACAGCGTATTGCCGAGCGAGTCGGGCGCGATCCCGTGCCCGTCGACGGGCAGCGGCAGCAGCCGCGCGTTGCGGTTCTCGAAGATGTTGCGTGCGTCCGGATAGCCGGGATTCTCGAAGCCGACCGTCGTGTGCTTGCCGCACAGCAGGTCCGCGATCAGGTACAGCGCCTGCTGGCAGCCGTTCGTGACGACGATCTCGTCGGGCATCGCGAACACGCCGCGCCGCGGCAGCACGCGCGTGCGGATCTGCTGGATCAGCGATTCGTCGTCGCGCTCGATCAGGTCGGGCGCCCAGTTGCGGATCTCCATCACCGACAGCGCCTTCAGGCAGCATTCGCGCCAGTCGTTGGTCGGAAACAGCGACTGGTCGAATTGCCCGTAGATGAACGGATATTCGTAGTGCTGCCAGTTCGCGGGCTTCACGATGTTGCGCTGCCTCGACGGCGGATGCGCGATGCGTTTGTCCCATGCGGGGCGGCCCGGCGTGTCGTCGCCGGCCTCCGTTTGCGCGGCGGGCCTGGCGGCCGCGAAGCCGGGCACGCCTTCGAGCATCTTCGGGTTCACGAAGTGCCCGCTGCGTTCGCGCGAGATCAGGTAGCCCTCTTCGACGAGCATCTGGTACGCGAGCACGACGGTGTTGCGTGCGACGCCGAGCTGGTCGGCGAGCTCGCGGCTCGACGGCAGCGCCGCATCGGGCGCGAGCTGGCCGTCGAGGATCGCGGCCACCAGCATGCGCCGGATCTGGTCCTGCAGGCTCGACGCCGACGACCGCCGGAACTGCTGGGCCCATAAGGCGGTCGGGGTACGACTCGGCATGCTTCCTCCTGTGATCGGTACGGGACACGCGAGGCGGCGCGCGGCGGATGCGCAGGCCCGCGAGGGCGCGGTGTGGCGAGAATACGCGCGTCGCGCCGCGGATGTGGACTCAATGAAATGTGGCGTCTGGCACTACTGCGCGTCGACGTGGCAAGACGATACTCAACTCGTCGCGCCCGCACGATCCGGATAACTCCCCGGTACGCGGGCGCAGGGAGGCGTGCGCGCGTCGCGCGCCGGCATCTTCCACCGGAGGGGCGGCATGCACGTCGTCGTGTTCAGGGATCGTTGCACACGCGTGATCCGCATCGTGTTCGACGACGCGCGCGCGACGGCGGTCGCGTATCGCGACGACGAGGCGATCGGCGAACTCGGCATCGACGCCGACGACGGCGCGGTGTGCTCGCCGTCGCTCGCTCGTCTGTACGTCGAACCGGCCTACCGACGCAGCGGCATCGCGCACACGCTGCTGGCGTGCGCGTCGCGCGAATTCGGCCGGCCGATCCGCATCGACACCGCGACGCGCGAATGGCCCGATTCGCCGGCGTGGGCGACGTTGTGCCGCTGCCTCGAATACGAAGGGCTGGTGGTGGTGCGCTAGCCCGACAGCGTGGCCACGACCACGCCTCACGAGAACGGAGACGACATGAGCACGGTTTTGAAGCCGATTCCCGCATCCGACGTGCGTCACGAAGCGTTGCGCATCGACGGGCAGCGCGTGTGGCGCGACGCGGTGATCGACGTGCGCAACCCGTACGACGGCGCGCTGGTCGGCACCGTGCCGAAGGCGACGCTCGACGACGTGCGCCGTGCATTCGCGGTCGCGCGTGCGTACCGGCCGACGCTCACGCGCCACGATCGCGCGGCGATCCTGCGCCGCGCGGCCGACATCGTGCGCTCGCGCACCGCGGAGATCGCGGCGCTGATCACGGCCGAGGCCG